>NZ_PCMX01000046.1 GCF_002530675.1 Flavobacterium columnare NBRC 100251 = ATCC 23463
TTGCTCGTTATGGATATATCTCCCCGCTGGGGCTTTTTTGTGTTAGATATTTTGTTACTCGTTGGATATGTCGTCCCGCTGGGGCTGGTTATGTTAGTGTTAAAATGTATCCATCCAGCTGGGTTGTATTGCTAGACATTATTTAGGGATATGTCATCCCTGTGGCATTACTTTTTTCCATTGATAATATATTTATAAATTGTGAATGGATTTACTTAATAAAATTCTCAATTCTCTATTAATTCTGCGTTTTTCTAGCTCCAGAGGAGCGAAATCTCCCTAACTCGAATACTCTCTACTGATTTTAAAGCCCCAGCGGGGCGACATCTTTTCAGTCAAAGAAATCAAAAAGATATTCTTCTTTAAACTCAATGTCAAATTTCTTTAAAAATCCGATATATTCTTCTCTAAATTTTTTCTTCTTATGGTGTGCTTCTTGGTTATCTATATAGTTTATCACATTTTCTATTGCTGATTTTGAATAGGAAAATCCTCCAAATCCGTTTTGCCATTCAAATTTACTTTTACAAAATCCTTTTTCGTTTATCCATTTTGAACTGTTGGCTTTTATATCTCTAACTAAATCGGATAATGCCATACTGGGTTTTAAACTGATTAATATATGTATATGGTCTTCTACTCCATTGATTCGGATTAGTTTTTGCCCTTTTTCTGTGATAATTCCTGTTATATATTTGTATAACTCGTCTTTCCAAGTTTTTTGTATTAGGTTTTCTCTTCGCTTTACTACGATTACTATCTGAATGTATATTTGTGTGTAGGAGTCCGCCATAGTGATGTATCGCCCCGCTGGGGCTGGTTGTTGTTACTTTTTCTCTTTCTTACTTATATATTGCCCCGCTGGGGCTGGTTTTTAAATTTATAATAAATCAAAGTATGTAAAAAATACTGTGAATCATTTTTTATAATACTTCTTGATTCTCTTTAATTTGATTTCTTTTGATTAACGAATTTATTAAAATATCTAAATTATCAAATTGTTCTATTCCGTATTTTTCACACACAATATCTATATTTCCTTTTCTCCAAAATGCTTTATCTACAACTACTTTCATTTTTTTAGACTTTGCATATAGTCCGAATTCTAATAAGGAAATGGGCGATTTTGTGTCTTCTGCAAAATACATTATTATGATATCTGATTCTTCTAAGGCGTTTAGTTCCCAAAGGACTTGTGCTTTAAAATCGGGATTTTCAATTTTTTGCTCCCAACTAGAATCCCAAGATTTTCTTCGAGGATTAAAAATAGTATATTGATCTGAAAGTTTTTCTTCACAGTAAGTTTGCCAATCTATTGCTTTGTCCATTTCTATGGATCCTGCTAAGAATATAGATGGTCTGTTTTTATCTCGCTCCGAGATTTCTTCTGGTGATCTATATATTGTTTTCATTTAATTCCTCCCTTTTTCATTTGGATATAATTCCCATACCATATCACTTTGCCAAAACTCTTTAGTTGCGACATCCATACAGGTTAGTTTTCCTGAAAAACCTGCTCCAGTGTCGATATTCCAAACATTGCAACCTTGCATAGGAACTTCAACATCATAATTTAGAGTAGGTGTATGTCCAATAAAGATTTCGTGGTAATGTAATAATCGTTTTGGAAATAATTTGGAATCTTTTTTAATTCGTTTGTCCATTGTCAAAGCCATTTCCCACAGGGTTCTATCAAAGCAAAAATCCAATCGGTTTTCTTCTTTTTCTACTCCGTGTATAGAAGTAAAACCAGCGTGAATGTAAAGTCGGTTATCCTCGTCGATATGGTATTCTTGGAAATTCTGATAAAAAGTCTTGTGCTCGGCTGAAGCTAGTAAACCTGACTGGATATAACTCTGAATGGTTGCTTTCCCACCGTGTTCTTCCCAAACGGGGTTTGATACTCCCAAATTCAACCAACGTCCGCACCACAAATCGTGATTTCCTTGTATAAAAACGCAATGGTATTTTTTACTTAATTGGATAAGATATTCTACCGTTTGGTCAGATTCACTCCAACCATCGACATAATCACCAAGAAAAATTAATTTATCAGTCGGAGTGATGCCTACCTTTTCTATCAATTGTTCCAAGGCGCGAAGTCCTCCGTGTATGTCGCCAAAAACTAGTGTTCTCATCGCTGAATATATTTTGGAGGTACTTCATCGGTTAGCCAAACGCTATTTTCGGAACAATAAAACAAATAACCATCTTTTACCATTTGGTGGGTATTGATTTTTAAAATGATCGCAGCTCCTCGTCGGTTACCTACTTTGATTGCGGTTTCTTTGTCTTTGCTTAAATGTACGTGTTGCCGACTCATTTTTTGTATTCCGTCTTTCAAAATTGTTTCGATAAACTTCGCTACTGTCCCGTGATATAATTCATCGGGTGGGGTTTGTGGTTGTAGTTCTAAATCGACTGAAATGGAATGTCCTTGATTGGCTCTGATTTTGGTTAAATCTTCATTGAAGGAAAATCGTTTTTTGTCATTGGTTTCAACAACATATTGAAGTGTTTCGAAATCCAATGCTTTCCGATTTTTATTTGATTTTGTAATAAGTTCTTCTACATCTGCCCATCCGTTTTCATCTAATTTTAGATTTATGGTCTCTGGTGAATGTCTGAGAATTAGACTCAGGAATTTGCTTATATTTTTTATATCTTTTTCGTTCATTGTAATTTTAATTTTTTGTTCAATTCTTCATTTTTAAACCGAAGTGGCTTTTCTTCTGGAATAAAAAGTTGTTCTAATTCATTCTTTTTTACGAATTCGTATTGTTCAGCTACAAATGAGCTGATATCTTCGATTTGAAGTATATCCGTCTTAGCAAATGACCGACTAAATTCGTTTCGTAATCCAATTTGTATGGCTCTTCTTTCTAGTTTATTTCCGTAAGGGTCGTGATCTGGATCCCATTGCAAACGAACATTGGATGTTTTTACTGCTTCCTGCCATTGTTCCATAGACATACCTTCTACTTGATTAAAGGAAGAATAGACAGCATTTTCCAAATATTTTTCGAAAGCTTCTAGTTTTAAATGAATGGCTAAAACGACTTCTTGTCCTTCTTTTGTTCCCCAACCGTTGCGATACATCATCCAAAGGAAATTGGGTTTAATCCACGTCATTCGGTCGAGGCTAAAAGCGCCACCAAAAAATTGATTCTTAACTGCAAAATTTCCAATTTCCGGTCGGTACGATTGATAAACAATTATTTTTTCCTCGTCATATTGCGCCATAATATGGTGTCCGCTTTGTGGCCATTCCTGTAATTGTTCTATATATTTTTTTAATTGTAAGTTCATATTTTTTTTGTTACACAGAGTTGCACTAAGTTTTTTCACGAAGTCACACGAAGTTTTTTTAAAAATTCTGTGAATCTCTGAGTTATTTCTCTTTGCATCTCTGTGGAATTTAATTTTTACATCATTTCTTTATACCATTCATAATTTTCATCATCAAAACAGACGAAAAGCACTTCTTCTATATTTTTAAAAGGATAAGAATGTATGGTTTCCAATGCTATACTAGCCGCTTCTTTCTTTGGAAAACGATAAATTCCTGTACTGATGTTGGGAAATGCGATGGTTTTGCATTGGTGTGCCTCTGCCAAGTCTAAAGCATTTTTATAACAATCCGCCAAAAGTGCTTTCTTTTCTTCTTTGTCTCCGTTCCATACAGGACCTACGGTATGAATTACATACTGAGCAGGTAAATTTCCCGCGGTGGTTATTACGGCTTGACCAACCTCACAACCTCCTTGTCTGTTTCTTATTTGGATGCATTCTTCTAAGATTTTTGAACCTCCTGCTCTGTGAATGGCGCCATCGACTCCACCACCTCCTAATAAAGAGGTATTAGCAGCATTGACAATGGCATCGGCTTGTATTTTTGTGATGTCGGCTTTAAGAAGTGTGAGTTTCATTTTTTTTCTTGTTACACAGAGTTACGCAAAGTTTTTCATAAAGTCACACAAAGTTTTCCAAATTCTGTGATTCTCTGAGTTACTTCTCTGTGTATCTCTGTAGTATTTAATTTTTATAATTCAATTTTTTAGGTTTTTAATTTACGGTATTCCCATTCAAAATATCCTTTTTCATTTTTCCAATAGGCATCAAATAAATAGGCACTTTGATGTTGTAATGTGTACTCCATTTTTTGATGGCTTCGATAATTTGTTCGTTGGCGTAGCGTGATGAAAAATGTCCTAAAATAACTTCTCCGACTTCAATTTCTGCAATCATTTGCATTACTTCTTCCAGTGAGCTATGTTGGTTTTTGTCATTTTTAGTGGCTTGCTCTTCTTTGGTTAAAAAAGTGGCTTCGTGAATTAAAACCTTTGAACCGTGATACCGTTGGTAATCCGTTACAGGGGTGTCGCCTGAATAGGATAGAAGTAGTGATTTTTGTTCCTCGAATAGTACCGCTTCTCCTTTTTGTATTCGTAATTCTTTTAATTCATTAGCCGAACAATTTAAAAATTCCTGCTTCAGTTTCTTTTTGGTTTCCCAAACTTTGTAACTCAAACTTTTATTTTCAGCATTGGGTGTATAAATATGTTCGTTTTTTATGGCTTCGACTACTAATTTTTCTTTTATGGCGATACATTCCTTTGCTTCAATTCCTACCCAGTGTGTGCCTTTTGATTGCGGATCAAAATTTGCTGTAAACGTTTCCAAAAACGGGAAGGATTTACAATCTTTTGGATAATAAATCGTTGGTTTATTATACCCGTACATTTGATTGAATGCTAATAAGCCAGTAAGATGATCCCTGTCTGGATGGGTAATAAATAGATGTTTGAACTTTCCGCACTTACCCATCAAGCCCGAAACGAGTCCGTCGCCTGCATCAAAAATAATTCCGAGTTCTTCTATGGCGTACCAAGTGGCAAATAATGCAGTGGAATAGCCGTGTATGGTGAGTTTCATTTTGCTTAATTGTATTTTGCAATTAATTGAATAAATTCAGTATCATCTTTATAATTTCCCCAATCATCATCATTTAAAATGTGCTTAATAGAAACTGATTTATTTTTTAACACTTCTTCAAGGTATTTCAATGCTTCTTTTTTATTGTTCTCTAACGCATAGCAACAAGCAAGATTATATGAATTTTTATTATTTAGACTATAAGCTTCTTGAGCATTTTTTTTAGCTTCCTTCAAGTATTTATCTTCTTTGGTGAAATTGAAAATTTCTATTAGTGTAGCTGAATAACTATTTAAAACTTCAAATCTTCTATTATCTATTTTTAATGCTTCTTCAAACTTTTGAAGGCTTAATTTATAGATCTCAATATCTCCTTTAATTTTCGCTATCTTTGAAAATGTCAATCCTAACAATTGATAAGCTGACGAATTAATAGAATTAAATTTTAATGCCTGCTCACACTTCTCAATCACATCTTCTAGTGAACTTTCATTGTTTTTAGCCAATTTATATAATGCATAACCCCAATTAACATAATCTATATCGTTTATATATTCTTCATCATCTTTCCTTTTTTGTGAAGCAAGTTGGATAACCTTTTCATATGCTGAAACACTTTTAGTTAAATAATTATCATCATCTTGTTCTTCCCCTATTTTTTGATAAAAATCTGCCAAATTTCTATGTGCCAAGATAAAGTCAGGTTTAACTTTTAAAGCTTCTTCTAATTTTTCAATACTTTCATTCAAAAGCTTATTATCATTTTTTAATATTGCTAAGTCAAAAATAGATACAGCTAGATTATTTAAAATTTTATGATTATTTATTGAATATTTTTCATAATATTTCACATTAGCTTTTTCATAGATTTTTATACTTTCTTGATATACTTTTTGATCTTTTAAGCCTTTAGCTAGACTATATAAACTGAAACCCCAGTTAAAATAAATTTCATAATTATTATCATTTAAGTCTGTAGCAATTTTAAATTTATCGATGCTTATCTGAAGCTGTATGTTATCTTTTGTTTCTTTAAATTTTGTTCCTTCAAAAGTTCCCCACCTATAATATAAATTTGACAATAAAGGCTTTAAATTTTCATAACTTCTTTCTACTAATTCTGTAAAATGTAAAGCTTCATCAAACTTATTATTTAAAATGGCATCATAGATTTTCCCCTCTAATTCAAATTTTTCAGTTTTCTCATATTTTTCAATTGCATTATTCGTAATTTCTTTATTTCGATCTAATCTATTTTTAAAAAAATCAAAACTTGGAATATATTCTTGGTCTGTGATTTCATATTCCTCTACATCTTTAATTTTTTCAATAACACTCGATAAGTATGAAAAAGGCCTATTAATAATCTCAGGTGTTTTCAATTTTAATTTAGAATGTAAATCCAGAAAAAAAGTATCTGAATCGTAACCAGAAATCAAGTATGCATTTTTATTAGGTGCATTTAGCAATTGATTTTTAACCTTCTCATTCGGTTCATTTTGCTTATAACCAACCCAATACAATTCATTATCAAAACTTTCAAATTTTGCTATCTCGTCTAACAACTCATCCTCACCACTGTAACCAATAATTATCCACGTTCGTTGATTACAAACCATACGGAATAATGAAGGAACAATATTTTTAGTTTTGTCAAGTTCTCCTTTTGAGTTTAATAACCATTGACCAAAATGTTGTCCGTGTAAATAGGTTATAGATTGTTTTTGAAAATTTGTTGTAGTAAATTCATTACCGTGTGTTATATCATATACGGGTGGAATTTTGTTAAACAACATTGAAGCTTTCAATAACAAATCATCAAAATTTGGTGTAAATACATAATCTACATACCCCTCTAATAATAATTGTGCAAGAAATATGTGCGTTACATTTAATTTAACGTTATCATTATTTATATAACTAGAAAAAAGTTCTCTACGTTCATCAGCAGACAAAGCACTCATCAATTCGTAATAGTTTAATTCTTTACTTTTATCTATTCGTTTAATTGAAGGCTTTTCTTTATATTTTTCCAATATATCTTCAACAATCTTACCAGTAAGTGGTATTCCTGCTGAGGCAGATGCTCCTGCTCCTATAAAAACTATCGGCTTTGGTTTACTTGGATCAGATTTTATTTCATTCAATATATAAACTAAATCATCAATATCGCGCTTTGTCATTCTAATTTTATTTTTAATCTATTAAAGTTTTAAATTTTGGTGGATTAACTCATTTACATTTTTCGTTTATCGTTGTACAGATGGTCTTTTATGATGGTTTCTCATTCTTTTAAACCTACGGGTCTGTATATTTGAATTGTTTTCATTTTTACTATTATTCAAACGTGACAGGTTTTTAAAACCTGTCACGTTTATTTGTTTTTATTGATACTGACTCACCAGCACATCAAATACCTTTTGCATTGCTGTAGAAGATTTTTCTTGAATGTATAAAGCTCTGCCTCCAAAATTTCCGCCTTCTCTTTCGGGATTGATAATAATGAGTTGTGCAGTGCTTTTTATGTAGCTTAACAAGTTGGCAGCTGGATATACTTTTAATGACGTTCCAATCACGATAAATATATCCGCTTCACGTGTTAATGCTACTGCTTGTGGGAACAAAGGAACGTCTTCGCCAAACCAAACCACAAATGGTCGTAGCTGCGATCCATCTGGAGCTTTGTCGCCTAGCTTAATATCGGCTGGGCAATCATATACTAATTCTTTATTCAAAGACGAACACATTTTGTTTAGTTCGCCGTGTATATGCAACACTTTTGTGGAACCTGCTCTTTCGTGTAAATCATCAATATTTTGAGTGATGATTTGTACATCGAAATGCGCTTCTAAAGCACTAACCAATTCGTGTGCTTGGTTTGGAACTACTTCTTGAAGTTTTCTTCTTCTTTCGTTGAAAAATTCCAATACTAATTCTTTATTCTTTTTCCACCCAGCTGGTGAAGATATTTCTTCGTGATTGTAATTATTCCATAGTCCGTTAGCATCTCTAAATGTTGGGATGCCACTTTCTGCACTTATTCCTGATCCTGTAAATACTACTATCTTTTTCATTTTTCTTTTCTTTTTTTAACCGCAATTCTGATAGTTATCGGAACGGGTGTAACTTACTGAAAGCGGGGCTTTTGAAGCACCATCTGTCAAACTACGATTGATGTTTATTCAGAGCCAAAAAGTTTCTGCCACCACGAACGCCTCGCATTTGGCAAGCAACTAATATGTACTGTTTTTCTTTCGGTTATCTGTCCATATATTTTGTCAAATTCGGTCGATAGCTCAAGATACTTATCACTCCAACCATTTGTCATTGAAAGCTCTTGATAAGTGCAAGTTGGTGCAAATTCAATATTTACTTTTTCTAATGTTTGATAGTCACAGTTTACAATTTTTTCAATATCTTGATTTATCTCTTCTAAAAATTTGTCGGGATTCTCAAAGCCTGCCCAAATACTATCTGTTTCCTCAGAAACGAATGTTTTAATTTGTTTTAAGATTTCAGCTACTTTCTGAAAGTCTTTATAGCATTCAATTTTACCCGTAAATATTTCAAAACTTTCATTATCGCAATTCTCTTTGAGTTTTACAAATGTCTGTTCGATATATGTTTGAGCCGCAAGTCTCTTATTTATTAATTCGATGTCTTGGTAAAAATTGTCGATTAGAGACCATTCATTATTCCCAAACAGTTTTTTCTCATAGTCGCTCCCAACTCTTGCGGGTCCGTCAATGTCTCCGTTATAACTGTCGAATACTTTTATTTTCTCTTTTGTAATCATTTTTATTTTTCAATTAGCACTTAACACATAGGTAAACGCAAAGTTTTTTAAATTTTATAAACTTTTCTTGAATAGCTGACTTAATGAATCATTTACTTACTTTTAATTAGATTATGTGACTCCTCCTTACGTCGGAGTGACAAACGAACTGCTTAACTAAGCAACACCGTTTTGTTTTAATTATATTTCCTTTCTAAACATTATATCAGTGCGCAACACATATTTTTTTCCTGATTCGAGTATTTTTCCTTCGTGACGGTACGGATGATAAAATACTAGCGCATCACCTGTTTTGGGTTGGACGGCAACAATATCTTCAAACTCGGTTGCTCCTCCTTCAAAATCATCATTTAGGTATATTAAGAAGGTGAAGAAGCTTCGTTCATTTTCATTACGTTCATAACTACCATCACGGTGCATTTTGAATCGTTGTCCAACTTCGTATCGATAAAAACGAAACATTTCGTTAAAACCAATCATATTATAATTACCTATTTTGCAAGTCAAATGTGGCAACGCTCTTTGATACAATTCCTCAGCCATTGTTGGGTTTTCAAACAAAATACGGTCATTATTACGCACTCCTTTTAACATCGTTTGCGTGTGTAAACCTGTTTGTACTTTGGCTTCTTCGTACCCAATGACTTCGCTGGTAGCAATTAGCGACTGACATTCGGCTGGTGTTAAAAAATCCTTTATAACAAATATTTGTGGGTTGTAAAAAGTTGTTTCCATAATTTTATTTAACTATTTAACTGCAAGGGTACAAAGCTAAACGTCAAGTACGCAATGTTTTTGCAGTTGTATCTTTTAATCGATGCTGTATTTTTCAGCCATACGATTACATAATTTTTCTATATCATTTTTTCTGGCGAGTACTTCAAGCCAGTCCTTCGGAATAGCTTCATAACCATAAATCAATCCCGCTAATCCTCCTGCAATTGCGGCTGTGGTATCGGTGTCACCCCCAAGATTTACTGCTTTCAAAACGGTTTCTGCATACGAACTTGATGTTAGCACACACCAAAAACTCGCTTCTAAACTATGAAGTACATATCCAGAGGAAGCTATTTCAGATTCTTCTAGTTCATTTAATTTTGGCTTATGATATGGTCCGAATTTTATATCTAAAACACAATGATACAGTTCTATCTCTTTTTGAGAAGCAATGGCATTGTTATTTAGAAAATCTTTAACAGTCTCTTGCATTTCAACTAAAGCTTCTTCTTTTGATTTCCCTTCAATGAGTAATCTTGCATATTCCAAATAGATAAAACACGCCAAAACGGAGCGGATATGTCGATGGGTTAAGGATGAAACATCTTTTGTTATTTCAAAACGCTTTTCGATAGGCATATCTTTGATTAAAAAAACCAAAGGCAAAATACGCATCAAGGAGCCATTACCATTATCTCTTTCCGATGTTCCACCTGCTAGCAATGGAGGCGTTCCTTTTTCAATTTTGTGAATGGCAAAACCAGTTGCCATTCCTATATCAAAAACCCTTCCGTGTGGCGTCCACATATGCCCATTTCTCCAATGCACAAAATATTGCCCAATTTGGTTGGTATCATATCCATCGCATAAACTATCTGCCAAACAAAATAACAACGAACTATCATCACTCCACGTTCCAGCGGGTTGTCCGTGTGATCCATATTCTCGCATTCCTGTAACAGGATTTCTTTGTAAATCGTCTCTATCTTTAAATTCTACTGGAACACCTAAGGCGTCTCCAATGGCTACTCCAAAAAGAGCGCTGTGTATTTTTGATTTCATTTTTTAAATTTCTCTTCTAATTTATAATCCAAATTCATTAAAAACTCTCTTCCGTAAGGTCCATTTTCTAATTCGTCAAACAAAAATGAAGGAAGTGATTTTTCACAATTCACTTTTTGACTCAAAATTGCCATACATAAAGCAGCAACCGTATCTGTATCTCCTCCATAACTTATTCCTTCTTGCAAACAATGATGCATTGAAGTCGCTTCTGAAACCAACTTAATCACTGCTTTTGTAGTAGGATAGCCGTGCATATCAATGGGAGCTATAATTTCATATGTTTCATTTTCGTTCAAAGTCAAATTTAGAAATTCAATCAAATCATACTTTACATCTAAACCATATCTGTAAAAATGCACTGCCAAAGCGATGCGTTTCGCACATTGGATTCCTTCTGTGGTATTATGTGACGTTTTAGCCTGAATTTCGCAACATTTCAACAACGTTGGAATATCCTTTATAAATCCAATAGGATACGCCCGCATCGCCGAACCATTACCACTACTTTGAAAAGTAAGATTTGCCATAAATTCATTTCCATTCTTACTTATGTCAAGCGCATTATAAACCCTATCTGAATAACCTCTTCGCTTATCCCTATGAAAAACCTCTACAAACTTTTGAGCCACTCGTTCTTCAGTCCAATCAAGGTCTTCCAAAACTAGTTCAGTGATAGCAATCGCCATTTGTGTATCATCAGTATATCTCTTGTATATTTCTATATATAATCCGTGTGGATAATAGGTCGTTACATCATTATACTCATCAATAAATTCTTGCTTTTGGAACTCAAAACCAGCTCCGTATGCGTCTCCTATAGCTGCTTGTAAAATCATTGTTTCTCGATTAATATATCCCTCACTTCCATCAATGCAAATCCCAATAAATTTAGTCCGTTCCAAGTTTTAGGATTATTTGCCTTTGGATGATCACCAGTTAGACCAATACCCCAAATTTTATCCACAGGACTTGCTTCGACTAAGATTCTGTTATTGGTATTTAGTAAAAATTCTTTCAAGGCTTCATTTTGAGAGAATTTATGATAATTACCTTGAACTACTATATCAAATCGGTGCGCATTCCAAATTTCATTGTCGAAACCCTTCACCAATCTACCTAATTTTTTAGCCTGATGAGGAGAATTTGCCTTGATGATTTTATCAAACATTTCTTCATCATTAAACAATTTTGCTTTTTGTGCCATCATCCAATGTTCGGCAGTTGGAAAGACAATTCCGTCAACAGTAAATGAACTCTGCCACCATTGACTGAAACAGGTTTTGGTTATACTTCCGTCATTTGAAGGTTGATGTCCCCAAAAGAAAAGGAACTTCGCATTTTTATCTATATTTTCTATTGTGTATTTCATATGTTTAAAATTTATTTGTCATAGGTAACATATGTTATCCCTTTTTTAATCATCTGTGTTTGCTTACGCAAACTACTAGTTTATGGGGATTTCATTTTTCTAATTTTTATCAAAAACTTCTTGAAAAGCTTTTAGTACTAATTTTTCTTTACTTCGGTCATAAATAGCCCATACAATTTTCTTGAAGGCTTTTGCATAATGCTTTTCAATTACTTCTTTGAACAATTGGGCAACCAGACTCGGGTCATTTCTAAAAACACCACAACCCCAAGCTCCTAAAATCAAAGTCTGCGCACCTTGTTGGTTAGCTATATGCAGCACCTTTTTAATACGTTGGGAGAACACTTCCTCAATTTCTTGAATTTCGTTAGGTCGTTCCCTATGTAACATAGCGCCTTTATTGGGTGCAGGTGACGTAATCACATCCGCAAGAATGGGCTGTGCCAAAGTCGCCCCTTCATCATCAAACCAAAAAACCGTATTCGGACTGTAAATCATATAATCTGAATACAAAAAACTCGTTTGGCTACGATTGTATTCGTACATTGTCCAATCTTTTGTTAAAGAAGCATATAAGGATGATGAACGCGCAAGGCTTTCTTCTTGGGCTGAAGCACCACCTAAAAATCCGCCTCTAGGATTTTTAGCTGAAGCAAAATTCAAAATGGCAATTTTATCCTTTGACTTTTCTTCTTGTAGAGCTTGAATCGTCGATAGATTTTTAAATTCTATGATGGTTTGATTTTCATTGAGGAGGATATCTTGTTTTTCAATATCCTCCCATTTTACAGGTGAGATCGTAAACGTATCTATGATAGACTGCTTTGTAAGATTTGCAACTTCTATTTTTTGATTCTCGTGAATATAGTATCCGTTTTCTAGGATGGTAAGTGTTTCTTTAGCTATATATTTTCTTTTTTTATTTGTCATAATGTATTTCATTGATTTTGTTCAAATCAATTACTACTAACTTTTCCTCATTAAAATCCTTAACCGAATTGGTTGTAAAGATTTTTTCAAAAATTTGTAATTGATCGAATCCTTTGTTAAAAATTCCGTGGCTAACAGCCAAATATAATTTGCCAGCCTTCTTTTTTTGTAATGCTTCGGCTAATCCTATAAAAGTTCCGCCTCCGTCGCATATATCATCTACAATTAAACAAGGTTTTCCTTGTAAATCATCGGTGTAAACTTTAAAATCCTTTAATTTTCCTGTTTTTACATCTCGGCTTTTGCTGGCTTCAACCACTTCGACACCGCCTAAATATTCAGAGACTTTGTAAATTTTCTTTAAAGCACCGCCATCAGGTGAAATTAAAATTACTTCTTGCCCTATGTTTTCAATTACCTTTTCTATAAATTTATAATTGGTAATCACTTGGCAATTGTTAAGTACCGCAGGAGTTACTTCACTATGCGCATCAAAAACATACACTTTAGAAAGGTTTAAACTGTTTAAAATATCAGCATATACTTTTACCGAAAGTGGTTCGCCAGGAATCATTACACGATCTTGTCTGGCTGCTGGAAAATAGGGAATGAAAAGTTCAATTTCTTTTACATCCATTCTTTTTAGGGCATCAATCGTTAAAATGATTAATCCAAAATCGTTAAAACTATTTGCACGATGTGTAATAATCACTTTTTGAGTGGTATCAAACGGTTGAATTTTTATATGGGGTTCTCCTCCAGAAAAAGTGAATGTTTGACATTCAATTTGGTTTTGTATTCTAAAGGGAGTAAAGCTTTTATCTAAATTTAATACGAACATATTTTTATAAGTTTGCGTTAATGTTACGCAAATATAAGATGTATTTTTTTATTGACAAAATATTTTGTGTTTTTTTTACGCAAAGTCGATTTTTAAGATGCTTATAGGTGAACAGATGACATTTTTTAAAACATATAAATGTTTTTTAAGAATTGTATTACCTGCTACAATGGAAAAATTTTATTTGTGAAAGATGCACAGATTTTGTAATAGTTCGTCTTCTTAAATTAATCCAATAGCTTTCTACTTGGTAGAAATAAATATCAGCATACACTTCCTAAGTGATTTTAATCTGTGTATCTGTGGTAATTTTTTAAATACAATTGTTCTGAATTTTTAAATAATTCAATACTTTATGTATATTAAATATAGATGTTTTAAGCAAACTTAATTTCGAAAACCATACCGTCTTTAGAAAGTTCCTCGTATTTAGCTACATTAAATTTAAAAAATTTGGCTGGGCGACCTGATTTGGGATGATGTATGTGATCTGTTTCTTCAATAAAGCCTAGACTGAGAATTTTTTTCCTGAAATTACGTCGATCAATTTCTTTTCCTATGATAGATGTATATAAATGTTCTAAGTCCGAAAATAAAAATTCTTGGGGGAGTAAATCAAATCCGATGGGTTGGTAGGTTAATTTAGCTTGTAAGCGTTCAAGGGCTTTGTTTACAATTTTATTGTGATCAAAAGCAAGTTTAGGTATTTCGTTTATTTTAATCCATGCTACAGCATCAGCATCAGTATTAGCTATGAGTTTTAGTTTAGAGGGATTTACTAGAGCAAAGTAAGCAACTGAAATGACACGGTTTCTTGAATCACGATAAATATCATCACCAAAAGTATAAAGTTGTTCGATGTAATTTACGGTAACATTGGTTTCTTCTTTGAGTTCTCGTTTTACAGCATCTATCAATGACTCATTTTCTTTTACTAATCCACCAGGTAATGCCCAGTGTAATCTATCAGTTCCAAATTTTTGCTGGATTAGCAATACATATAAGGATGAATTTGCATAAGCAAAAACAACTCCGTCAACGGCTATTCGTATGTTTTGTGAGATACTCATATCTTGCGTTATTTTTACGCAAAAGTAGAAAATATGTTTTTATTTTTAAGAAGTTCTTTTTAAAATAGTATACGATAGAAGCTCATGGTTTTATAGGAGTAATAAAACGTTCTATATTTTTACTGTTTTTGAGTTTTGAAATCTATAGAGTATGAAGAGCAATTAGTAAAAGAAAAAGCTGTTTTTTATTGCCTATAAAAAAGGGATAAGTTGATCTTTTTCTGTTGTTTGCATTGATTTTTTTTGTTTTTAAATGAATGATTAATCTTGTTTAGCGCTTTTAATTATTTGTCTTGCAGAGGTTTGTAATTTTTGGGTCAAGATTTGTCAAGATTTAACTTTATTTTATAATATTTCTGATAGATTGTTTTCTAATTTTATGCTTTTAAACATAAAAAAACATGACAAACTTTGAGTTATACAACCCTGTAAATTATATTTTCGGGAAAGGTCAAATAGAAAAATTGACAGAATTAGTGCCTCAAAACACTAAGATTTTACTTACTTATGGAGGTGGAAGTATTTTTAAAAATGGGATTTACGATCAAGTAAAAACGGCTTTAAAGGAATTTGAGGTAGTTGAGTTTGGAGGCATAGAGCCTAATCCTCGTTTTGAGACTTTGATGAAAGCGGTTCAAGTTATTCGTGAACAAAATATAGGTTTTATCCTAGCTATTGGCGGTGGTAGTGTAATAGATGGGACTAAATTTATATCAGGAGCTGTTAAATACCAGGGGGATGAGGTAGAAATTCTTCGTCAGCGAATATTGTTCAAGGATCTTAATGAGATAATTCCTTTTGGAACAGTTTTAACTTTGCCTGCTACTGGATCTGAAATGAATTCGGGTGCTGTAATTACTATTGAAGCAACGCAAGAAAAACTAACTTTAGGAGGTAGTGCTTTATTTCCAGTATTTTCCATTTGTGATCCAACTGTAATAGAATCGTTACCTAAGCGCCAATTACAAAATGGTGTAGTAGATGCTTTTACACATGTTATGGAACAATATTTGACTTATCCACATGACGGTATGCTACAAGATAGAATAGCGGAAAGTATTTTACAAACTTTAGTTGAAATAGGTCCTTCTGTAGTTGAAAATCCAACAGATTATAAGTTAGCATCTAATTTTATGTGGTGTTGTACTATGGCATTGAATGGTTTGATTCAAAAAGGAGTCCCTTCAGATTGGGCTACTCACATGATTGGTCACGAGTTAACGGCTTTGTACGAAATAGATCACGCAAGAACTTTAGCAATTATTGGACCTAATTTGTATAAAGTAATGTTTGATACTAAAAAGGAAAAATTAACTCAATACGGAAAGAGAGTTTGGAATTTAACAGGATCTGATGATGAAATTGCTCAAAAAGCAATTGAAAAAACAATTGAATTTTTTCACACGATGGGAATGCTTACTCGTTTGTCTGAAAACACGGAAAATTATTCAGAAACAGCTTCTGTAATTGTAAATCGTTTTGAAGAAAGAGGATGGAAAGGACTAGGAGAAAAACAAAACATTACACCTGAGAAAGTAAGAGCCATTATAGAAATGAGTTATTAAAATGGTTTTTGATATTCTGAATTAGTTCAGAATATAATTTCAAAAAGCGCACTTGATTTATTCAATGTGCGCTTTTTTACTAAACACCAAAAACAAACGTAACTTAACTTTTAACCCAATTATTTTTTACATCTGTTTTTGTTTTGCTAACAGGCAAACGAAGATATTGTACTAATCCTCTACCTTCAAATTCATACGTTGTACCACTTGTGTTATGAAACAATCGAATTCGATGGTCATTGATAACGCTTAATGAAAAAGATTCATTGTTCCAAAAATCATAATCTAATGTTAAATTTTTAGTATAAGGATTAAGATTGTTTGAAACACCATATAAACCATTAAAATCCCAGTATATATTATTTACATTTGTCCCTCGTAAGTCTTTTGAAGAACGAAAATGATTGTTTGTTCCGCCCGCTAGAAATTGTATGAAATTTTCTTTATCAAAATTATTTAAAGCACCTATTCTACTAGTGTACACTTTTTCCCAAGCTTTATATTCTTGTAAAAAGTAATGAATGTTATCATTAAATAATTTGTTATAACCAAAGTTATTTCGTTGGTATCCCGTTAAATAATAGCTTACTTTTCGGAAAGGATCATGTATCCTAATTTTATTATTTGTTAATTGACTTATTTCTAATTCAAATGTTCCGTATACATCATGAAAAATACGAATAGAATTAGGATAATAATTATAGGCTCCTATTCTTATTCCAAATCCGTTGCCAGTTGATCCAATACCTGTTAAGTTATTGTTAGCATATAAAGCCCCATTTAAAAAAGAAATAGTAAAAGCACGTGTTATGAAAGGAATGTCACCAGGACCTTCTGTAGCATTATAATCTACATACCATAAATCATAACTTTCCATTAGTTTTGGTAAACTTATGTTTGTAATACTGGGAGTATGATGGTCTTCAATTATTGTTTCATGAGTACAAGACTGAAATAAGGAAGGTATTATTATAATCAATAAAAAAATTTTTATTGTTTTCATACTATTAAGATTTTGAGGTTTCCTAACTGAACTATCCAATATGCGTGCCATTTTTTTTGTAACTTTGGTTTCTTGTTTAAAATAGTAAGTTTACGTATTAGAATTTTTTATCTCATTCTAATAGGTAAATAACAAAACGTTTGCCCTAGGCGTACTAAAAATGAATAGGGAGGTAATAAAGTATGAATACACAACCCAAATTTGCTGTTATCGGTGGTGGTAGTTGGGCTACTGCAATCGTAAAAATGTTATGTGAAAATGTAGATCAAATTGCTTGGTACATGCGAAGTATTTACGCATTAGAGCATTTGAAATTACACAAACACAATCCAAACTACTTAAGTTCTGTAGCATTTGATATCAATAAATTACAACTAACGAACGATATTAATAAGGCTGTAAAAGATGCTGATTATGTAATTTTTGCAATACCTTCTGCTTTTTTGAGTGCTGAACTCGAAAAAATGACGGAGAGTCTTGATGGGAAAGTTATTTTTTCAGCGATTAAAGGAATTGTTCCTGAAAGTAGTTTAATAGTAGGAGAGCATTTTCATACAAAATACAATATACCCTACGAAAATATTGGTGTAATAACAGGTCCTTGTCATGCAGAGGAAGTAGCATTAGAGCGACTTTCTTATTTAACTATAGCTTGTGGTGATATGGAAAAAGCAAAGATTGTAGCAACCAATTTTTCTAGTTATTATATCAAGACTAAAACATCAGATGATATTGTAGGTACTGAGTATGCGGCTGTTTTAAAAAACATTTATTCTATTGCGGCAGGTATTGCTCATGGATTAGGATATGGCGATAATTTTCAAGCGGTATTAATGAGCAATGCTATTCGAGAAATGAAGCGGTTTATTAAACAGGTACATCGTATGAAACGAAATATAAATAATTCAGCTTATTTGGGAGATTTGCTCGTAACAGGATATTCTGTTTTTTCAAGGAATCGTATGTTTGGTAATATGATTGGTAAAGGATATACTGTAAAATCAGCTCAAATGGAAATGAGTATGGTTGCAGAAGGATACTATGCTACAAAAAGTGCTTGGGCATTAAATCAAGAATATGAAGCTAAAACTCCCATATTAGATGCAGTTTATCAAGTTTTGTATGAAAACAAAGAAGCAAAGAAAGTCTTTAAAAAATTAACAGAAAAATTAGATTGATTTTTAGATAATAAATGAACCGGTATAAAGGAATTTTATAAGATCTAATCTATTTTTTGATGATAGGAGAAGTCACATTACAAAAGGTATTATGTGATTTCTCCTAGTCTTTTTCCCAAAGTAAAAGATTAAACAAAATAAAATTAGGAATTATCTTCTTTTTAGATCGTCTTATTTACTTTACTACCACTCCATTTTGCCATAAAATAGGAACTTCTTCGGTAGCACGTTCATTAATTGTATTTTGTCGAAAAGTAAATTTTTTGTCGTAAAGTGTATTTCCTATGAAATAAGTTACCATAAACTCATTATTAAGGGCTAGAACACTACTTTCTATCATTTCTATTTTTAAAGCAGAAACGCTTGGCAATGTTTTAAATCCGTGACGTAATAAAGATGTTTTGCGCATTTCACCGTCTATTTTGCCGTAAGCTTTAGAAACGACTATAATATTTTCTAATTCAAAATCAGAATCATTAATAAGGTAAACATTCCATACTTTATCCATAAAATCATCATTCCATTCTTGTACAGCGGCTAAGAATACATTTTCTACTTTAGGGATTATAATGTCTTTTTTCATTTTAGTATTAATATTAAAAAGAAGAAAGTCAAAAGCTTGTTTTATTTCAGACTTTTGACTTTCAATATTTGACTTTATGTAATTATATACTTGATTTAAATTGTTCTAAGAAACGTACATCATTTTCATAGAACATACGAATGTCTCCAATTTGGTACAATAACATAGCAATACGTTCAATACCCATACCAAAAGCAAATCCATTGTATTCTTCAGGATTAATATCGCAATTTTTTAGTACGTTAGGATCTACCATTCCACATCCCATGATTTCTAACCATCCTGTTCCTTTAGTAATGCGGTAATCTATTTCATTTTTTAATCCCCAGTAAATATCTACTTCAGCACTTGGCTCTGTAAAAGGAAAATACGAAGGGCGTAAACGGATTTTAGATTTGCCAAACATCTCTTTGGTAAAATAAAGCAAAGTTTGCTTTAAATCAGCAAAAGAAACCTCTTTATCAATATATAAACCTTCTACTTGATGAAAAATACAGTGTGAACGTGAAGAAACGGCTTCGTTACGAAAAACACGTCCTGGGGAAATGGTACGAATAGGAGGTTTGTTATTTTCCATATAGCGCACTTGCACGGATGATGTATGAGTGCGTAGCAATATGTCTGGATTGGTTTGAATAAAGAAAGTATCCTGCATATCGCGTGCGGGATGATATTCCGGTAAATTTAAAGCGGTAAAATTGTGCCAATCGTCTTCAATTTCGGGGCCTTCAGAAACGTTAAAACCTACATTTGAAAAAATATCAATAATTTGGTTTTTAACTAATGATATAGGATGTCTTGAGCCTAATTTAATAGGTTCGGAAGGACGTGTTAAATCACCATATAATCCTTTGACTTCTTCTTTACTTTCTAAAGCTTCTTGAATTGATTTTACTTTTTCTTCGGCTGTATTTTTTAATGTATTGATCATTTGACCAAATTCTTTTTTTTGATCATTTGGCACATTTTTAAATTCAGCAAAAATGTCTTTTACTAGTCCTTTGCTTCCAAGAAACTTAATTCGGAATGCTTCTAACTTTTCCTTATCCTGTGTATCAAAAGCTTGGGCTTCGGCAATGTATTCTTTAATCTTATCTATCATCGGTTCTCCTTTGAAAGGTGCAAATTTAATTTTTTTTAGTGATTAGTGAATAGTTTAATTTATATTTCTAATTATTCATTCGTGTGTGTTGATTACTCAATAATTTTTTTTTCCACAAAATAATTCACAATAGCTTCTTTCATTAAAACAGATTGTTCACCTGCTTTTAACGGAGGTAGTTCTTCTTTTATTTTGTAATGAGGCCAACCTTCTTGATCAAAATAGTCAAATTCGTAATACCCATAGGGCTCTAATAGCCTACAGATAGCTATGTGCATTAAATTGATTTTTTCATCTTTTTTAAAGTTTTGGTTAAATTTACCTAATTCTTGTATGCCTATTAGATAAATAATAGCATCTAAATCAAGTTCGTCACCATCGGCAAATTTATTGGATAGGAACGCAACAATTTGTTCCCAACGCTTTTTTAATTGTATATCTCGACTCATTTTTTATATAGAGGAAAGAAGAAAGATTAAAAGATTTTCTTCTTTCTGCAAATATAATACTAATAAAGGATAGCCCTCTTTTTTCTTTCTTGTTTTCTCTTTTTGTTATATTTGAAAAAAAATAAAATGGGATTTATAGATATTATTATAGGGGCTTTATTGGTTTTTGGATTTTATAAAGGATTTAAAAATGGTTTGTTTGTAGAGCTAGCTTCGTTAGTAGCTTTTTTTGTAGGAATTTTTATTGCCATTAAGTTTTCGTATCTCGTAAGTGGTATTTTACAAGAAAATGTTTTGTGGTCATCTAAAACGATTCAAGTTTCAGCATTTGTTATTACTTTGGCATTTGTTGTATTAGGAATTCATTTGATTGCAAAATTGCTTTCGAGTATTGCTAGTTTTGCTTTTTTAGGTTGGGCGAATACGTTGGCAGGAGGAGCTTTTGGCGTATTAAAATCAGTTTTATTAATTGGTGTTGTTTTGAATCTTTTTCAGAAGGTAAATGTAAATGATATGATTATAAGCAAAGAAACACAAGACAATTCCTTGTTTTTTAACCCTTGTATGAAAACATCGGAAATATTATTGCCTGTTTTGGGAGATTGGTTTGCTGATTTAAAAGAGAATTCCGATAAATGGGATGAAAAAACGGATGATGTAAAAAAACAAGAAGGGCAAGAGGGTATACATTGAAAAGATGATATAGGGTTGAACTAATATTAATTGTTTTTTATACTAAGTAAAATGGTGTTGATTAGCAAAATCAATACATTATAGTTTTAGAATTAAACCCCGTTTTGGCAAGAATAGCTAAAACGGGGTTTTTATATTTTAGAGCAGTATTTTGTAAGAATTGAGCCAATACTTTTCCATTAGATTTTATAAAAATGAACAAGTGTTTTATAGATCAAATCCCATATTTACACCTAATTTAGAGGCAATTATTTTACCAATTTTTTCTTTTAATTCAGGTATTTTTATGCTTGAAGTTACTTCGCTGGTAAAAGCGTACATTAACAATGCTTTGGCTTCTTTTTTAGGGATACCACGTTGTTGCATATAAAATAAGGCACTTTCGTCGAGCTGACCAATGGTGCACCCGTGTGAACATTTTACGTCATCAGCAAAGATTTCTAATTGTGGTTTTGCATTTATAGATGCTTTTTCACTTAATAAAACGTTGTTGTTTTGTTGGAAAGCATCTGTTTTTTGTGCTTCTTTTTCAACGTAAATTTTGCCATTAAAAACACCCGTTGCATGATCATCTAAGATACATTTGTAGTTTTGATGGCTTTCACAATTTGGTTGTGCATGCTGAACTGATGTGTAATGATCTACGTGTTGTTTGTCTCCAATAATTGTAATTCCTTTCAGGGTAGAATCAATACGTTCTCCTTGGTGATAGAAATTTAAATTGTTACGAGTAATATTTCCTCCAAAAGAGAATGTATGTACAGAAACTCGGCTTTCTTGTTTTTGAGCAATATAGGTATTATCAATTAAATTAGCGGATTGTAAATCATTTTGAATTTTATAGTAATCCACAATGGCACGTTTTTGAGCAAAAACTTCTGTTACTGAATTAGTAAATACAGGGTTTTTGTTTAAACTCTGATGACGCTCGATAATTTGCACGTGTGCATTTTCACCTACAATAACTAGATTACGGGGTTGTATCATTAGAGCATTTTCAACGCCCGTTGAGAAATAAATAATTTCAATAGGTTTTTCAACTACTTTGCTTTTAGGGATGTTTATATAGGCTCCTTCATAAGCAAAAGCGGTGTTTAAACTAGTTAATGTTTCTTCCTTACTTGCTATCTGATTAAAGTAAGTGTCAATAACCATTTTATATTTAGGTTTTGTTAATGCGGAGGACATTAAGCAAACATCTAATCCATCATGTGTGGTTGAGGATAAGAAAGTACTAAAAACACCGTCGATAAACACTACTTTATAAGTGTCTACATTGTTGATAAAGTATTTTTTTACATCCTTAATTTCAACTGCATTTTCTTTTTTAGGAAAAATGCTAAAATCGTTTTTTAATACTGTATTCAGCGATGTGTATTTCCAAGCTTCCTCTTTTTTTGTTGGAAAACCTTTAGCTTCAAAATTTTTCAATGCGGAAGTACGAAGGTCGTGTAACTCAGTGGTTACATCTACCTTTTCTTCAAACGCCATAAAAGAGGAAAGTAATTTTTCTTTTAAATCCATACTTCTTTTGTTTCAAGTTTCAAGTTTCAAATTCCAAGTTATTGGAAGTTGGTTCCTTTGAAATCTTTCTTATTTAAATAAGCAATAAAATTTTTAATAATTCTATCGCTTAGATTTTCATATTTATTTTTTAATTCTACGAATTTATCTTCTGAAATATATTCATAGTCATAAAGTCTATATATTTGAGAACGGCACTTTCCAACTGAACCTTTTGCGATAGATAAGAATTGTCCGAATTCTATATTTCCATCTGTTTCAAAACCTTCTGCTATGTTATCCATCATCGAACCAGAAGAAGATTTAATTTGTTCTTTAAATCTGAAATTAGTTTTTAGTTCCGTTTCTTTTGAGATCAAATGAATTTCTTCGGCTAATAATTGTGCTTCTTGCCAGATTTCTAATTTTTCAAACTTACTTATTGTAGTCATATAATTTGAAACCTGAAACTTGAAACAAAATTTATGCTAGCTCATTTTTAATCCAATCGTATCCTTTTTCTTCTAATTCAAGGGCTAATTCTTTAGTGCCTGATTTTACGATTTTACCATCCATTAGTACGTGAACAAAATCAGGAATGATATAATCTAACAAACGTTGATAGTGTGTAATTACTAAAACCGCATTGTTTTCATTTTTTAATTTATTTACGCCATTAGCCACAATACGTAAAGCATCAATATCTAAACCAGAATCTGTTTCGTCAAGAATGGCAATTTTAGGTTCTAACATAGCCATTTGAAAAATTTCATTACGTTTTTTTTCACCACCAGAGAACCCTTCATTTAAGGAACGAGAAAGGAATTTTCTATCCATTTCTAATAATTCTGATTTTTCACGAATTTTTTTCAGCATTTCGTTAGCAGGCATTTCTTCTTCACCATTTGCTTTACGTTTTTCATTAATGGCTGTTTTAATGAAGTTGGTTACTGAAACCCCTGGGATTTCAATAGGGTATTGAAATGATAGGAAAACGCCTTTATGAGCTCTTTCTTCAGGAGCTATTTCAGAAATTTCTTCACCATCTAAAATAATTTCACCTTGAGAAACCTCATAGTTTTCATTTCCAGCAATGATAGAAGAAAGTGTTGACTTACCAGCACCATTAGGTCCCATAATTGCGTGAACTTCACCCGCTTTAATTTCAAGGTTGATACCTTTTAATATTTCTTTGTCTTCTATCGAAGCATGTAAGTTACTAATCTTAAGCATTTTGTTTATATTTTATAAAAAAGCTAATTCTACGTTGTTTAATTCCTTAGGATTATCGGCATTAATATGCTTATTTCCTATATATTGCATTCCTAAGTATTCGGCTGATTTTTGAAAGGGTATATAGAAATTATAGTCTAAATCTTTTTCAAAATCATGCGAATTAGAAATTACGGCCATTTTTTTTCCTCTTAATTTTCTGCCCCAATCTTTTTCAATTTGGATTAAATCAGAAAAGCGATCGAAAAAAACCTTCATGATACCGCTCATATTGTACCAATATATTGGTGTTGCAAATAGAAGGGTGTCATATTTTTGTATGATTTTCTTCATTAGCGGAAGAAAATCATCTGTTGTATTTTTGTTCTCGTAATCGTAATAAGTAAACTGGTAATCACTTAAATTAATAATAGCCATTTTATATTGCTTTGCAATAGCATCAGCAATTGTGGTGGTATTACCATTTTTACGAGATGAACCAACTATAATTACGGAATTGCTCATTATCCTACTGACCCTTCTAAAGAAATTTCTAATAATTTTTGCGCTTCTACCGCAAATTCCATTGGCAGCTTATTTAATACTTCTTTGCTAAAACTATTTACAATTAATGCAATTGCTTTTTCTGTAGGGATACCACGTTGATTACAGTAAAAAATTTGGTCTTCGCCAATTTTAGAAGTTGTGGCTTCGTGTTCGATTTTTGCGGTTGAATTTTTAGATTCAATGTAAGGGAACGTATGTGCGCCACAGTTGTTACCCATTAATAAAGAGTCACATTGAGAGAAGTTACGTGCATTTTCGGCACGAGAACTAATTTGTACTAATCCTCTATAGCTGTTTTGTGATTTTCCAGCAGATATACCTTTAGAAATGATTGTTGACTTGGTGTTTTTACCTAAGTGAATCATTTTCGTTCCAGTATCTGCCTGTTGAAAATTGTTGGTAACGGCAATAGAGTAAAATTCGCCTATTGAGTTATCTCCTTTTAGTATGCAAGACGGGTATTTCCAAGTTACAGCAGAACCTGTTTCAACTTGTGTCCAAGAAATTTTAGCATTCTTTTCGCATAAACCGCGTTTAGTTACGAAGTTATAGACACCGCCTTTTCCTTCTTTATTTCCTGGATACCAGTTTTGAACGGTTGAGTATTTAATTTCGGCATTGTCAAGAGCAATGAGTTCAACAACAGCTGCGTGCAATTGATTTTCATCACGACTAGGTGCTGTACAGCCTTCTAAATAAGAAACGTAGCTGCCTTGATCAGCAATAACTAAAGTTCTTTCAAACTGTCCCGTTCCTCCTTGGTTAATACGGAAATAGGTTGATAACTCCATAGGGCAACGAACGCCTTTTGGTATATAGCAAAAACTTCCATCAGAAAAAACAGCGGAATTTAAGGCTGCATAGAAATTATCTTTTTGAGGAACAACAGTTCCGATATATTTTCGAACCAGTTCAGGGTGTTCTTGAATAGCTTCTGATATAGAACAAAAAATAATACCTTTTTCGGCTAAGGTTTTTTTAAATGTAGTGGCTACAGATACTGAATCCATTACAATATCAACGGCAACCCCTGTTAGTTGTTTTTGCTCATCAATTGAGATTCCTAACTTTTTAAATGTTTCTAATAGTTCGGGATCTACTTCGTCTAAACTATTGTATTTGTCTTTTTTCTTAGGTGCGGAATAGTATGATACTGCTTGAAAATCAGGTTTTTCATAATGAACGTTAGCCCATTCTGGTTCTGTCATTTCATTCCAAATACGAAATGCTTCTAAACGCCATTCGGTCATCCATTCCGGTTCGTTTTTCTTTTTAGAAATAGCTCGAACAATACCTTCGTTTAAGCCCGCAGGAAACGTTTCTGACTCGATATCAGTGTAAAAACCGTATTCGTATTCTTTGTTTTCTAGTTCTATTTTTAAATCGTCTTCGGTATATTTACTCATTTTGTATATAATGTTTTTAAAGTTAAAAGTTATAAAGCTGAATCCAGATACTTTATTAATTCACTTGTTAACTTTGATATATCACTAATTTTAGCATTCATTTTCAAATTCTTCTATTGAAATATACTTCAAATCAAAAGCTAAATAGAGCGAGAATAAATTCTCCAACTGAAGCTTTTGTTATAAGAAGAAACGGTATCTAACAATCTTTAGTCGTTTCTTTTTTTGGATCTTTCCATCTTCTTTAGAAGTTATAGAAAGACTTATTCTTTATTAATGGGCTTCATTAAACCATAATCTTTTGAAAAAGGTTTCTTTTTGTTTGCAATGCTATATGTTTTAAATTAAAGAGAAAAACTCTCGCCACACCCACAGGTTCTTTGTGCATTGGGGTTGTTAAAAACAAAACCCTTACCATTAAGCCCTCCTGAATATTCAAGTACAGTGCCTATTAGATACAAATATGATTTTTTTTCAACAGCTATCTTAACGTTATTGTCTTCAAAAATTTTGTCGTTTTCGGTGGTTTCTTTGTCAAATTTAAGCTCATAAGATAAGCCCGAACAACCGCCACTTTTTACTCCTACACGCACGAAATCTTTTGAAGCATCAAAGCCGTCTTCTTTCATCATATCCATGATTTTCTTACTTGCTGATTCTGAAACTTTTATCATTTCTTATTTTGATTTTGTCTAAATTAATTGCAAAGGTACAACATAAAAATTCTTTTTCATAATCTCTAACATTTTTGTAATCAATTTTATAATAAAAAATAGTTATGATAGATTCTTGAATTCCTTTATATTGCGTTACAAAAACAAATTAACTATTTAAAGAATGGATCAAAAATTAAAGCAAGCTAAAAGCTACAGTATGGACTTTTGCGGGAAAGGCGAAACGTATTTTGGAATTTTAATTCTTAATTGGGTATTAAATGCTGTAACACTAGGCTTTTATCATCCTTGGGCAAAAGAAAAACGGTTGAAATATTTGTATAGTGAAACGACCTTAGACGGGAGTCCTTTTGAGTTTCATGGTACAGGAAAAGAAATGTTTAAAGGATATATAACAAGTATTGCGGTTTTTTTAGGTCTAGCGGTTTTTTTAGGTTTAATTTATCATGCAGGTTTTGAAAGTATTGCTTCCCTATTTTTAGTAGGTGTTATTTTAGTTATAGTGCCTTTTGCTATACACGGGTCTTATCGTTACAGAATGTCTAGAACTTCATGGAGAGGGATTCGTTTTGGGTATAGAGGAAACCGTAAGGAATTAATGATTAATTTCTTAAAATGGTTTGGGCTTACTGTAATAACATTTGGAATTTATGGTTCTTGGTTTACAATTAACTTAAGAAAATATACTCTTCAAAATATTCGTTTAGGAAATATAAAAATGGAGTATGAGGGAAATGGGGGCGATTATTTGATACTAAATATTAAAGGTTATTTTTTAACCTTGTTTACTCTTGGTATTTATGGTTTTTGGTGGCAAAAAGAAATTATTGAATATTATATAAATAACCTAAAAATGTACAAAGATGAAGACGAATTAAAAATTTCTACCAATATTACTGGGGGAGAACTTTTTAAGGTAGCCATTGTCAATTTGTTAATTATCATGTTTACTTTTGGTATAGGAGCAGCTTGGGTTGAAATGCGCATTATGAAGTTCCTATTGTCCTCTATTCAATTAGAAGGAACAATTGATCTTAGCACGATTAATCAAACAGAAGAGATTTATAAAGATGCTACAGGTGAGGATATGGAAGATATGTTAGATATGGATTTAGTAATATAATGACAATAACTAAGGCACAAGCTATATATTATGATGGGGTTTCTTCTAAACCCCATTTCGTTGAACTTTTTTTAGATATTAGAAAAAACTGCCTGTTTTTTGAAAATAAAGAAAAAGGTTGTTTAAATTGGTCTATTAACGAATTGGATCACACTTTTCAATCCAATCTAGTAGTATTGCATTATAAGTTAGATGTTTCGCAAAACATTCAAATAACGGATCAAAAATTCATACAAGAATTTAAACAATATTTGTCTGAAAACAAGCAACTTGATTGGAATCAAAAAATTAGAAATTTAAATTTAATTATAGTTATTTCTATAGCCATGATTTTATTTGTTTCTGTTATTTTTAGCTATTTTTATGTAGTTCCCTGGTTAGGAGAAAAAGCCGCCGTTTTATTACCTCAAAGTTTTGATGACAAGTTGGGAGTTTCAGCTTTTAATCAATTTATTTTAACTGAAAATAAAAAAGAAAAAGAGTCTCAATTATTGCAAGAATTTGCAGACCAACTAAAATTAAAAAATACTAAAAAATTACATTTTACGATAGTAGATTCGCCTATAGTAAATGCGTTTGCTCTTCCTGATGGAAATATAGTGGTTTATAAAGGAATATTAGATAAGATAAAAACGTATGAAGAATTAGTAGCCTTACTAGGTCATGAAACAGCTCATGTAAACCAAAGGCATGCAATAAAATTATTATGCAGAGATTTATCAGGGTATCTTTTTTTATCAGTAATGTTAGGAGATATAAATGGTATCATGTCTGTGGTAGGACAGCATGCAGATAGTTTGTATTCGCTCTCCTTTTCCAGAAACTTTGAAACACAGTCAGATGAGGAAGGTTTTAAACTAATGTTAGCTAATCAAATAGATCCCAAAGGCATGATAGATTTATTTACCACATTAGAAAAAGAAGAAAACTCTACAGCTTTATCAGTTCCTGAATTTTTGAGCTCACATCCTATAACTAAAGAACGAATTAATACGATACAGAAACTGATCGTAAAAAAAACATATCGTTTTAATAAAAATAAGAAACTTGAGCACCTTTTTAATGAATTAAAAAAATGAAAACTATTCTTATTCTAGAAATTTTATATTCTGGAATTATTGCTTAATGTGAAAACCAAATTATATGTTCGATTTTATGATAGAAATAAAAGCATAAAGAAAAAGTTAAAGATAAAAAAATATTAAAAAATACTCTGTGTAGATGATAAAATGATTCAAACATTCAAAATAATACAGTATGAATCATATAAAACGTGAATATAAAAGAAAACGAACTCCATTTAATATCTATTTTGTGTAAGTAAAGTTATAAGAGAAACCTCATACATCTTTTTAGTATATTTGACTTTCGTAATCATAAATTAAAGACATAAAAAAGATCTTCTCAAAGCCTATACTAAAACAATGGCTTTATGTATCAATATAAAAAATAAAGTTTGAACATTATGAAAATATATCCCATAGAATCAGGTAATTTTAAATTAGACGGAGGCGCTATGTTTGGAGTTGTACCCAAAGCTATTTGGAATAAAACCAATCCTGCAGACGCTAATAACTTAATAGATATAGCAGCTCGTTGTATGCTCATTGAAGAAGGAAACCGGTTAACTTTGATAGATACAGGAATGGGAAATAAACAATCCGAAAAATTTTTTGGTTATTACTCTTTATGGGGAGAGGATACTTTGGATAAATCATTAACTAAATATGGTTTTCATCGAGAGGATATAACAGATGTATTTATGACCCATTTGCATTTTGATCATTGTGGAGGATGTGTCAACTGGAATAAAGAAAAAACAGGCTATGAAGTAGCATTTAAAAAGGCAACCTATTGGACTAATGAAAACCATTGGGAATGGGCTACTAAGCCCAATCCAAGAGAGAAGGCCTCTTTTTTGAGTGAAAATATTTTACCCATGCAAGAAAGTGGGCATTTAAATTTTATAAAAAGACCTGATTCAGACTATGGAATTTCAGATGAGTTGAATTTTGGTATTTTATATGTTGATGGTCACACGGAAAAACAAATGATACCCCACATACAATATAAAGATAAAACAATCGTTTTTATGGCAGATTTGTTAGCTACAGCAGGACATATACCTCTGCCTTATGTAATGGGATATGATACTCGCCCGCTGTTAACACTATCCGAAAAAGAAAAATTTTTGAACGAAGCAGCCGAAAAAAACTTTTATTTATGGTTGGAGCATGATGCACATAATCCCATTATAACAGTTGAAAAAACAGAAAAAGGCGTTCGACTAAAAGAAACTTTTCAATTAGAGGATATATTAATCTAATGTTAAAACAACTTTTTGATATTAATATAAATAAGATATTTACAGCCTAAAATTATATTTATGAGAATTTTAAAAACGATAACTTTTACGGGTGCTATAGGAATGATGATTGCTAGTTGTAGTGCGCCAAAAGGAATTGTGAGCATTGATCCTAAAAAAATTGATCAAATGCCTTTAAAAATGACTCCCATTAAGGAAAAAGACTTACAACGTTGGAGTCATCTAGATCTTATTAAAGATACGATTCCAGGAATGGGAGTTGATAAAGCGTATGATCAATTATTAAAAGGGAAAAAAGCAAATAAGATCATTGTAGGTGTTATTGACTCTGGAATTGATATTGAACATGAAGATTTAAAACCAGCCATTTGGAAAAATTCCAAAGAAATTCCAGGAAATAAAAAAGATGATGATAATAATGGTTATATAGACGATATTCATGGATGGAACTTTTTAGGGGATGCAGATAACGAACAGTTAGAATTAACCCGCATCGTGAAAAAAGGGAATGATGGTTCCGTTCAATATGAAAATGCTTTAGCTCTTTTAACACAAAAAAAATCTGAGCTAGAACCTCAAAAAACTCAAATAGACGCAATTGTAAATGCAGATAAAAACATTGCGGAGTATTTAAAAAAGAAAAATTATACTCTTGCTGAGGTAAAAACAATCAAAACAACAGATCAAACATTGCTTCAATCTCAAAATATTATTGGGCAAGTATTGTCTAACATGGGAGGAGATAAAGCAAAATTTGATACTGAAATAGGAGAGTATAAAGATTATGTTTATGATCAATTAAATTATAATTTAAATACAGAATTTGATGGACGTAAACCAGTAGGCGATAATCCTTACGATATTACCCAAACAAAATATGGCAATAGCAATGTTATAGGGCCTAAGAAAGAAAGTGGTAAACACGGAACTCACGTAGCGGGAATTATAGCACAAACTAGAGGTAATGGAAAAGGAGGCGATGGTGTAGCATCAGAATACGTTCAAATTATGGCATTACGTGCCGTTCCTAATGGCGATGAATATGATAAAGACATTGCTTTAGCTATTCGTTATGCGGTAGATAATGGAGCCAAAGTAATCAATGGAAGTTTTGGAAAAGCTTTTTCTCCTAATAAAGAATGGGTTTATGACGCTATTAAATATGCAGCCTCCAAAGATGTACTTTTTGTTCACGCAGCAGGGAATGATGCAGAAAATATTGATGTAAAGCCTAATTACCCTAATGATGCAGAAGGAAGTAATCCCGAATTTGCAGATAACGTAATTACAGTAGGCGCTTTAAATTATGAGTACGGATCAAAAGTAATGGCTAATTTTTCTAACTACGGAAAGGTAAATGTAGATGTTTTTGCACCGGGGGTAAAAATATATGCAACCGTTCCTAATAATCAATATGAATATTTGCAAGGGACCTCTATGGCATCGCCCAATGTTGCTGGAGTAGCAGCCTTAATAAGAGCTTTTTACCCAGAATTAAAAGCTGTTCAAGTAAAACAAATTTTAATAGAATCAGGGATTTCTTTAACCAACACTTTTGCCCTAGCGGGCGAAAATGCTGAACCTACTACTTTAGATAAAATTTCTAAATCCGGTAAAATAGTAAATGCTTATAATGCCTTAAAAATGGCTGAAAAAATTACAAAAAAATAACTCTTAGTTTAAATTAGTATATTTGGAAGGGATTTAATCCCTTCTTTTTTATTTAATAGATATGAAAAAATACGTACTATTCTTTTTCCCTTTATTGGCTTTAGCGCAAAAAAATCCCAATCCCAGTTATTGGCAACAGCATGCAGATTATAAGATGGAAGTTTATATGGATGTGAAAAATTATCAATATAAAGGGAAACAAACATTGCTATATACTAATAATTCTCCAGACACCTTAAAGAGAGTATATATACATTTGTATAACAATGCTTTTCAGCCTAACAGTCCCATGGATGCGCGTTTAAAATCAATTAAAGATCCTGATGGACGCATGGTAAATAAAGTAAAAGTAGAGGGTAAAGAAGTAAAAGAAAGTAGAATTAGTGCTTTAAAACCTAATGAAATAGGATATTTATATGTAAATAATTTAAAGCAAGACGGTATAGCTGTTATAAGTAAACGTGTAAGTACCATTTTAGAGGTAAATTTGGCAAAACCTCTTATGCCTAAAACAAGCACTACCTTTACAATGGATTTTGATGGACAAGTACCTGTTCAAATTCGTAGAAGTGGTAGAAATAACAAAGAAGGAATAGAACTTTCTATGTCACAATGGTATCCTAAAATGGCTGAATATGACATAGATGGTTGGCAAGCAGACCCTTATATTGGTCGTGAATTTCACGGCGTATGGGGTAATTTCGATGTTAAAATTACCATAGATAAAGAATATGTCTTAGGAGGAAGCGGATATCTACAAAATGCAAATGAAGTTGGAAAAGGATATGAAGAAAATGGTTTTAAAGTAATATATCCTAAAAAAGCAAAAACCCTAACATGGCATTTTATAGCTCCTCAAGTTCATGATTTTACTTGGGCTGCAGATAAAGAATATCTTCATGATAAGTTAATACGTCCTGATGGTGTTACACTACACTTTTTATATCAAAATAAACCCGAAATTATTCAAAATTGGAAAAATTTACAACCTAAAACTTCTCAGTTAATGGATATATACAATAAAACAGTTGGCTCATATCCTTATAAACAATATTCTGTTATACAAGGTGGAGATGGAGGTATGGAATATGCAATGTGTACCTTAATTTTAGGAGAAGGAACCCAAGAAGGTCTAATTGGGGTTACCGCTCACGAAATGGCACATTCTTGGTTTCAACATATTTTAGCAACAAACGAAAGTAAATATAGTTGGATGGACGAGGGGTTTACCACTTGGTTAGAAAATTATGGGTTAAATGAAATAGCAGATAAAAAACTACAAAACCCTCATGAAGATTCCTATAAAGCATATTTTTCATTAGTTAAATCAGGAAAAGAACAACCACAAACTACTCACGCAGATCATTATGATGAAAATAGACCGTATAGCATTCAGGCTTATAGCAAAGGTAACTTGTTTTTAACCCAACTAGAATACCTTGTTGGAAAAGAAAATTTAATTAAAATTTTAAAACGCTATTATGCCGATTTTAAATTTACGCATCCAACCCCAACAGATATTATCCATACAGCTGAAAAAATAACAGGAGCCAATTTAGATTGGTACCTAACAGAATGGACTAAAACAACAAATACTATTGATTACGCAATAAAAGAAGTAGTTGAAGAAAAACAGGCAACAAAAGTTACCCTAGAACGTTTGGGGAGAACACCTATGCCGATTGAAATAACTGTTTCTTACGAAAATGGAACGCAAGAGCTCTATTATATACCTCAAACAGCCATGCGTTGGTCAAAACCCAATGAATCTAATTTAAAAAGAAATGATTTAGAAAGCTGGGATTGGGCTTATCCAACGTATGATTTTACCATACCATCTTTGAAACAAAACATAAAAGCAATAGTGATTGATGCTAAAGGAGAAATGGCCGATATAAAACGAGAAAACCAAATATATAGATAAACTTAGCATTTTTAATTTTTGGTTTTAAGAGGTTGCCCCAAAAAATAGAGTAAGGCTTAACCTCTTTTTTTATGGTTGAATCCAGATTATCTGTTGTATCGTTTAAACTTTGAATTTTCTTTTTAAAAATAGGACATCTATAAAAGCAACAAAAATTAGTGTTGGTTCTCAATGCGCTTCGCGCTCGAACGAACGATGATTCCAATTATATACTCAACCGTCTGTTCGAGTTGTTTTTAAAATAAAAAAAACGTATCGAGAACTTTACTTTTAAATCCAGTATATTTTAAGTTTAAATGGTATAACTACTTTGTTTAGATTAAAAAACATTTTTATCCGTAATAAATTTCTAATGAGTAATTAGGTGTTAATCCAAAATTCGCGTCAGACATAGTTGTGAAAGAAGAAATCTCAATAAAAATCAAGTGATCATGGAAGTTTTTAGAAGAAGTAATACAACACGACTTAAAATGTGTTATTTTGACTAAGAATTGATTGATACACTGTGTGGTTAAATGACTAAGATTTGGATAAGTTTCTGAATTTGAAAAGTAAAACAGACAGTCTTTGTCAGTTCACTTTGAATCTAATGGAAAATAAAATTCTCGTTAAGATACCTTTTTCGCGTAAATGACTTTTTTAATAAAAAAAAGGTAGAGAAATTCTCCACCCATTTTGCCCCAAATCTACCATAACTTAACCTACTTATTGTAATGGTAGTTCAAATCTAGTGTAGAGGGGTATGTTTTCCAAAAATAATCGTTAAAAGGGATAAATAATCGTTAAAAGAGAGGAATTATTAATTGGGTATCTAATTGATTACTAAAAGGATAATTGTTTTTTTAAGTAGGGATAGAAGTATTAAAAATAAAAAAGACAGAA
>NZ_PCMX01000047.1 GCF_002530675.1 Flavobacterium columnare NBRC 100251 = ATCC 23463
TCGAATCCTGCTCTCCCCACCCATAAAAACCGATAATTTAATTATTATCGGTTTTTTTTTATTTATTCAATAGTCAAAAATGGTTGGCAAAAACACTGTAAAGCATTATAAAATATGATATTGACGAAAGTTTATTGAAATTAGGGATCAAGAACAAAAGTTGGGGATTATGCAAAAAGATTAGATAATCTGAATAAGAAGAAATCTATCTTTCTTACCCCTCTAAAGTAACTTCTAAAGGCTTTTATTTTAGCATTAAAAGATTCAGCAGCTGCATTAGTACTTCTATTATCAAAGTAGTTTAACATCGCTTTGTAGCGATTCACCACCCTTCACCTAACAAATGAATATCAAAAACAAAAAATCCTGCTTTTTCAAACAGGATCTCTTTCTAGGGTGAATGATGGGTCTCGAACCCACGACCTTCGGAACCACAATCCGACGCTCTAACCAACTGAGCTACAATCACCATTATGTATTTTAAAAACACCTAAAGTATTAATTCGGGTGAATGATGGGTCTCGAACCCACGACCTTCGGAACCACAATCCGACGCTCTAACCAACTGAGCTACAATCACCATTTTTAAGCAACACTCATTACTTCTGTATTGCGAGTGCAAATATACTACAAAATTTTAGTCTTGCAAATAATTATTTAAAAAAATCACAACAAATCCCCTAAATTACTGACTGCCAAACATCTTTCTACAGTAAATCCTTCAGCAAAATCCGTCCCTATTAATCTTCCTAAATCTTGTGCTCGGTATTGAACACTCTCTAAAAAGTTTTTTGAAGTTATAGGTGTCTCTGGTTCTGATGAGTTAGGGTCATAGAATTGAGAAGAATACGCTAAAATAGACTGCATCTTTAGCTCTATAAATCCTGAAATATCAACCGCAAAATCAGGTTTTATATTCATCCATTGTATATAATGGTAAACTTTTTTAGGTCGCCAAGCTTCTTGATATTGTCCTTCCAGTTCTGTTTTTATTTTAGGTAATCCTGATAAAAAACAAGCGTCAGAAACTAAATTACTACCTTTCGGATGATCTATGTGTCTATCTTGAACGGCATTACACAATACTATTTCGGGTTTATACTTACGGATCATTTTGATAACCTGTAATTGATGTTGTTCATCATTGCTAAAAAATCCATCTTTAAAGTTTAAATTTTCTCGTATTTTAACCTTCAAAATTTCAGCTGCTTTTAATGCTTCTAAATCTCTAATTTCAGCAGTACCACGGGTTCCTAACTCCCCCCTTGTCAAATCTACTATTCCTACTTTTTTACCTAAACTTGCTTCTTTTGCTAAAGTACCCGCACAGCCTAACTCTACATCATCAGGATGCGCACCAAATGCTAATATATCTAATTTCATTATTTAAAATTGCTTCTTTATACTACTTCTTCTTTTAAATTATTTATAATCATTCGCATGGTTTTACTTTTGTTAAGGGTTTCATACCATTCTAATTCTGGATGACTTCCTTCTGTAACTCCACATCCCATAAATAAATTTATCTTATTTTCAGAAACCTTCATACATCTTAAATTAACATACAAATCAGTTGCTTTTTCGTTTGTACTACAATCTATATTTAATTCACCCAAAAATCCAGTATAAAATTCTCGATCGTATCCTTCTGATTTTTCTATAAATGTTTTGGTTAAATTTTTAGGAACTCCACATACAGCTGGAGTTGGATGCAAAACATCAATAATTTTTTTTAAATTGGCAACTTCTTTTATTCTGCCTTTTATATCTGTTTTTAAATGGAATAAATTTCCTGCTTTACTAGTATAGGCTTCCGAAACTTGAAGGTCAGTAACCACACTCCCTAATTCTTGTTTTATAAAGTCTGTTACAAATTGTTGCTCTTTTTTTTCCTTATCTCCCCACAAAACGCATTCTTCATTTTTAACAACCTGAGTACCTGCTAAAGCCATCGTTTGAAATTTATTTTCTTTAATAGCAAACAATTTTTCAGGAGTAGCCCCCATCCATAATCCAATTTTTGGATGGTACCAAGTATAACATAAAGCAGAAGGGTACTTAAAAAGCATCTGTTCAAAACTTGTAAATAAATCAAAATGATTTATTTGAATCATTTCGGTTCTTGAAAGTACTACCTTATCAAAAACACCTGTTTTTATTGTTTTTATTCCATTTTCAACTAATTCAATAAAACTTTGTTTTTCTATCTGATCTTCTAAAATATTTGTTTCTAATTCTTGCATTAGATGATCAAAATAAACAGAGTTGTATTTTATTTCTGCTTTTTCTAATGGAAAAATGATGGGTACTCCATCAAAAGGAGCAAAAACAAAGGCTTCTTCAGTAAAGTTTTCTGTAAAATAAATATGGTCATTTTCTTGAAAAATTCCTACTAATGTCTTTGTATTAGGTTTACGATAAAGAACAAATGGCAAATTCATCTTTTGTTGAATTCTTACCCTTTCAAATATGCTTTTCATTTTATTATATTTTAGTTAAAACACCACTGAAAACTAAAAACAAACTATTGTTCTCTTTTGGGTAATACCATATTTGTTAATTTACATAATGAAATTAATGTTTTATTTTCATCCTCGATTCTTATTTCCCATAAATGCAAAGATCTTCCCTTATGAACTAATTTGGCTGTTGCTGTTACTATTCCTGTTCTCTTACTTTTTAAATGATTGGCGGCTATTTCTACTCCTCTAACCTCTTGTTTATCTAGATTTATAAACATAAGCGAGGCTGCACTGCCAACACTTTCTGCTAAAGCTACAGTAGCACCTCCATGCAACAACCCCATTGGTTGATGCACGTTACTATCCACAGGCATTTGAGCTACTAGATAATCATCCCCCGCTTCTATAAATTCTATTTTTAAAGTTTGCATCAATGTATTTTGACACAAAACGTTGCATTTTTCAATAAATTTTTCTTTATCCAGTATCATATTAATAAAATATCCTATCAAAAGTACAAAAAATAGGATTAAAAGATATTCAGCGGATAAAAAAACAATATTTTACATTTTTATTTTCAGTATTTTTATACCAAATTATATATATAATGCGTCAATATTTATTTTTTTTAATTAGCATCATTTCAATATTTATTTCTTGCCGAAAAGATTTTGAAACAGAACTTAGTAACGGGCAATTATTATTCTCTAAAAACACAGTTTACCTAGATACTGTTTTTTCAGGAGTTTCTTCTAGTACATATTCTCTAAAAGTATACAACAAGAGCCATAAAGATATACGCATCCCTACGGTTTCTCTAGCCAAAGGAACCCTTTCTAAATACAGATTAATGATTGATGGCACAACTGGTATGAATAATCAGGGTAAAATATTTAACGATGTAGAAATTTTAGCCAATGATAGTCTATATATTTTCATTGAAGAAACAGCGGATATTAAAGATGCGGATGTAACAGACTATCTTTATACAGATCAAATTTTGTTTGACACAGGACTCAATCAACAAAAAGTGGACTTAGTTACACTCATTCAAGATGCCGTTTTTTTATATCCTGAAAAAAAAGAAAAATTAACTTTAGATAATTTGGTACCTGACAATACTGTTTATGGCTTTGAATTAAGCGAAAAAGACCCCATTAATGGTAATGAACTTCATTTTACCAATAAAAAACCGTATGTTATTTATGGGTATGCTGGAGTTCCCGCCGATAAAACATTAATAATAGATCCTGGAGCTAGGATATATTGTCATAATCAATCAGGCATTTTTGTAAAAAAATCAGGGAGTATTAAGATAAATGGAGAGGAATCTAGTGATCCAAAAAAGCTAGAAAAAGAAGTAGTATTTGAAAGTGATCGTTTAGAACCAAAATATGCGGATATTCCTGGGCAATGGGGAGGGATTTATTTAGCTGACGGGAGCACAAAAAATGAATTTAATCATTTAACTATCAAAAACAGCTCATTTGGTATTTTCGTAGATAAAAACGATGGATCTACCACTAATATATTTAACACACAAATATACAACTCTAGTGATTTTGGATTAGCTGCTAGAAAAGGGAAAATATATGGCGAAAACATTGTTATTAACAAATGTGGGCAGGCTAGTTTAGCCTGTACATTAGGAGGTGAATATCGTTTTAAATCGTGTACTTTTGCAAACTACTGGAATAATAGTAATCGTCAAACCCCATGTGTCTATATAGATAATACATACAAACAAAAAGATGTTTTATTGATTTCCGATCTTAGCTTGGCTAGTTTTGTAAATTGTATAATCTATGGCAATAACAATATTGAATTAGGCTTGAAAAAAAATAATTTAGCTGCATTCAACCTTGATTTTAGTTACTGTTTAATAAAGTTTAATGATACAAATAATCAGTACAACACTTCTTTATATGATTTTATAAAAAATACTAGCAACAATAATATTGTAAATACACGTCAAAATAATTTTGATCCTAAATTTAAGGATCCTTTTAAAAACGATCTTCGAATTCTTAAAAACTCTGTTGCTATAGCAAAAGGAAATGACTCTTTTTTAATTCCTAAGGACATAGAGGGTAAAAACAGGACACTACCTTCTGATTTAGGGGCTTATCAACATTTAAATGAGTAATTATTTTTTGCCATAATACCTTCAAAAGGTATTTTATTAAAAAATCCAATTATGTCCATTCATAATTGGATTTTTTATTCTTGTTATTTAGTAAAAAGAGTCATTATTTAAAAAGAAATCATTCTTTTTTATTTGATTTTAAAAAACTAGCCTCTTCTGTTTTGCTAGAAGGAGCAATTAATTTACTTAATTGATTTATTTCATTTTCTGTTAGTGCTCTGTATCGACCTAGTGGAATATCTAATGAAATATTTATTATGCGTACTCTTTTTAATCGTACTACATCATACCCTAAATATTCACACATACGACGAATTTGTCTGTTTAACCCTTGTGTTAATATTATTTTAAATGTTGTAGCATTGATTGTTTCTACTTTGCATTTACGTGTTACCGTTCCTAAAATAGGTATTCCATTCCCCATACGTTGTATAAAACGTTCGTTTATTGGTTTATCTACGGTTACAATATACTCTTTTTCGTGATTGTTACGAGCTCTTAATATTTTGTTTACAATATCTCCGTCATCTGTCATGAATATAAGACCTTCACTAGCTTTATCTAATCGACCTATAGGAAAAATTCTTTTGGGGTAATTAATATAATCAATTATATTATTTTTTACTTTTAGATTGGTTGTACACTCTATTCCTACAGGTTTATGAAAGGCTAAGTAAATGGGTTTACTTGTCTTTTCTCGAATAAGCTTACCATCAACCCTTATTTCGTCTTCTAAAGATACTTTAGTGCCTAGCTCTGGTTTTTTTCCATTAATTGTTATTCGTCCTTGTTCTAATAATTTATCTGCTTCACGACGGGAACAAAAACCTGTTTCTGATAAAAATTTATTAATTCTTGTCTTATTCTCTTCCATTTGGCAAAGATAATAATAGATATTAGAAATCAGATTGCAGATATAAGAAAAGGACATTACAATTTGAATTTCTGCATTGGGCAACTTTCATTGGTAAGAAAATTTATCTTTATTTAAACAACAAGTGTATTGTTTCTAGGTAAGTATGTTTTAATCAAATAAAAACAGGCCAATTTCTTTAAAAACTTCTGAATTTTGCAACGAATGCCCTAAGTCTTTAGTTTGAAGAAAACGTGCATTTTTCCAAGCTTTTACTATTTTTATTCCCTCATCAATAGACACTGTTTTATCATGAATATCATGAACAACTAATCCTTTTATCTTTGTATTTTGTACAAATAAATCAGCAGAAAATGTTTCTATTTTTTGTTTATATTCGGTCGTACATTTATTTTTTAATTCTTTCACCAGTTTTGCGTTTAAACTTAATAAATCTGTGTAATTTTTTAGAATTGTTGTAAAATCACAAGGAGCTCCTAAAATAATTATTTTTTTTATTACGTTTGTTGGAAAATTGTATTGATAATACAAACAGGCTTTGCCTCCTATTGAATGTCCTATTAGGTATTGCGGTTGGTATCTTTGAACTGTTTTGCTGATAAATTGACTGTATTGGGGAATACTAAATTTTTTTCCTTCCGAAAGACCATGGGCAGGTGCATCAAGGGCTATAATAGTACTTCCTGTTTTTTTTAAATAAGAGAACATATTTTCCCAACGTGAGGAATTACTTTGCCAACCATGAACTAAAAGTATTCTTGTATCATTCCCTTCCCAAACATAGGTTTGAAAAAAAGAATCTTTATAATTTAATCGTTCTTTTTTAGGGTTTTGTAAAAATTGGGGAAGTTTTTCTTTTTTTAATTTTCCTTTTCTAGGTGTACTAAAAAGGAGAAATGAAATTTCTAATGCTTTTTTAGGCATTAAAAAACTCAAAATATTAAGGTATAAGCCTATGGATTTAGTAAATAAAAAATAAAAAAAATGATTCATAAAAAAAATCCCGATTGCTCGGGATTTACTATAATTATATTTTAGCAAATAATTGTTCTATTTTTTCTCTTTCTTCATCCGCTAAAACGGCATCAACTAAAATTCGTCCACTATGCTCGTCAGTAATTACCTTTTTACGAGCGGCAATTTCCATTTGTGTTTGCGGTGGAATTGTAAAAAAAGATCCTGCTGAAGCCCCACGTTCAATAGAAACTACTGCTAAACCATTGCGTACATTTCCGCGAATACGTTTGTAGGCTTTTAATAAACGCTCTTCTATCTGTTCTTCAAATTCTTGTGATTTACTCACTAAAAAAGCTTCTTCTTTTTGTGTTTCAGCCATAATTTCTTGTAATTCTGACTTTTTGTGCTTCAGGTGAGTTGATTTTGCATCTAATTTTTCTTTTGTTTGAGCAATCGAAACTTTTTTATGTTCAATTGAAGCTTTCATTTCACGAATATGCTTTTCTGCTAATTGAATTTCAAGTTCCTGAAACTCAACTTCTTTTGTCAAAGAATTAAATTCACGGTTATTACGAACTTCTTTCTGTTGCGCAGTATATTTTTTAATTGCTTCCTTGTGTTCCTCTATAGAACCCTTTTTGCCTTTTATTTGTTCTTCGATTGAATCTAAATCAGCTTTTAATTTTTCAACTCTTTTAGTCAAACCAGCAACCTCATCTTCTAAATCTTCCACTTCAAGAGGTAATTCCCCTCTCACGTTTCTAATTTCGTCGATTCTTGAATCGATTAATTGTAAGTCGTATAACGCTCTTAATTTTTCTTCTACATTCAATTCTTTTGTTGCCATATTTCTACAAGTAATTAACTGGATTTGTATTTATTTCAGATAACATAATTTTGTCTTTCGACAAATAGTTTGCAAAACTACAAATTTTTTTCTTAAGAAAATCAACAATATATTTTTTTGTAAATCTTTCACTTTCAAAATGCCCAATGTCAGCTAGTAAAATTTTGCTTTCCGCTTCGTAAAAATTATGATATTTTAGATCTGCTGTTAAGTACGCATCTGCTCCATTTTGAATAGCATTTTGAATAGCAAAAGCTCCAGCCCCTCCTAAAACAGCAACTTTTTTAATATTTTTTTGCATAAAGTGAGTATGTCTAATGCCTTCACATTGCATTTTTTCTTTTACAAACTGAAGAAATTCTTTTTCATCCATTGGTGTTTCTAATTCACCTATCATACCTAAACCTATATTCTGATGCAAATTTTCTAAATTGTATATTTCGTATGCAACCTCTTCATATAAATGATTTTCAAATAAAGCTTTTAAAATCTTTCCTTGTCTATATTTTTCAAAAGTAACTTCTATTTTAATTTCCTCTGCTTCTATAAATTCAAGTGGTTTCCCTACTTCGGGGGTACTATTTTCGTTCCCCATATAAGTTCCTTTTCCTCTTGAACTAAAACTGCAATCTTCATAGTTCCCAATTTTTCCAGCTCCTGCCTTAAATAGAGCATGACGAACTTGTGCTGCATTTTCTGGGATTGTATAAGTCACTAGCTTTTGAATAAAATGAGGTTTGGGGATCAGTATTTTAGTATTTTGTAATCCCAAAGCATCACAAAATATTTTATTAACTCCTTCTTGATGATTGTCTAAGGCTGTATGTACGGCATAAATAGCTATATCATTTTTGATTGCTTTTAAAATGGCTCGTTCAACGTAATTTTTACCTGTAATTTTTTTAATTCCCGAAAATAGAATGGGATGAAAACAAACGACCATATTGCATTTTTTTAAAATAGCCTCATCAATTACAGTTTCTAAAGCGTCATGACAAACTAACACCCCTGTAGCTTCTAAATATCTATTCCCTACCAATAGGCCTACATTGTCAAAATCTTCTGCATAGGCTAAAGGAGCCATTTCTTCTAAAATAGAAATTATATCATTTATTATCATAAATCCTTTATTTCTTGACTTTTTGCAAATTTATTGATTTTATTTTGAAGCTATACAATAATTTGTAATGCCGTTATATTATTCTTTTTTTCTAAAACTTTTGTTTTGAATCAAATTATATTTTTTCTGTTGGTTAATGATTTATTACCTTTGTATAATTTGTCATTAAAAATGAAAACGCTTCGAAAACTACTCTTTCCTTTTTCTATAGTATATGGTATAATAACCTGTATTCGAAATTTTTTGTTTGATATAGGTTTTTTTAAATCTTACGTTTTTAATATTCCTATTATTGCTGTTGGCAATTTGAGTGTAGGAGGAACAGGTAAAACCCCACAGATAGAGTATTTAATTCGTTTATTGTCTAGTAAATATAAAATAGCAACATTAAGTCGTGGTTATAAGCGTAAATCAAAAGGATTTGTTTTAGCTGATGAAAAAGTAACCAGTGAAATCTTGGGAGATGAGCCGTATCAATTTTTCCAAAAATTTCCTAAAATTCATGTAGCCGTAGAAGCCAATAGAAAAGAAGGAATTGAAAAATTATTATCACTACCAAATAAACCTGATATTATTTTATTAGATGACGCGTTTCAACACAGAAAAGTAAAGGCTGGTTTTTACATAATGCTATCTTCTTATGATGACTTATTTTATAACGATTTTATGTTACCTACAGGTAATTTGCGTGAAAATAAGAAGGGAGCTCAACGAGCTAACATGATAATTATCACAAAATGTCCTAAAGAAATTGATGAAATTGCGAAATCAAAAATAGTTGAAAAAGTACAGTCATTTTCAAAAAGAGAAACATCTATTTATTTTTCTTATATAGGGTATGATGAAAAGGTATATAATGAAGAACAATCTATTACTATTTCATCTCTAGAATGCGATTACCTTGTAATTGCAGGAATTGCAAAACCTGAGCCCTTTTTTAATTTTTTAAAGGTTAAAAAGGAGAATCAGATGGTCTTTACAGATCATCATAATTTTACATCAACCGATTTAAAATCTATTTTAAAGCGTGCCTCAGGTAAAAAAATTATAACAACAGAAAAAGATTACGTGCGTCTAAAAGGAAAATTACCTAAAGAACAACTATATTATTTACCTATAAAAAGCTTATTTAACAAAGAAAGTATATTATTTGAATCTGAAATTTTAAACTATGTGGGAAAAAGTACAAGAAACCGTTGATTACATTACAAACAAAATCAATTTTGAACCTGAATATGGTATCATTCTAGGTTCTGGATTAGGTGGTTTTACTGACGATATTGAAGTTGAGTTTATACTATCTTATAGCGAAATTCCTAATTTCCCTGTATCTACTGTACAAGGACATAAAGGAGCATTAGTATTTGGAACTATAGGTTCAAAAAAGGTGGTAGCCATGCAAGGCCGTTTCCATTATTATGAAGGTTATACTATGCAGGAAGTAACTTTTCCTGTGCGAGTTATGAAATACATTGGAGTAAACAAATTAATTGTTTCCAATGCTTCTGGAGGAGTAAACCCTGATTATAGTGTGGGTTCTATTGTTTTATTAAAAGACCATTTAAATATGATGCCAGAACATCCTTTACGTGGTAAAAATGACGAACGTTTTGGTCCTCGATTCGTTAATATGAGTGAACCTTATAGCAGACAAATGCTGGCAAAAGCAAAAGAAATTGCAAATGATTTAGGAATTGAAGTACAAGAAGGAATCTATTTAGCATTACAAGGACCTACTTATGAAACCCTAGCGGAGTATAAAATGGTAAAAGCCGTTGGTTGCGACTGTGTTGGAATGAGTACGGTACCTGAAGTAATTGTAGCGAGACACATGGAACTAGAAACTTTCGGAATTTCAGTCATAACAGATATGGGAGATGCCGAAAATATAGACAGTGTAACACATGAAGAAGTTCTACAAGCTGTAAAAAGTACAGAACCTCAGGTACGCAAATTAATCAAAGAAATCATTTTACAGTATTAAATACAACATCAAACAAGGTTAGTCTCGATGATTTTATAAAAATCATCGGGATTAAACGGTTTGGTTATAACGTCTGTCATACCATACGATAAAAGCATTTCTCGGTTTTCATTTAAAGAAATAGCCGTTAATGCAATAATAGGTGTTTCTTCATCAAATTTTCTAATTTTTTCGGTTGCAATCGTTCCATTTATTCCTGGTAAATGCACATCCATTAAGGTTATATCGTATTGATTTTTACGCATCATTTCAATAGAGTCCTCCCCTGTTTCGCATAAAGTAACAAGCATTTTTTTCTTTTCTAATATTTTCTTCGTAATCATTTGGTTTATTTTATTGTCTTCTACAAGTAAAACTTTTTTACCAATGAATACTTCATTATTTAGTTGTTGATCTGTTACTTCTATTTCTGAAACTCCTTTTTCTAATGTCAAATCAAAATAAAACTGTGATCCTTTATCTACTATACTTGTTACTTTTATATCTCCTTTCATTAGAGCTACTAATCTTTTTACAATAGTCAGTCCTAATCCTGTACCTCCATATTTTCTATTTATTTCTACTGATCCTTGAGAAAAACTTTCAAAAATTTCTTCTTGTTTATTTTCTGGTATTCCGATACCTGTATCTTTAATTTCAAAATGAATATTACATAAGTTTTTGTCTTCCGAAATTAATTTTGCTATGAACAATACTTCTCCATTTTTTGTAAATTTTAAGGCATTGTTTATTAAATTAATAAAAATTTGCGATATTTTAGTCGTATCACCTATGAGATTTTGAGGAATATTTTCATCTATTTCTAACCTAAATAAATTATTATTTTGTTCGGCTAACTCTTTTAAAGATTTATGTATATTATTAATAAGTTCTCTGAAGTTAAAATTGATTAATTCTAATTCTATATTATTGGATTCGATTCTATTAATTTCTAAAATTTCATCTATATAAGTCAAAAGATAATTCCCTGAGAATTTTAATGATTTCAAATATTCTATTTGACTTTTTTTAGGATTTTCTTCTAATAACAAATGAGAGATACCATTAATAGCGTTTAATGGCGTTCTTAGTTCATGGCTTACTGTAGATAAAAATTCGGTTCTAGCTTTAGATGCTTTTTCTATTCTTTCTTTTGCTATTTTTAATTCATTGTTTTTTTCTCTTAATAATTCATTCGATTTATTACGAATAATATTATTTTTATACAGAGAAAGACTTAGTAACGAAAGAATTGTAATCAGAGCTATTGCAAGAATATTTATTAATTTAGAAAACTGAGTTGCTTTTTCTTGGCTCTTTTTATCCTTGTCCATTTTTTCCATGGATTTCATCAAATCATCCACTTTTACTTGTTCGTTAATCAAATGTTGATTCTTAAGCTGCCCTACTCGTTCTAGAGAGTCTTTTATACGAAGATGTTTTTTTAAAAAGAATAAAGAATTGTTAGTTAAGTCATTTATTTCATAAATTTTGCTTAACTCTTCTGTACATCGTAATTGTAAACACGCATTTTTTTCTTTTTTACTTAACAGATAGCCTTTTTTTAAATACTCTAAAGCGTCTACATATTTTTTTTCTAGACTTTTTACCATGCCTAATTGAAAAAATATTTCTGCTTGATTTCTTTTGATTTCTGTAATGTGAGGACTATTTAATAACTTTATCAAATTAGCTTCTGCCAATATTAGATTATTTTGTTTTATATAAATTTTTGTTTTTTCTAATAACAAAACAACCTTGGCTTGAGGTAAATCAATATTATCATATACTGAATTAGCTTTGCTAAAATAGGCTTCAGCTTTTATATTATTTCCTTTATGCAAATGGCAAATTCCTATTTTAAAATAAGATAAAGCTAGCTTAGTAGATGGTTCCAGAGTATTATAAACAGAAACAGCTCGAATAAACTGTTCTATTGCATCATCGTATTTTTTAAAATCTAAATAAATAATACCTAATGTATAATACCCATTGGCCAAAGAAGCATTATTAGTTGTCTTTTGCGCAAACACAATAGATTTATTGGCATTTTCTAATGCTCTTTCATAAATCTTAAAATCCTTAAAACGTATTGCCTTTTCAGAATAATAATAGGAACTGTCTACAGAGGAGTTATCTGTACTATTATAAAATCCTAAAACCTGTAAATTAAGAAATAGGAGTAACGATAAATATATTTTGTTCATAGGGAGTTGAAAAAACTCCCTAAATGTAATTATTTTTTTACAATATATTCAATTAAATTAATAATTCTTGACGAATATCCTATTTCGTTGTCATACCATCCTACTACTTTTACCATTTTATCGATAACAGATGTTAATTGTGCATCAAACAAACACGAATGAGGGTTCCCTAAAATATCAACCGAAACAATTGGGTCTTCTGTGTAAGCTAAAATATTTTTTAATTCATTTTTTGAAGCATTAAGAAAAGTGGTATTAATTTCTTCTATACTAACCTCTTTTTTAACGTTGAAAGTAATATCTGTAAGGGATCCATCTGGCACTGGAACTCTAATACCACACCCTCCTATTTTTCCTTCTAAATCTGGAAATATTTTAGTCAATGCTTTTGCTGCTCCAGTAGTAGTGGGTACTATAGATTGCGAGGCTCCTCTCGCTCTACGCAAATCTTTATGGGGCTGATCGTGCAAACTTTGATCCGTAGTAAACGAATGTACAGTGGTAATATAGGCTTGTTCAATACCGCACAATTCCTGTATTACTTTTATCATAGGAGCGGCGTTATTAGTCGTACAACTTGCATTGGATATAATAACTTCACTTCCATCTAAAATATCCTCATTTACTCCTAAAACAACCGTCTTAATTGCATCTACTTCAGCTGGCGCAGATAATATTACTTTTTGAGCTCCTGCCTTAATATGTGCATATATAGACTCGTATGTTTTAAATTTTCCTGTACTTTCAACAACAAAATCTATATTTAAATCTTTCCAAACTAAATTTTTTATTTCTTTTTCATGAAAAAAGATATATTCTCTTCCTTCTACAATGATAGATTTTTCATTATAGGAAACATCAAAAGGTAAAACACCATGTATACTATCATATTTTAACAGATGGGCCATAGTTCTATTATCTGCAATATCATTAATAGCCACAACATCTATCTGAGGATGATTAAGCAATAATCTGAATAGATTTCTACCAATACGACCAAAACCATTAATGGCAATCCTTATTTTTGTTTCAAGTTTCAAATTCAAAATTTAAAGGTATTAAGGTAAAATAAATTCAGTTTCTTTTATTAACTAAATTTTATTCTATAGTTATTTAAAGTATATGTTTTTCTGCGTGATAACTAGAACGTACCAATGCGCCACTTTCTACATGACGAAACCCTAATTCTTTTGCGTATTTTTCATAATTAGCAAATTCTTCTGGTGTAATATACCGTTTTACAGGCAGATGTTTTTTACTAGGTTGTAAATATTGTCCAATGGTAATGATATCTACATTCTGAGTACGAATATCTCGAATCGTTTCATAAACTTCTTCCTCTGTTTCTCCTAAACCAAGCATTATTCCTGATTTAGTTCTACGAATGCCTTGTTCTTTTAAATATTTTAAAACAGCTAAACTTCTATCATATTTGGCCTGTATACGCACTTCTCTTGTTAAACGACGAACCGTTTCCATATTATGCGAAACCACTTCGGGGTTAGCCTCTACAATCCTATCTATATTGCGTTCAACACCTTGAAAATCGGGTATTAAAGTTTCTAGAGTCGTCTGTGGATTCATTCTGCGAATTGCTTTTATTGTTTCCGCCCAAATAATAGACCCCATATCTTTAATATCATCCCGATCAACACTTGTAATAACCGCATGTTTGATCTTCATAATTTTAATAGAACGCGCTACTTTTTCCGGCTCATCCCATTCAATATCTTCCGGACGTCCCGTTTTAACCCCACAAAAACCACAAGACCGTGTACAAACATTTCCTAAAATCATAAAAGTGGCTGTACCCTCACCCCAACACTCTCCCATATTAGGGCAACTTCCCGAAGTACAAATCGTATTAAGTTTATACTTATCTACCAATCCTCTCAATTCTGTGTATTTTTGACCAATAGGAAGTTTTACCTTAAGCCATTTGGGTTTTCCTGTAGGAAGTATATTTGAAGTATTTGTTGTATCCATTCTTTATTTATTTCGCCACAAAGATAATCATTGTTATAAATAATAAGATTTGGTTGTTATGTTAAAATAACGTAAAAAACTATACATTATTCTCCCATTTTAGAATTAGTCATTCATCAATTATATCCTCCTAACCTTTTCAATTCCTTTTTAAGTTACCAATAAAAGGCTTCAAGGAAAAGGATGGAAAGAACTACTAATTAACCTTAAACAAAATCATTATATATTAATTAAAGAAGACCACTTTAGCAATCAAATCCCATACTTTATCTAACAAATTCAAAAAAACATAAAATTTGATAACTTTTTCTACGAAATTAATCCTTAACACAGCAAAACTAATCCAAACGAAAAAAATACACTTTCAATAAAAAATTCAACCGTTTTAGAAAAAAATTAGCCATTTACTCTATTTCTCTTGATCCTGAATTTAAACTGATTGATCAAATACTGCAATCTAAAACATCACTAATTAGAACCGATCAAATACCACTCATAAACGATGATTTAAATGGCTTTAAAACTCTTTTAGAAAATATAACTGACAAACAATGGTATAGTTTGACACCCAACCTCTGAGAGACACAATAGCTAAAAACAAAGTAGTTATACCATTTTAACTTTAAAATTTCCTCATAATACTATTTTTTTAACCTTGAGACTGTCCCAAAAGTTCACAATCTTGTTCATTTCGACCAAAGGGAGAAATCACATAACGCTGATTATAAAACGCCTCCTTACGTAGGAGTGACAAACGGCATGTTGATTAGACACCATCCAGAACTCAAGCAAAATTTACAAAAACAAACAACTAATAAACTAGCCACCCACTTGTTAACATTTTTAAATAAAATTTTCTGAAAGTTCCAAACACCCCTGCAACAAACTTTCGGGGCTTCCCGAAAACTTCCTGCACCCTAGTAACCACTTTTCGGGAACGCCCGAAAACCCCAAACACCCTCGCAACAAACTTTCGGGAAGCCCCGAAAACCTCCTACTCCCTTGCTACCTCTTTTCGAGAAAAATAATTATATTGCAGTTAAAATTTTAAACAAACAGACCTATGATTAACGCTATCGACTTGGTTAAACTACGCAATGCCGAGTACCTCCAGTTCATGAAAGATTTTGTTACCATCGTAGAACGCAACGATCCCAACGCCCTAAATGTAACCGCAAAATTAGCGGATTTACAAACTAAAGTTGGCGAAATGGATACGCTGTTCAAAAAAATGCTGGCGAACGAAAACACCACTACCCTATTAAACATTGACAAAAGAAGGGACGATTGTATAAATGGTTTATTCTATGTGGTTCAAGGGTATGAATACCATTTTGAGGAAACCCTTCGAGTAGCCGCACAAAAATTAGCCACTAACCTACGATTTTACGGTTCGGGGATCTCTCGATTAAACTACCAAGCCGAAACAGCTACCCTGACTAACATCATCAACGATTGGGAAACAAAACCAGAACTTATAGCTGCTCTTACTACCCTTAATTTGACAGCATGGAAAGACGAAATGAAAAAACAAAACAATGCGTTTAACACCGTATATCTTGATAGAACTCAAGAATATGGCAATGCTACACCAGAAAATTTAATCAGCAAACGCAACGAAGCCAACACCGTGTACTATGCCTTAAGAGATCGTATTACAGCATTTCACACGCTAATTGAGGCACCTGCTATTTCACCTTACGCAACCTCTATTAATCAGCTCAATGCCTTGATTGATCAATATAACAATTTGATTGTGGGTAGAGCTAAATCAGTTGATCTAACCACAAGTACTCAAAATTAAAACTCAATAGTAATACTACAAATTAGTCTATACTCGAAATGCAACTTTAGGATAAGGTTGCATTTCGTATTTATTAACGGTCAATTGCTGGGATATACAGCTTACCCCATTGAAAATTTAAAAGTTGAAAAGACTTTAATTTTCAAAAATACCCACTCAAAAAAGCACTACCATTCAACTATGCTCCTACATATAGATACCTTTTTTATTCTCCCTTATTGCTAAACGATTATCGTCTTGGTAAATCGTATGTGCGGTGGCACTTCGCATTCGTTGATGGTGCAAATGAAGAGGAGTTTGAGTGTTTTTTGATAGATTAACAAGACTAACAAGTTTTTACATTGGCTAAAATAAGCTTTATTGCTTCAATACTATAAAGACTGAATCAAATTTTACAAAAAGAGAAAACTTTTAAAAATGAGCTAGGTATTTTGAGTTATTCTTTTTTGAAAAGTATTTATATGTGTATATTTGGAAGTTATGAGTAATACTAGTATGGAAAAAGATATAGTCAAACTAAAAGAAGACTTCAAGGTAGAAGTTGAAGAAAGGAAAATTAAGCAGTACGGAACTGAAGAAATAAAAACTATATTTCTGATTAAAGGTTTCAATGGTAACAATATAGCAGAATTTTTAATAAGAGAAAAAGACGAATTAGACAGAGTTAGAACATTTTTTGACTTAAAACCATATCTATTTAAAGATTTTGTTGCAATTCAGATAGACGGTAAAATACAAGTTGCTTTAACAAGTATTTCATATAGAGAGTTCAGAAGTATGGACAAAGATGAGACTGACGGAAATGACATTATCTCTCTTTCATTAAATTATTTTAAAAATGAACTTGAAGTAAGTTTTAAATATGCATTAGAAACAGACCCAATAAGCTCATACACCCAAATAATTCGTGGTTCTTTAAGGATGTATAGTAGACGTACACCATTAATTTTAGAAATCAATAATTATACAAAACCTACAAGTGATGGAATTGAAAATGATATTAGAAATATTCTCAACTCAATACTTTTCGATATTGAATATACTTATGGTTATGGATTTGAAACTATCAGTTTAGAATCTTTGACAAAAAGGCTTTTCAGAAGAACCAATAGATATACAGAACTTCCTAATGAAAGATTAAATCTAATTTACAAGAAGTATATTCCTGAACTCATTGAGTACTTTCATATCGGAGAAAAGGTAGACTATCTGCCATTTAAATTTATCTGCTACTATCATATTATTGAATATTTCTCTGACAAGAGTGCTTACCTTGTGGTTTCTGATTATATAAAAAAAATAATTCTTAAACCTGATTTTCATACAAAAACAAGTCATTATATTGGGCAAGCAGTAAATTTTTTTAAAAAGGAAAACGACAGATACACTTCAGACAAAATTAAAATTGAAAGAGTTATTTCTCAGTTTATTAATCGTGAAGAACTCAAAACATATCTTGAAACAATTCGATTAAAGGAGCATTTTGAAAAGGATATAGAACTGAATTGTTCAAAACCACTTAAATTAAGTAAAATTGATTTCGGAAATGATTCAAACTTTTTCCAAAGCTTAACCAAGAGAATTTACGCCATTAGGTGTTCCATAGTTCACTCAAATCCAGATTTTGACGACACCAAAGCTATTCCATTTACACCTACACCTGCAAATCTTGACATTTTACGAATTGAAATAGAATTGATATTTGAAATAGCAAGAACTATAATTGTTGAAAGTAAAGAATAAAAATACTAAAAACAACGAGTTAGATTTCATTCAACACTAGCACCAATATTGCATCAAACCAAAAACAATTCCAATTTATTCCTAATTAAACCCAACAGGTTTCAAAAACCTGTTAGGTCTTCTAAATAAAACTACTCCCCAAACCCCTCCCTAATCTTCTTCCTCCATTTTTCACCTGCTACGACATATACTTCTCTTAAAAATCCGTAGCCACAGGTTTATTTAAAAACAGATTCCATTGCTATAAAAAATCATATATCGAACACTATCCTACAAGGAAACAAAAAAATACGACACGCTTTTTTAAAATTTGTTTTGGATTTTAAAAAAATAATTCTATACATTTGCACTATACAAATATTTAGAATAAAAATGCAAAATAGTTTAAACAATACTTGGTGGTGGAACAACTTACGTCAGTCGTCGTGAGCAGTACCAGCTATGTAGTAGTTTAAAACCATAATATACTCAAAAAGGCTTGTCAATCACGACAAGCCTTTTTTTATTGTTAAAAATTTAGAAAACACACAAAATGAACACAATACAATTACATACCACCTACAAACAAATCCTTGCCGACACCATCACGCCGGTAAGCATTTACTTGAAACTAAGGGACAAATTCCCACACAGCATTTTGCTAGAAAGTAACGATTATCATACTAATGATAAAAGTTTTTCGTACATCTGTTGCAATCCCATAGCTTCGATTACGATTCAAAACGAGACTATAACCACTTCTTTTCCTGACGGTTCTTCGACTACCAAAAGTATTACCCATAAAAAAGAAGTCTTGGATGCCATAGAAAGTTTTACAACTCGTTTTAAAGTGGAAAAATCCAATTTCAAATTTATAACTAATGGACTTTTTGGATTCACTACGTTTGATGCCGTGCGCTATTTCGAAAAAGTGGATATCCAAAAAAAACAAGGGGATTTAGCCATTCCCGATATGCATTATAGCGTTTATCAAAATATCATTGCTATCAATCACTTTAAAAACGAAGCGTATTTGTTTTGCCATAGTACAAACGGACAGGATAATTTAGCCGAAATCGAGCAATACATACAATCGAAAACTTTTGCTTCATATACTTTTGAGCGTGAAGGGCAAAGTACTTCTAACCTGACCGATGAGGCTTTTAAACAAAATGTCAGCTTAGGTAAGAAACATTGTGCCCGTGGCGATGTGTTCCAGTTGGTGTTGTCGCGTCGCTTTTCGCAAAAATTCAAAGGCGACGAATTTAATGTGTATCGTGCTTTACGAAGCATCAACCCTTCTCCTTACCTATTTTATTTTGATTATGGTAATTTCAAAATTATGGGTTCGTCTCCTGAAGCACAAATTATCATTCAAAACCGCAAAGCCGAAATCCATCCTATTGCAGGGACTTTCAAACGTACGGGTGATGATGAAAAGGATGCGCTTTTAGCCAAAGAACTTTCAGAAGACCCTAAAGAAAATAGCGAACACGTGATGCTAGTCGATTTAGCCCGTAACGATTTGAGTCGTAACGGACATCAGGTGCAAGTAGAAAAATACAGAGAAGTCCAATTCTTTTCACACGTCATTCATTTGGTTTCTAAAGTAACCAGCGAATTACACGAGTCGGCAACGACGATGCAGGTGGTGGCAGACACCTTTCCAGCGGGGACGCTTTCAGGAGCGCCTAAACACAAAGCCTTACATTTAATCGAAGAAATTGAAAATACCAACCGTTCGTTTTACGGGGGTGCCATTGGAGTAATGGATTTTGAAGGAAATTTTAACCACGCCATAATGATTCGTACTTTTATTAGCAAAAATCACGAATTGCATTATCAAGCTGGTGCGGGTATTGTAAACGATTCGGTGGAAGAAAATGAAAACAACGAAGTGTTTAACAAATTAGGAGCGTTGAATAAAGCCTTAGAGTTAGCAGAAACAATTTAAAGCCTCCCAAACCCTCCAAAGGAGGGCTTAAGAGCAACTAAAAAAAATATAAAGATGAATACAACACATACAACAGTTCCCTCTTCGGGGGCAAAGGGGCTCATAGCAGTCATAGACAATTACGATAGTTTTACCTACAACTTGGTACATTACTTAGAAGATTTAGCTTGTGAGATTACGGTGTATCGCAACGATGAATTTGAATTAGCCGAACTTGAAAAGTTTGATAAAATTCTACTTTCTCCAGGTCCTGGGATTCCTGATGAGGCGGGTTTATTAAAACAAGTAATCGAAAAATATGCGCCTACCAAAAGTATCTTGGGGGTTTGCCTAGGACAACAAGCCATAGGTGAAGTTTTTGGTGGACAGTTAACCAACCTAGAAAAGGTGTATCACGGGGTAGCAACAAAGGTCAAATTAACGAATCCTGATGAAGTCCTTTTCAGAGATTTACCAGCGGAGTTTGAAGTAGGCCGTTACCATTCGTGGGTGGTGGCTAATGAAAACTTCCCAGCGGTTTTGGAAGTGACTTCGGTAGATGATAACGGACAAATTATGTCCTTAAAACATAAGTCCTACGATGTTCGTGGGGTGCAATACCATCCTGAAAGTGTATTAACACCATTGGGTAAAAAGATTTTAGAGAATTGGGTAAGTTGGCGTGGGTAGTTACACAAAGTCGCACAAAGTTCGGACACAAAGTCAAAGAAGTTTTTTTCATTGTGAAACGTTGTGAAAAAACATTGTGCAACATTGTGTTACTTCATTTCATAGAATCTAACAAATGAACTTTTAATTTTTAATTCATCATTTTTAATTCACACCTAATGAAATCAACACTTAATAAATTATTCCAACACGAAACACTTTCGCAAGACGAGGCGTACCAAATATTAGTCAACATTTCACACGGACAGTACAATCCGAGTCAGATTGCATCGTTTTTAACCGTGTTTATGATGCGCCCTATTACCATTGCTGAATTAGCAGGTTTCCGTCAAGCGCTATTAGATTTATGTATCGCAACCGATTTTTCGGCTTATGACACCATTGACCTTTGTGGAACGGGCGGCGATGGAAAAGATACGTTTAATATTTCGACTTTAGCCTCTTTTATCACGGCTGGGGCAGGTACCAAAGTAACTAAACACGGGAATTACGGACTTTCCTCGATTTCTGGATCGAGTAATGTAATGGAAAACCTTGGGGTTACATTCAGTAATGACAAAGGCTTTTTAGAAAAATGTTTGGAAGAAGCGAATATTTGTATCCTTCACGCGCCGCTTTTCCACCCTGCTATGAAAGAAGTAGCGCCTATCCGAAAGGAATTGGGTGTAAAAACCTTCTTTAATATGTTAGGTCCTATGGTAAATCCGAGTTTCCCTAAACATCAAATGGTGGGCGTTTTCAATTTAGAATTAGCTCGTATGTATGCTTATTTGTACCAAAATACCGAAACTAATTTTACCATTTTACACGATTTAGATGGTTATGATGAAGTATCGTTAACGAATGCTACCAAAGTTATTTCTCGTAATACCGAAAGAATCTTAAAACCTGAAGATTTTAATATAACCAAATTAAACGCTATCGATATTGCTGGCGGAACTACTGTACAAGAATCGGCGGATATTTTTATGAACATTCTTCAAGGTAACGGTACTACGGCTCAAAACAATGTGGTCTGTGCTAATGCTGGATTGGCTATTGCCACCGCTCAAAATTGCTCGGTACTCGACGGATTTGAACTAGCAAAAGAGAGTTTAATGAGTGGAAGGGCTTTGGAGAAGTTGGAGAAATTACAAAAATTAAGTAATTAGTGAAAAGTAAAAAGTGATTAGTCAGAGATTTCCTGAAAATGAACTAATCACAAAACACTATTCACTTATCACTAATTACTATTTACTTATCACTTAAAAACAATGAATATTCTAGATAAAATAATAGCAGATAAAAAAATAGAAGTTGGTCTTAAAAAATCGATTATACCAGTAAGCCAATTGGAGCAATCGGTGTTATTTGGGGGTAAAACTACTTCGATGAGCAAGAATTTACGAAACAACTTTGTGGGTATTATCGCCGAACACAAACGTAGGTCCCCATCTAAAGCGGTTATCAATCAAAATCATAGTGTGAACTCAGTGGTAATGGGGTATCAAAATGGAGGTGCTTCGGGGATTTCTGTGCTGACTGATGGAAAATACTTCGGAGGTTCGTTAGATGATTTACTTCTCGCTAAAGCATCGACTTCGGTGCCTTTATTGCGAAAAGAATTTATAGTGGATGAATACCAAATTCTTGAAGCGAAAGCTTATGGTGCGGATACCATTTTATTGATTGCAGCGGTTTTAACCCGTGAAGAAATCAAACAATTATCGGAATTTGCGCAATCATTGGCTTTAGAAGTTTTATTGGAAGTCCACAACGAAGAAGAATTGGAAAAATCGATTATGCCCAGTTTGGATATGATTGGCGTAAACAATCGTAATCTAAAAACCTTTGAAGTAAGTCTGAATTACAGTAAGGAACTCGCTCCTAAAATCCCAAATGATTTTGTTAAAGTTTCCGAAAGTGGAATTAGCGAACCTAGTGCTGTGATTGAACTCCAACAATATGGTTACCAAGGTTTTTTAATAGGCGAAAACTTTATGAAAACCGATAATCCAGAAGTGGCATTAAAGGAGTTTATTAAAAAAATAACCATATAAGTCATATTAAGAGCATAGAAGCTAAAACTTAAATGGACTTATATGCCTTATATGGTAAAAACAAAACACTATGAAAATCAAAATATGCGGAATGAAATACCCTGTCAACATACAGGCAGTTTCGAAACTAAAACCCGATTATTTAGGTTTTATTTTTTATGAAATGTCTCCAAGGCATTGCACAGGAAATATCCCTGAGATTCCCAATACCATCAAAAAAGTGGGCGTGTTTGTCAATGCTGATTTGGAAACCATTCAACAAAAAATACAACAGTATCAATTGAATGCAGTGCAATTACACGGAAAAGAGTCTGCAACGATGTGCCAAGACTTAAAAGACACTTCAATTGAAGTTATCAAAGTATTTTCGATGGATGCTCATTTTGATTTTCAAAGTTTGTTAGCCTATGAAAATGTTTGCGACTATTATTTGTTTGACACCAAAGGACAACAACACGGAGGCAATGGATTTACTTTTGATTGGGATATTTTAAAAAATTATCCTTCCGATAAACCTTATTTTTTAAGTGGAGGTATTGGCATCAACGAATTAGACACCCTAAAAGCTTTCCTAAAAACTGACGTCGGTCAAAAATGTTACGCCATAGACGTCAATAGTAAATTTGAAATCGATGCAGGGTTGAAAGATGTGGAGAAATGTAGGTTACTGATTGATGATTTAAGATTAACGAATGTTGAGTGAAGAAGTAAAGAGTGAAGAGTGAAGAGTAAAGAGT
>NZ_PCMX01000048.1 GCF_002530675.1 Flavobacterium columnare NBRC 100251 = ATCC 23463
ACTTAAGGCAAAAAATGGAAGAATTGATTAAAATAGCTGAGAATTAATTAAATCAATAATAGGCTAAAAGCTTTTTATAGTATTTTTAAAATTTAAATATTCTAATAGATAACTTAAAGAATATGTGAAAAACCTCTAAGAACTTTTTATTTTTTAAGAAGAAAAGTTCTTAGAGGTGCTTAAATTGAATTATAACTTATTGTTTTTTACCTTAAAATAGAATAAGATATATTAATTGTTAAAAATAATTAATTATAATTTTGTGAATGTAATAATTGAATCTTCTTCACCTTTCAATACAACAGAAGATAAATCTTTTGCTATATCTAATCTAGCAGCTCCATAACCACTTTGATTAGTTGCTGGTATCAATATATCGTTGAATTTTTTAATAAACGGAGTTTTTTCAGCAGTATTCATAAATTTTTCAGCTTTAGATAAATAATAGACATCAAATTTTGGATTAATTGGTACAAACATTGCTTCAGCATTTTTAAGAATGAAATAATCTTTACTATCTTCGGCAGAAGCTATGCTTATTTTTTGAGGGTTTCCAGGAAGTATCTGTATTCTTAATTTTAGATCTCCTTCTTGATTATAAAAGACCTTGCCAAATAGAGGATCATTCACTCTTTGTGAATTTACTTTTACCGATTGAACTGATTTCGGTTCGTTTACTTCATCTTTTGAACATGAAAATAATGAAGAAACTACTACTAAAGTTAAAAAAATTTTTTTCATTTTTTTGAAATTAAATTAATAATAAGTAATTTTTAAGGAAGCTTATTTCTATAAAGGGTATCTCTAAAAAATATATTTATAAAAAAAGAAATAACCTATTGCTTTATTTTTTATAAATTTTAAAAGATAATTTTAGAGGTCATCATCATGATTTTACTACATTTCCTAGTTCCTCCCGTTTTTAAGTTTTAAATAACTTCCTTGTTATCTGTTTTACAAATATACAGTGTTGTTGTTTTAATAAAATGTTAAATAAACAAAAAACACGAATTTTTGTTTATTTATAACCAAAAGTGTTTATTTTTTTTGATTTATTGTTTTTTTTAACATCTTTATTTTTGTATTGCTTAATAAGCTTAAATTCTTGTAAAATTTAACAATTTAAAAACTGAATTTTATTGTTGACTGGAGGGTTTTTATGCTATTCTCTACAAAAACCCTGTATCTAATAATACAATTAGCGTGATTTATAATTTTAAACCTCCTTTTACGAAATATTAAAGTATTATTGGATCAATTGTAGTTTTGAATTGAGGAAAAGTGTTTAATCCTCAGGGTAACCGTAAGGTAATGTAAATAGATAGTTTTATGTATTGTACTAAAAAGAATACGAATAGAAAGATTGTTGTTTTTATAGATGTGCTATTAAAAGACTGTGTATTTGTTTTTGAACGGTGTTTGGGTTTTTTTGATAGGATCGGAAATACAAAAAAAGAGTAGAGAAAATCAATTCTCTACTCCTTTAATAATTTAAGAATACTTTTTCGGTGCTCCCTTAAAAGGAGCCTCTTCGTGTTGTTACATCTTATTTTATGATTTTACAACTAATTTTGTTTTTTTTGCAGAGGATGTTTTAGTTAATGAGGGACTTTTAATTTCACTTAAAACATTAACTGCTTCATCTATATAGGCATCTTTTGTAATAGCTTCAAACCAATCTTTGCGTTTTTGAGCAAAATTAGTGTCTTTTTTCATTAATTCATTTTCCTCACCTAGGTGGTTTACGGCTAAACTGTTTTTGTATTTTGTGATTTCTTTGAATTTTTTGGTTGCTTCTTCTATGTTTTTCTGTTCTGCAATAAATTTATCCATCTTTAGGCTAACCATACTTTCATCTTTTCGTTCATTAATCCATTTAGCATTTTGGTCTATTAGCTTAAATTGAGGATTTTCGATAACTCTTTTTTGGCTATTTGCTATTACGGTAGTAAAATTGCTTATGCTGTTTGTTAATTGATAATTAGCAGGGTCTATTTTGTCCCATTGTAAAGCTTTTTTCTCATCTCTTTCGCCTATTTTGATATAAGTATAACGATCAGGGAAAACCACATCGCTTGTAACACCTTCTAGTTGAGTAGAGCCACCATTTACTCTATAGAATTTTTGGGTGGTAGTTTTTAAAGCTCCCATATTAAAATTAAGATTAAATTTTGTTTTCAATTGATTTAAATCAAAAACATTTTGAACAGTTCCTTTGCCAAAAGATTGTTTGCTGCCTAAAATTATACCTCTTTTATAGTCTTGTATTGCTGCCGCAAATATTTCTGATGCGGAAGCAGAAAAGTTATTTTGAAGCACTACTAAAGGACCATTCCATTGAACTTTGTTGTTATGATCTGATAAAACATCTTTTTTATGTCCAGATGATTTAACTTGAACTACAGGACCTTGATCAATAAATAATCCTGTTATATCTACAACTGTTTTTAGAGAACCTCCTCCATTATCTCGTAAATCCATAACAATACCTTCGACACCTGCTTTTTTTAATTTTAGAACTTCTGCTTCTACATCTTTAGCCGCATCACGATTATCATCGTTTTCAAAATCTATATAGAATTTAGGTAAATGAATCAGTCCAAATTTTCTTCCGTTTTTTTCAATGATGCTTGATTTAGCATACGTTTCTTCTATTTCAACAACGTCCCGTATTATACGTATTACTTTGATTGTGCCATCTGTCTTTTTGATAGTTAGACGAACTTCTGTTCCTTTTGGCCCTTTTATTTTTTTTACCACGTCATCAAGACGCATTCCAACTACGTCTACAGGTTCGCCATTGCCTTGTGCAACTTTTAAAACTACATCACCTGGTTCTAATTCTTTACTTTTCCATGCAGGGCCTCCAGATATTAATTCGGAAATTTCAGTATTATCATTTTTTTTCTGTAAACGAGCACCAATACCTTCTAGTTTGCCACTCATACTTATGTCGAATTTTTCTTTTTCTTCTGGAGCAAAGTAAAAAGTATGTGGGTCAAACTGCGTTACAATTGAATTTAAGTATACCTCAAACCAATCTTCGCGATCTAAATCACTCACAAAATCAAAATAATCATCTAAATTTTTTATGGCTGATTCTCTTGATTCTTTTTCTAATTGTTCAAATGATTTGGCAGTATAGTTAGGGTCTTTTGCTTTTTTTTCATCTTCTAACTTTTGCTTGTCTACAATAGAAGCTAGTGTAGAAAGCTTAATTTGTAATCGCCATCTGTTTTTTAATTCATTATAATTTTTTGAAAATTCAATCTTCTCAGAATCAATGTCTATAGATTCATCTGTATTAAAGTTGAAAGGTTTATTGTTCAAAGCTCTGTAAATTACTTTGGCTTCGTTCATTCTCTTTTGAAGCCTTTCATAGACAAGATTAAAGAAACTCAGATTTCGAGCTTGTATCATGTCATCAATTTGATACTCAAAATTTTTAAATTCACGAATGTCTGATTCTATAAAAAAACGTTTAGAAGGATCTAAAGCATCAATAAAATTTTCGAATACATTTTTTGAGAAATTGTCATTGATAGTAGCGGGGGAGTAATGATAAACTTCTAATACGCTTACAATAGCGTCTAGTAGAACTCGATCTTTTTCTGGGTCCTCAGTTTTAAATTTTGGTTTAAAACTCCATAATACAGCTGATACCGCTACTATGAGCAGTAATAATTTGTAATTCTTTTTCATAAATGTCCAGATTGTATCCATATCTAATACTAAAATACATAAAAAATTATGCGAATATAAAATTGATGGTATAATTTTTTGTTAAAGCTACAAAATTAGTTAGAACAATTTAAATTCCTTACTTTAGCAAGACTTTTTTATGTTTTAAATAAATGAAAAAACCACTTATATTAGTAACTAATGATGATGGGATCACCGCTCCTGGCATACAAAAATTAGTAGAAATAGTTAAAGAAATAGGAAATGTAGTTGTAGTAGCTCCTGACAGTCCTCAAAGCGGGATGGGCCATGCAATTACCGTAAATAGTACTTTGTACTTAAATAAAATATCTGCTGATGGAGCAGAAGTGCTAGAATATACAACTTCAGGAACACCCTCTGATTGTGTCAAGCTGGCAAAAAATGAAATAATCAATGAGTCTATTGATTTATGTGTGTCAGGGATTAATCATGGATCTAACTCTGCTATTAATGTAATTTATTCAGGAACGATGAGCGCGGTTATAGAAGCAGGAATAGAAGGAATTCCTTCTATAGGTTTTTCTTTATGTGATTTTTCGTGGAATGCTGATTTTAGTGCTGTTAAACCTTATGTTGTAAAAATTATCCAGCAGGTTTTACAGAATGGATTGCCTAAAGGAGTTGTTTTAAATGTCAATTTTCCCAAATTACCCGCTCCTGATATAAAAGGAATCAAAATCGGACGCCAAGCAAAGGCTAAATGGGTTGAAAAATTTGATAAAAGACAATCGCCTTTTGGAAAAGACTATTACTGGTTAGCGGGTGAATTTGTTTGTGAAGATGTAGGTCAGGATACAGATGAATGGGCATTGGCTAATGGATATGTTTCTATTGTGCCTATTCAGTTTGATTTAACAGCTTATCATGCTATTCAAGAACTTAATAATTGGAAATGGGATGAATAAAATAGAATTGTTAAAAGGAACTTTGATAGGCTTTTTATCTACTTTTATAGGTGTTTTTTTGTTCTTTGAACTTTTTACAAATTATAGTTTTGGTGCTGGAATTACTCAAATGAAATCGTTGGGTTTCTTAGGTAAAATAATTACTCTTGGAGCAATACTTAATATGGTTGCCTTTTTTGGATTGTTAAAGTTAAATAAAGAATTAATGGCTAGAGGAGTGGTTTTGGCTACTATCCTTCTAGCAATTTTTACACTTTTTGTATAGATGAAATATTATATTATAGCAGGCGAGGCCTCTGGAGACCTACATGGAGCCAATTTAATGAAAGCACTTTATAAAGAGGATTCTAGTGCAGATATTCGTTTTTGGGGAGGTGATCTAATGCAACAAGTTGGAGGTGTATTAGTAAAGCATTATCGTGATTTGGCTTTTATGGGATTCATAGAAGTAATAATGAATTTAAATACAATACTAAAAAATCTTAAATTTTGTAAAACAGATATTTCTAATTTTAAACCAGATGCTATTATTTTTATAGATTATCCTGGATTTAATATGCGAATTGCCAAATGGGCAAAAGCGTTAGGAATAGCCACGCACTATTATATTTCACCTCAAATTTGGGCTTGGAAAGAAAGTAGAATTCATGCCATAAAGAGGGATATAGACCAAATGTATGTAATATTGCCTTTTGAAAAAGACTTTTATGAAAAAAAGCACAACTATGAAGTTCACTTTGTAGGGCATCCTCTTTTGGATGCTATTAAAAACAGGGCGAAAACGGATGAATTTTCGTTTAGGAAAGAATTTAATTTATCCTCAAAGCCAATTATTGCATTGCTGCCAGGAAGCCGAAAACAAGAAATTACTAAGATGCTTTCTGAAATGTTAGGAGTGGTTAGCCATTTCCCAGAGTACCAATTTGTAATTGCAGGAGCTCCAAGTCAAGAATTTGTTTTTTATGAAAAATTCATAGATAAACAATCTATTCAATTTATCCCTAACAGAACGTATGATTTATTAAGTATTTCAGCTGCTGCTTTAGTAACTTCAGGAACGGCTACTTTAGAAACGGCTTTGTTTAAAGTGCCAGAAGTCGTTTTGTATAAGGGAAGTGTTATTTCTTATCAAATAGCTAAGCGGATTATTACTCTGAAATATATATCTTTAGTGAACTTGATTATGGATGCACCTGTGGTGACAGAATTAATACAAGATGAATGCAATTCGGATAGAATCAAACAAGAATTAAAACAAATTTTAGAAGGAAATGGACGACAGAAAATGTTAGCCTCTTATGAGGTATTAGAAACAATTTTAGGGGGAAGTGGTGCTAGTATGAACACAGCCCAATTGATAGTAGAAAGTGTTTCTAAAAAAAAACAGTTTCTTTATGGTGCTTTGGATAAATAAAAACATTAAAATTCTAAAAGAATAGATGTTATTTTACAGATAAAGAAAATTAATTTAATTATTATTTGAAATGAAACTGTATCAATTTCCATTAATAAAGTCGGTTTTTTGGTTTATTATCGGGATTGTACTGTTTCATTTTTTTATATTTCATTTTCTTGTATTAATTTCTGTTTGGATCTTTTTAGTTTTAGGGAGTTTACTCCTTTCGGTTGGTTTTTATAAAAAAAGAAAAGATCAATTAGGTATTTCAATTCTTATTTCATTGGTTTTTACGGTAAGTGGCGTTTTAATTTCTATGCTTCATCAAGATTCTTTTAGATTGAGTCATTTTACTCATCTTAATGGGTATGATAAAAAGATTGGTATAAAAGCAGTGGTTTATGAACGTTTAAAAAGTACTTCCACTAAGCAGCGATATGTGATTTCTATTCAATCTGTGAATCAAAAACCATGTTCAGGTAAGATAATTTTGAATGTGAATAAGGAAGGGAAAAAGAACCCTAGATTAATTGTAGGTGCTGTATTGTTAATAAGAGGTATGATACATCCGATTCAATCAACACTCAATCCAGGACAATTTGATTATGCGTCTTATCTTAAAAAGAAAAATATATACGGTCAGTTATATGCTGAACAGGAAGATTTTAAAGTATTAAAGACCTCAGCCAAATCTATTCGTTATTATACTGCTAGATTTAGAGATCGGATTATAAATACATTGCAAAACAATGGTTTCCCCGAAAGAGAATTGGCTGTTTTAACCGCTTTAGTTATTGGTCAACAACAAGGAATAGATGAACATTTAATAAAAAATTATCAGTATGCTGGGGTTATACATATACTTTCAATATCCGGTTTGCATGTAGGTATTCTTTATCTTTTATTAGATTTTATTTTGACTGTTTTTTTGAAGGATAAAAGATACAGCTTGCTTAAGCTGTTTTTTCTTTTATTAGGATTATGGGGATTTGCCTTTGTAGCAGGTCTAGCAGCATCTGTTGTACGATCTACAGTTATGTTTAGTATAATTGGAATTGGAGCAAGCAGTAAAAAGCAAGTTAATATATATAATACACTTGCTGCCTCTGTATTGATTATTCTAATTGTTCAGCCTGCTTTTCTTTTTGATATTGGATTTCAACTTAGTTATTTGGCTGTTCTTTCTATTGTAAGTATGCAACCTATTGTAATTAAATTATGGAATCCAAGTAATCAAGTTTTGAACTTTTTTTGGAAATTATTTGTTGTTTCTCTCGTAGCCCAAATAGGAACTCTGCCATTAAGTTTGTATTACTTTCATCAAATCCCAGGTTTGTTTTTTGTTGCCAATCTTTTAGTAATACCTCTATTAGAATATATCATCATGCCTTTAGGAGTATTGGTTGTTTTGTTAGCTTATATAGATGGAACCTTCGAAGGCCTTATCTGGGTTTTAGTGAAAATGATTCAAGTAATGAATACTATAATAGAAAGTATTGCCTCTTTTGAAGAGTGTATATGGAAAGGAATCCCTTTTTCTTTTGATTTAATGCTTGTGAGTTATCTAATTATTATAACATTTTTTATTTGGGTGCAAAAACCTAGTTTTACAAAAATAGTGTTCTTTTTAGGGTTTTTATTGTTGTTTCAATCTGTTTTATTATTAAAAAAAATAGGAGCAAGCTATCAGGAGAAACTTATTGTTTTTCATTTGCCTAAACAAAAGTTGATAGGTGTTAGTAAAAACGGTACAACTGTTGTCTATAGTGATAGTGCAATAAGAAAAGGAAGTTATTTAGAACGTGTTTTGAATGATTATCAGGTGGAAACGGTTAATGAAAAGTTAGTAAAAAAAAATAAAAAGCAATGTGTTTTTTGGATTTCAGGTAAAAAAGTATTACTTATTGATTCGGATGATTGTATACGAAATAAAGTAAAGGTGGATTTTTTGATAGTATCAAATTCACCTAGAATAAATTTAGAGCGCGTGATAGCTATGTACCATCCTCAAAAGATTATAGCTGATGGGTCTAATTTTAAGAGTTATGTAAAATGCTTTCAAAAAACTTGTTTAAAAAGAAAAATCCCTTTTCATAATACATTTGAAAAGGGATCTTGTATAATTGAGTAAGAATTTATTTTTTTTGTTTTTTGTTAGATGTGTAACTGTTAATAATTTTATTAGCACCCTCTATCCATACGGTTGGACCACCAGCCACATAGCCGGAACTGCCTAATTGTTGGAAATTTATTTTTCCTTCTTTTTCTTGTGCTTGTACAAACCATACTGTTGGGTAACCTTGAACTTGAAATAATTGTTGTAATTGTGCGTTTTGAGTTTTTAATTCAGTTGGTTGCTCTGTTCTTCTTGGAAAATCTAATTCTACTAAAACTACATTTTCTTTTGCCCATTTTTCAAATTCAGGGGTTTTAAAAACTTCTTTTTGCAAACGAATACACCATCCACACCAATCGCTACCTGTAAAAAAGAAGAATAATGGTTTGTTTTGTTTTTTGGATAAGGCGACTGCTTTTTTTACATCGGTATGCCATTCTAAATTTTTATCTTCTGTTGGTTTTAGGACAAAACTCATAATAAAGAATGATAAAAGTGTAGCGAATATTATTTTTGTAATTTTCATAGGGTTAATTTTTTAAAATTCGTAATAATTCGGTAGGGTCCTTAGCCCCTTCGATTACTTCTTTTATATTGCCTCGAGTATCTAATATATAAAGAGTAGGATAACTAGGAACTTTAAGATATTTAGTTAATTCATGTGTGCTATTGCGTCCTTTTCGTTCAGGATCATAATTTGGGTTGTCAAAAGAATTTCCCATATAGTTTATTCTTGAATTTCCTTCGGCATTAAATTTGACGGCATAGTAATTTCGATTGATGTATTCTGCTACATCAGCATCTTGAAAAGTACCCTTATCCATCATTTTACAAGGAGTGTGCCAATCAGTATAAACATTCAAGAAAATAGGTTTAGCAACTCTTTTTTGTTTTGCTAAGGCATCATCAAGAGATAACCAATTGATATCTTGGGCATATAAGCTAAAACTGCTAATGGTGAATAATAATATGAGTAAAGTTCTCTTCATGTTTGTTTTTTACGTTCTTAACAGCAAAAATAATGCCGAATTTATGAAATTATTTCACGTCTTGCATTAGTTTTTTTATTAATGGTGAAATAACTATCAAAACCACCCCTGCTATTAGAGCATATAAGGCCAATGTATAATACCCATCTGTGTAAGATTGTAGCTTTGAGGCTAATGTGGTTCCTGTATTTGATTGCGAAATTTCAGCACCTAGCTTTCCAGCCGCTAATTGTCCAAAAGCACTGGCTAAAAACCATAATCCCATCATCATGCCAAACAACCTTTTAGGAGATAATTTGGTGATAATAGACATACCTATTGGGCCTAAACACAGTTCGCCTATGGTTGTAATAAAATAGGCAAAAGTAAACACATTTAATGAAGCAACTCCATTAGAGTCCGCAAAAAACTTCGTTGAATAAAAAAGATAAAAAGAAGCCGAAAGGAATAAAAAACCAATACCAAATTTGATCAGTGTATTGGGTTCTAATTTTCTTTTAGATAATCCTAACCATAGGAGTCCTATAAGAGGACTCAAAAGGATAACAAAAAAAGTGTTTGAACTGTTATTTACGACGTTAGGATCTATCGTAAAACCAAATAGGTTGTTGTTTAAATTATCTTTAGCAAATAAGGATAATGATCCACCGCTTTGTTCATAGATTGCATTGAAAAGAAAATAGAAAAAAATAAATGAAAAAGCAGCTATTAATTTTTTTTGTAAACTGGAATCCCCTAGCTTTATTAATTCATATACAAAATAGCCAATAGCAATAATTCCAATTGTATACATAAAATAATCCGTATAGTCTGTATTAATAACCATACTGTAGATAAAAGGAATACTAAGTAGTGATCCTAAATATACGGATATTTCTCGTATTTTTCTTTTGTTGTCAGGCAATCCTATTAGTGGAGAATCACCAATAGGACCTAAATGTTTTTTTGTAAATAAAAAGGTAATCAAACCAGCTATCATTACAACGGCTGCTGCTAAAAAACAGAGAGTCCAAGAATGGTACTTGCCTAAATAGATACATAAAGCACCTCCTAGAAGCCCCCCAATGTTAATTCCTGCATAAAACATACCGTATCCTGCATCTCTCCGAGGATCTTTTTCATCATATAGTTCCCCAACCATAGAGGATATGTTAGGTTTAAAAAAACCAGTTCCTATAATAGAAAAGGCAATGCCATAATAGAACATTTGCTGTGGAGAAAAGGCAATGAGAAGGTTTCCTAAAATCATTACAATACCTCCAAAGAAAAGAGATTTTTTAAAACCTAAAACTTTGTCAGCAAAAATACCTCCAATAAAGGTAAAGGCATAAACAAAGGCTTGAATAGCACCATATTGTAGGTTTGCAGCATGATCTTTAAGTAATAGTTGGTCTACCATAAAAAAAGTAAGCACACCTCGCATACCGTAAAAACAAAAGCGTTCCCACATTTCTACTGTGAACAAATACCACAATTGTTTAGGGTATTTTCCTTCAAAATTTTGAATTTCTTCTATTGTTGTTGACATAGTTTAAGATTGAAATTAGTTCATTCCTTTTTCTTTCATAACAGCATTTAATTTTTTTAGGATGGATAGCCCTAATATAGTTGCAAATAATAATAATAATATATTTACAATAAAGAAATTAGCTTTGTTTTCATAATCATACCACATACTAGCTAACACACCTGAAAGTTTGTTGCCAATAGAAATAGATAAGAAGAATCCTCCCATCATTAAGGCTGTAAGTCTTGGTGGGGCTAATTTAGATACAATAGATAATCCCATAGGGGATAGGCAAAGTTCACCGATGGTAATAACACCATAAGTACCTACTAGCCATAAAGGAGATACTTTTATAGAACCATTACTTCCAGCATATACAGCAGCTACCATAACCAAGCAGGAAAGGGATGAGATAAACAGTCCTAGTACAATTTTAGAAGGAGTACTTGGTTCTCTGTTTTTACGACGTAGCATAACAAAAAAACCAACTACTACTGGAGTAAGTAAGATAATCCATCCAGGATTTACGGATTGAAATAATTCAGTGTTGATAAGGGAGATTTTTTGATTAGGATTTTTTTCTAATTCAGCTAGTTTTTCTGGAGCTTCATTTTGAAAATAAACATCCTTTCCTTGTGTTTTAATTGGATCGCCATTTTCATCTTTTTGTGCTTGGAATTGGTGATCGTATTTTTGAACTTCTTTTGTCGCAAAATCTTTTTGATCTACTAGATAAATAGAAGATAAGACTTTTTCAGTAGAACCTGTAACTTGTCTATCAGTATAATAATTTGCCCAACGTGTTAAGGCTGTTCCATTTTGTTTAAAGACAGCCCAAAATAACATACCTACGGCAAAAATGGCAAGTAGGGCACCTAAAGGGCGTTTGTCTTCAGAGTTAGCTTTTAGATACAAACTAACATAAAAGATAATAACAGGTATACAAGCAAAAATAAAAGCATCTGTAGAATCTGATTTAAAAATATTACCAGGAATTATCCAACCGATAGCCCCACATATAATAGCTGGTAAGAATACTTTTCCTAAAATACTAGCTAGTGATATATCACCTTCTTGAACAGGTTTCGTAATGTTTGCATGCTCTAGGTGTTTTCTCCCTAATGTGAAAATAATTAAACCTAAAAACATTCCAATACCAGCAGTAATAAATGCAGCACTCCATCCGTACTGATTACGCATAAAAGCAGCTATGATGTTGCATAAGAAGGCACCTATATTTATTCCCATGTAAAAAATATTATATCCAGCATCTTTATTTGCAATATATTTTTCATCAGTATATAAGTTTCCAACCAAAGTAGAAATACTTGGTTTAAAGAATCCGTTTCCAATAACAATTAATGCCATTGAAATATAAAACGTAGTTAGGTCTTGAAACCCCAATCCTATGTATCCTAGTCCCATTAGGGTGCCACCTAAGTATACAGATTTAAAATAACCTAAATAACGATCAGCCATGTACCCTCCCAAAAAAGGAGTTAAATAGGTTAATGCTATAAAACTGCCAAATATATCATCTGCATGTTTATCACTAAAAGCCAATCCTCCTGTAGTAGTAGGATCAATCATGTATAAGACAAAGATGCCAATAATCAGATAATAACCAAAACGTTCCCACATTTCAGTAAAAAACAAAAATAATAATCCTTTAGGGTGTTTATTTTTCATGTGAATTAGTATTTAAAAAGCCCGCAACAATTTTGTTACAGGCTTGAAAGATATAAAATATTTTAATAAATTATCTATTTTCTACAGATAAGTCAATCTCGTCTTTATGATCCTCTTGCATCATCTTTTGCAACCAAGAACTTAATATAAATAAAATACCTGCTGCTATACCTGTCATAATGATGAATAGCATAAAGAATTCATATAAATTAGTGATTTGAAACCCTAAGAATGAAGGATAGACTAATGGCTCTGTTGATCCTGCTTCTTGTATTGGTGGTATTAGTGAAGATAAAGTACCAGCAAACTTATTTGCGGCAGCATTTGCTAAAAACCAGGTTCCCATTAATAAAGAAGATAATCTTAAAGGAGCTAATTTAGATACCATAGATAAACCAATTGGAGAAAGACATAATTCGCCAATTGAGTGAATGATGTATAAACCAATTAGCCACCACATAGAAACTTTTTCATCCATTCCAAGACCTTTAACAGCTATAGCAATTACGCCATAACCTAAAGCTACCAATGTTAAACCTAATGCCATTTTTTTAGGAGAAGAAGGCTCTGCATTACGCTTGTATAAAAATCCCCATACGATTGACATTACTGGAGCTAATAAGATTACAGCTAGAGGATTTACAGATTGGAAATAAGATGCTGGCATTTCCCATCCTAACAAATTTCGGTTGGTTTGTCTGTCAGCAAAAAGGGTTAAAGAAGCTCCTGCTTGTTCAAAAGCACCCCAGAAAAAGATTACGAAGAAAGCTAAAATAAAAATTACTAAAATTCTATTTCTTTCTACACTTGTTAAGCTTTTATCTGTTAAAATAATTAAAGGCATTACTACCATTGAACCATAAATAAAATAGCCAATAATATCCGTATCTGTATTGAATAATTGCTTGAAGTTAAGCATGAAAAAAACAATACCAATAGATCCTATTATATATAAAATGTTCTTTATATCTAATTGCTTAACGGGCAGACCTATTTCTTTTCCTTCTTCAGAAACTAAATATTTTTTTTGAAATAATGCAAAAAATATTAAACTCATAAACATACCAATACAAGCAGCTAAGAATCCCCATTTGAAATCCATCGAACCACACACTAAAGGAGAAAAGAATGCTCCTAAGTTAATTCCCATATAAAAAATAGTAAAAGCACTATCAATACGACGATCATTTGCGGGATATAACTGACCTACCATAGTTGAAATGTTAGGTTTAAAAAAACCGTTACCAATAATAATAGCAGTAAGTCCTAACCACATTAATGCAACGCCTCCGTTAGCACCGGTTGTGGCACTTAAAAACATGAAGAACTGACCAATAGCCATTAGTAATCCTCCAATCATGATACTTCTCCTATTCCCTAAGAATTTATCACAAAGATATCCTCCTAAGAGAGGAGTTAAATATACAAGTCCTGTATAGCTTCCGTAAATTTCAGAGGCTTCCGCATCTTTCATTAATAAGATTTTGGTCATGAATAGAATGAAAATAGCTCTCATTCCGTAGTAACTAAATCGTTCCCACATTTCTGTAAAGAACAAGAAATACAGTCCTTTAGGATGTCCTTGTTTTGCTGTTTCGCTCATTTTATAGTTTTTGGTTAGTAAAATATTTAAATTATAGTTTTTCTTTTATGAAATGGGTCATCTTAGGGCTCAAGTCAAAAAGTTGT
>NZ_PCMX01000049.1 GCF_002530675.1 Flavobacterium columnare NBRC 100251 = ATCC 23463
GTTTTAGACTTGATCCCGTTTTAGACTTGATCCTATTTTGGATCAAGACATTTGAACTTGATCCTTAAAAAGATATTTAAATAAAAAAAGCTCCCCTAAACGGAAAGCTTTTCATTGGTCTAACTACTAAACCATTCCGATTTTACTCGGAACTAAACAACACAACTAATTTTAAAATCTTTTTTTGGGCAAAAAAGCGCTCCGAAGAGCGCTTCTAAAAATATTCCCAATTTCGCGGTCTGGACGGGACTCGAACCCGCGACCCCATGCGTGACAGGCATGTATTCTAACCAACTGAACTACCAAACCTTGTGCGTTATTGCGGTGCAAATATACGACTGTTTTTTTGTTTTGCAAGAGAAAAAAAAACTTTTTTTTGTTTTTCTTCAAAAAAATCAAATAAAAGCTTGTTTTTCAACCAGATAAGATGTCATTATTTTTTCGAATTTTCCTTCAATTGAAACAGGCACATACTTAATTTTATACAATGAACAAGTATTGGCTATCCTTTCAAAATAAGAAGTCATCATTTTTTGATATTCATTACTTAACCCCTCTCCAAATAAGTTTATTTCTTCATTAGTTTCTAAATCTACAAATTTGCGGGGTTGATTATCAAAATGCAAATTAAATTCTGTTTTATAATCTACTACATGAAACACCACCACTTTATGTTTGTTGTATTTCAAATGTTGTAACGCCTTAAACAAGCGTTCCTCGTCTTCCGACTGAAACATATCTGTAAAAAGTATTACCATCGAACGCTTATGTAATTTTTCGGCTATCTGATGTAGATATGTAATGGTGTCTGTTTTTTTATAAACAGGCTTATCCGCCAAAAGCCTATCCAATTTATCCAACAACATTCTATGATGGCGGTCACTCCCTTTTTCTGGCGCATAATATTCGTAATGATCTGAATAAATACTTAATCCTACAGCATCTCGTTGCCTTTTTAATAAATTCATTAAAACAGCAGATGCTAAGACAGAGAAACCAATTTTATTTTCATAAAACAATTGCTCTTTTTCGAGCAACGGATAGTGCATAGAGGAAGAATTATCAAGAATTAAATGACAACGCAAATTGGTTTCTTCTTCATAACACTTAGTATATAAACGATCTGTTTTTGCATACAACTTCCAATCAATATGTTTTGTACTTTCTCCTGAATTATATATTTTATGTTCCGCAAATTCAGCTGAAAAACCATGAAAAGGCGACTTATGCATACCTGAAATAAAGCCTTCTACAATCTGATTAGCCAAAAGCTCTAGATGTTGAAAGCTAGAGATAGTTTTAATTTGAGATTCTAAATTCATAACTCAAATATACAGAATATGACACAAAAAAAGGCCTAACATTTGTTAGACCTTTTAAGTTTTACTTATATTTTATTACAACAACGCATCAATTGCTTTAGCATAAGTATCTTTAGGAGCTACACCTACTTGACGACCTACCACTTCACCATTTTGAAAAATCAAAACAGTAGGAATATTACGTACGCCATACTTTGCAGCAAACTCTTGATTGGCATCGACATCTACCTTACCAATTACTGCTTTTCCTTCATATTCCGTTGCAATTTCGTCAATAACGGGACCTACCATACGACAAGGCCCGCACCAAGCTGCCCAAAAATCCACTAAAACTGGTTTGTCTGATTGTAATACTACCTCATCAAATGTAGCATCTGTAATTGCTAATGCCATGTTCTATCTTTTTAATTGTTAGACAAATTTACTATTTTATTTCAATTACAAATACACATCAATATTAATAATTAAAATAGCTCTATAGCTAAAACAAATAGAAAACAAAGAGAGCTCTAAAAAGCAGCAACTTAACGTCTGATTTACCACTTATCCTGTCGTCAAAGTGACATTATCAGTACTATGTATTTTTTTCGCCTGTTCACTTCGTTCTAACCTCCTTTTGGAATAACAAAACTACATCCCTCTAGTCCCTCTTTTTATACATCTAACACGTAAAATTATTAGAAATTATAACGCATACCTAATGACAAACCAATCCCACTGATACCTACATACGAACTCAACTCATCTTTAGGTCTTGTTGAATCGAAGCCAGTTGGATTTGTTTCCGAATTATTAGAAGTTCCATTTAACTGATTAACATAATTTGTATGAGACTCTGAATAAGGCAAATTAGATAATTGATCTACTCCTTCTACCATATACCCTGTTGTTTCTTTTGTTTTTCCATGTACCGTAAAATTTCTATATTCAATTTCAGCATAAGCTGATAATTTTGGAGCTATTTTATACGAAGTACCAACAGAAGCCACAAAACCAATTGTAGGATTAGGCTTTACTACGTCTGTTCTTTCTGAATTTTTATATTTAGAGAAAGCAGGATTTAAAGCATAGGGTGCTGGTATAGTAGATTTTGTAGTAGATTTTATTGTTAAATCACCAAATACAGGCAAAATAACCCCCACTTTAGTATAAGGTTCAAACTTACCCACCTCTCCTAAATACAACACAACTGAAGGCGATAAATCTAATGCTCTAATTTTACCACTTACAACAGCATCAAAATCACCAATAGATGAAACAGGCGTTTTAATAGATACATGTCTTTCTGCCATAGTTTTAGAAGCACTCATGTAGTAATGTACTCCCATTTCAACTCCTAAACGTTCTGAAAAACGAAATCCTCCAACAAGATTAGTTCTTGAACCTTCACCAAAAGAACCTGTAATAGATTCTTTAGAAACTAAACTTGATAAAACACCAGTACTACCAACGGTTACTAACGTTGTTTCATTTGTTGCTGCCAAACCACTTACAACAGGAAATTCAGTTCCAACAGTTTGAACAAAATAAGACCCACCTGCTTTTAAATAAAACCCTCTTTTTGAATCTTGAGCATTAGTTGCTAATGAAAGAGCTACTGCTCCTAGTAACATAAATTTTTTAATCATTTCTTTAATAATTAGGTTAATTACATATTTTGGAAACCCCAAAACAATCAGCTGTGATATTACAAAAAAATCACTAACATAATATTATTTATCAGCAAATATATTCTAAAAAACGATTTATTAAAACAATTCATTAAAAAAACACTAAACAAAAAAGCTTTATTGTTTTAATCAACTAACAATCATTCCTATTACAAAACAAAAAAGCGCACCTCCGTTCGTTAAAATTTATCTAGAAATAGGTATTTTATAAAAAACTCCCTCTCTACCACCTATAACAATTCCAGAACCAGAATTAAAAGCGGTAAATGTAAAAGTTCCCGAAATAGTTGTACCTGTATTTTCAGTAATAACAATTTGCCCTCCACTATTGGTTGTACTAATAATTTTAAGTTCAGCATCATTATTTCCTCCATTCACAGTAACCAAATCACCTACTTTATAGTCTTTTCCTGGATTTGCCAAAGTAACTTCAGAAATTAAACCTTTCGGATCAACATCTATATTTACTTTCAATCCTGTACCAGATCCTCCTGAAACGCTTACAATTTTCCCAGTGAGATAGCCCGTACCTCTAGTTATAATTTCTGTTTCACTAACAGGCCCTTTTCCTATTCCTGTTGAAAAACTCTGCGCATTTTGATTAATCCCGCTATAAACAACGAGTGCATTTTGACTAGCAGTCCCTAAAGAATAAGTCCCTACTTGGCTATTATTAACCTGAATTTTCAAGCTATGGGTAGACGAACTCCCTTCCAATGTTAACACTCCTGAAACATTTATTTTAGCACTTTTACTATTAGCTTTCCACAAACTATTCCCTATAGTTACTTGAAACGCTTGGTTATTAAAGGTAACATCGTCTTGACAAGAAATTCCAAACAATGAAAGCAAAAAAAGACACGTACTATTTCTCATTTTGAATTTTATAAAAAGCAAAAATAAGAGATATTAACTCAATATTTATCAATCTAATTTCAAAAAGAAAACAAAATATTATTTAGCCTTTTGAAAATCAAAATAATCCGTATATTTGCACCCTTAAATAACCGAGGTCGGGAACCTCAATTTAATCCAATTAATTATGCCAGTTAGAATTAGATTACAAAGACATGGTAAAAAAGGAAAACCTTTTTACTGGATTGTGGCAGCGGATTCACGCTCAAAAAGAGATGGTAAATTCTTAGACAAAATAGGAACTTACAATCCAAACACTAACCCTGCAACTATTGACTTAAATGTTGACAAAGCAGTAACATGGTTATTCAATGGTGCTCAGCCTACTGACACTGCTAGAGCTATTCTTTCTTACAAAGGTGCACTGTTAAAACATCATTTAGAAGGTGGTGTTCGCAAAGGTGCTTTAACTCCTGAACAAGCAGAAGCTAAATTTACAGCATGGTTAGACGAAAAAGCGACTAAAGTAGACGCTAAAAAAGATGGTTTAGCTAAATCTAAGGCAGACGCTAAAGCAGATGCTTTAAAAGCTGAAAAAGAAGCTAACGAAAAGCGTATGGCAGCTCAAGCCGAAGCAGCTAAGGCAGCTGAAGTTACAGAAGAAACTCCAGTTGTAGAAGAAACTAACAACGAAGAAACAGAAGCTTAATTATAATTGGCGGTCTTATGCGTAAAGATGATTGTTTTTATTTGGGTAAAATCGCTAAAAAATTCAGTTTCAAGGGCGAGGTCTTAATCTATTTAGATACGGATGAACCCGAAATGTATGAAGAACTGGAATCAGTCTTTGTTGCGTACAACAAAGACTTGGTTCCCTTTTTTATAGAAAAAACACAACTCCACAAAGGCACTTTTTTAAAAGTAAAATTTGAAGACATAAATTCAGAGGAAGAAGCCGACGAAATAATAGGCAAGGAAGTCTATCTACCCCTTTCTATGCTTCCGCCATTAGAAGGTAATAAGTTTTACTATCACGAAGTAATAGGATACAAAGTTTTAGATCAACGCCTAGGCTATATTGGCAACATAGTAGCTATTAATGACAGTGCTGCTCAACCTCTTTTTGAAATAGAAAAAGAAGGAATTGAAGTTTTGGTTCCTATGATAGACGAATTTATAATAGAACTCAATCGAAATAACAAAACAATTCTATTAAACACTCCTGAGGGACTTGTTGATCTTTATTTAAAATAACTTATTCCAAAAACTATAGTTTACAAAAAAGCTATTCAAAAGGAACAGACAGCTCCTCCTTAACGAAAAGAAAAGTCACGTTATTGGTATTATGTAATTTTCTTAGGTCCGAAATAGCAAAATTAGAATCTTGTTAAACAAGAGTTTTTTCATACTATATTCAGTCATGTTTCAATTCAAAAAATTCAGTATTCAACAGGACCGATGTGCCATGAAAGTAGGCACAGATGGTGTTTTATTAGGTGCTTGGACACCTATTTTCAACGACCCCCATTCTATTTTAGACATAGGTACTGGCACTGGGCTAATAGCTCTTATGTTAGCACAAAGAACACAAGCTGAACAAATAGATGCTATAGAAATTGACGATGAGGCCTACGAACAGTGCGTCGATAATTTTGAACAATCCCCTTGGAATGATCGTCTTTACTGTTATCATGCTGGACTAGACGAATTTGTAGACGAAATAGATGAAGAATATGATTTAATTGTATCAAACCCTCCTTTTTACACTACTGATTATAAAAGCAACACCGAATCGCGTGATAGAGCTCGCTTTGAAGAGTCACTTCCATTTGAAGAATTAATTGAAGCTGCTGATTTTTTTCTTTCAGATCAAGGTATATTTGCCCTTATAATTCCTTTTTCAGAAGAAAACAAAATCCAAAGCCTTTGTCAAGAGCGTTCATTATATCCTTTACGAATTACAAGAGTAAAGGGAACCCCAAAATCTGAAACAAAAAGAAGTTTAATAGCTTTTACACGTATTAAGCAAGAACCTTTGATAGACGAATTAATAATAGAAAATTCAAGACATAACTATACCGAAGAATACATTCAATTAACACAAGAGTTTTACTTAAAGATGTAATTTGGATATTGAATAGGATCTAAAAAAACAGAGATTACCTAGCAATTAAGGATAATCTCTATTTTATTTTGAAATATTTTTTACAAAGTTCCTCTCAGCATTTGTTCTCTTTCAATAGACTCAAATAGCGCTTTAAAGTTACCCGCACCAAATCCTTTTGCTCCCATTCTTTGAATAATTTCAAAAAACAATGTTGGTCGATCTTCAACGGGTCTAGTAAATATTTGCAACAAATAACCTTCTTCATCAGCATCAATCATAATTCCTAATTTTTGAAGTTCATTAATATCTTCTTTAAACTTAGACATGTGCTCTTTTAAACGCTCAGGAATCGCATCATAATAAGCTTGTGGCGGCGTGGTTAAGAACTCTACCCCTCTTGCTCGCATATCGGCCACTGTTTTAATTATATCATCCGTAGCTACCGCAATATGCTGCACTCCTTCATCTTCATAAAAATCTAAATATTCCTCAATTTGAGAACGTTTTTTGCCATGAGCTGGTTCATTAATAGGAAACTTAATTCTACCATTTCCATTTGACATAACTTTAGACATTAATGCGGAATATTCAGTAGTAATTTGCTTATCATCAAAAGAAAGGAAATTCACAAATCCCATTACGTCCTCAAACCATTTCACAGCCTCATCCATACGATTCCAACCTGTATTTCCAACCATGTGATCGATGTATTTCAATCCTACAGATTCTGGATTATAATCTGATTTCCACTCACTATATCCAGGCATAAATACTCCATTGTAATTTTTTCTTTCTACAAAAACAAAAACCGTTTCACCATAAGCGCCATAGATTCCTGCACGCACTACCTCGCCATTTTCATCTTTTTCAACAATTGGTTCAAAATAAACCTTTGCTCCTCTTTTTGTAGTTTCTTCGAAAGCAGAACGAGCATCTTCTACCCAAAGTGCTATTACTTTAACACCATCTCCATGTTTTTTTACGTGTTCTCCAATAGGCGAATTACTATTTAAAGCTGTTGTAAGCACCAAACGAATTTTATCTTGTTTTAAGACGTAAGACGCACGGTCTTTTACTCCTGTTTCTAGACCCGCATACGCTAATGACTGAAATCCAAAAGCTGTTTTATAAAAATGAGCTGCCTGCTTAGCGTTTCCCACATATAATTCTACATAATCTGTACCTAAAAGAGGAAGAAAGTCTTGCGCTCCTTCAAATATTTTTTCCAGACCGTATTCTACTGATTTTAATTCTTGTGACATATTTTTTTCATTAAAATTGAAGCATCAAAATATTTTTTCATTTTACACGAGAGTTGCGAAAACAATAATAACACTTCTTTCTATTATTCTTTTTTACTTTTTTTATTTTTTACTCCAACCAAGACTGATAATACTTATCATCGGCAATTTGCATAGCCTCTTCGGTAACCATCAAAGGTTTGAACGTATCAACCATTACCGCCAATTCTAATGTCTCTTTTTTACCAATACTTCTTTCAGTAGCTCCTGGATGAGGCCCATGAGGTATACCTGCTGGATGTAGTGATATATGACCTGCTTCTATATCATTACGGCTCATAAAATCACCATCAACATAATACAACACTTCATCAGCATCTATGTTACTATGATTATAAGGTGCTGGAATTGATTGCGGATGATAATCGTATAATCTCGGCACGAATGAGCAAATCACAAAAGCATCTGTTTCAAATGTTTGATGTATAGGCGGCGGCAGGTGTATGCGCCCCGTTATAGGTTCAAAATCGTGAATAGAAAAAGCATAGGGATAATTATATCCATCATACCCTACTACATCAAAAGGGTGCGAAGCATAAGTTACATCAAAAATTTCATCTTTCTTTTTTATTTTAATCAAAAAATCTCCTTTTTCATTATAACTTTCTAACTCTTCTGGTCTACGAATATCACGTTCACAAAAGGGAGAATGTTCTAACAGTTGTCCAAACCAATTTCTATATTGTTTTGGGGTGTACACAGGTCTTCTAGATTCTACAATAAATAATCGGTTGTCCTCAGTATCAAAATCCATTTTATAAATTACACCTCTAGGAATGACTAAATAATCTCCGTATTTAAAATCCAGATTACCTAACATTGTTCTTAACTTACCTGTTCCTTTATGAATAAAGACAACCTCATCAGAATCCGTATTCTTATAAAAATAGTCGGTAGTAGATTTTCTAGGAGCTGCTAAAACAATATGACAATCAGAATTTGTTAAAACAATTTTTCTACTTTCTAAAAAATCATCTTGAGGAGGTATTTGAAAACCGCGTAAGCGGTAAGACTGTATATTATTGGCTTTTGCAATTTTAGGAGCCACAGAATACTGTCCTCTTATTTCTTTTACCATTGTAGGTCTGTACTCATGGTACATATTAGTTGACATACCATCAAAACCAATAGTTCCAAAAAGTTGTTCGTAATATAAATCGCCATTTTCTTTACGGAATTGAATATGACGCTTGTGGGGAATTTTTCCTAATTTGTGATATATAGGCATTGCATATAATGTGTTAATTAGACCATTTTAAAAATATTTTTTTTAATTATAGTTAACTTTAATAATTAAAAACAGATCTCCCGCCAAACTCATTCAGGGTTTCTTTTTATAAAAAACTTTAAATGAGCTAACAAATCTTCAAATATAGACTTCATATCATACAAATTTCGGAAAAAAAGTGGTAAAAAAAAATTAATTATAAATTCTAATTATTCCGTTTAAATTTTGCACATTGTATCTTTTTAGAGGATATTGTTTTCCTCCATCGCCTGTATATAAATTAAACTCGCTATTATCGCAAGTACACTGCGCACTAATCCCTTTTAGATTTAATTTTGAGCAATCAGTAGGATACTGAAGAGGGCAGCTTGCTTCCCAAGCAACAAAATCCCCTGCACCTCCTGTTTTCATTACAAGAATTCCTTGAATCCCTACTCCAGGGATAGCAATCAGTAGAGGTTCTCCTGGATAATTAAGTTTATTATAGGAGGGAAGTGAAGGATTTAGATCGATTGAAAAACTGTTATTTGCTAAATATGGGTTTGCGCTATTTACAACATTATTCTTATCACAACCAAAAACAAGAATTAAAATAATTATCAAAAAATATTTTTTCATGGTTTTTTTTTGAATTTTTTTGCAACAAATTTAAATTATTTACATTTGTATAACGTTGAATCACTCAATTAAATTACTAACTAAATAAAAAATAGTATCTTTGCGAGAAATCCCGCTACAATGGGATTTTTTCTATTTATACAATACAATGATGTTATGAGTAAAATATCTTATTATACAGCAGAAGGATTAAAAAAGTTAAAAGAAGAACTAGACTATTTAAAATCTGTAGAACGTCCAAAAGCATCGGAAGCCATTGCAGAGGCTCGCGATAAGGGCGATTTATCAGAAAATGCAGAATACGATGCAGCTAAGGAAGCACAAGGCCTTTTGGAAATGAAAATTGCCAAAATGGAAGAGCTATACGCTAATGCTCGATTAATAGATGAATCCCAATTAGATTTATCAAAGGCATTAGTTTTATCTAACGTTAAGATAAAAAATCAAGCAAACGGGATCGAATTAACTTATCAATTAGTTGCAGAAAGCGAAGCTGATTTAAAGAAAAATAAAATTTCTGTTACCTCTCCTATAGGAAAAGGTTTATTAGGAAAATCAGTAGGTGAAATTGCAGAAATTAAAGTACCTAATGGTGTTTTAAAATTTGAAGTTTTAGAAATTACTAGAGACTAACCATATACATATCCCAATGGCTTCTATTTTTACAAAAATTATAAACGGTGAAATTCCTTGCTATAAAATAGCGGAAAACGATGATTATTTAGCCTTTTTAGATGTAAACCCAAATACGAAAGGACACACTCTTTGTATTCCTAAAAAAGAAATCAATAAGATTTTTGAAATGGATGACGAACTTTATTTAGGCTTAATGGCTTTTTCAAAAAAAGTAGCTACTGCTATTGAAAAGGCAATTCCTTGCAAACGAGTAGGCATGACCGTAATTGGTTTAGAAGTTCCACATACGCATGTACATTTAATACCATTAAACATGATGGATGATGCTCGTTTTACTAATAAAGTAAAACTGTCAGACGACGAATTTAAAGTAATTGCTCAGGCTATTGCCAAGCAATTATAATTTTAACACCTTGCAAATTCAAAAAAGATGAGTTCAGAAAAAGAGGCTAAACTAAAAGCACTACAGCTTACTTTAGATAAGTTAGATAAAGCATACGGTAAAGGCACCGTGATGAAAATGGGAGACAAAGCAATAGAAGAAGTAGAAGTTATTTCTTCGGGGTCTCTTGGAGTAGATCTTGCATTAGGTGTTGGCGGCTATCCTAAAGGTCGTATTATAGAAATATTTGGACCTGAATCATCAGGTAAGACAACACTTACATTACATGCGATTGCTGAGGCTCAAAAAGCAGGAGGAATTGCTGCTTTTATAGATGCTGAACACGCATTTGATCGTTTTTATGCAGAAAAATTAGGAATAGACATTGACAACCTTATTATTTCACAACCTGACAATGGAGAACAAGCCTTAGAAATTGCTGAAAGTTTAATTCGATCTGGAGCTGTAGATATTGTGGTTATAGACTCTGTTGCCGCACTTACTCCAAAGAGTGAAATTGAAGGCGATATGGGCGATTCTAAGATGGGATTACACGCTCGTTTGATGTCACAAGCCCTACGTAAATTAACAGCAACTATTAGCAAAACGAATTGTACTGTATTTTTCATTAATCAGCTTCGCGATAAAATAGGTGTAATGTTTGGAAATCCTGAAACGACAACTGGAGGTAATGCCCTTAAATTTTACGCATCGGTACGTTTAGATATTCGTCGTTCTTCACAAATTAAAGATGGTGAAAATGTATTAGGCAATCGCACCAAAGTTAAAATTGTTAAGAATAAAGTAGCACCTCCTTTTAAAACAGCAGAATTTGACATTATGTATGGCGAAGGTGTTTCTAAAACAGGAGAAATATTAGACCTAGCAGTTGAGTTTGAAGTTATCAAAAAGTCGGGATCATGGTTTAGCTACGGAGAAACAAAACTCGGTCAAGGCCGTGACTCCGTTAAATCTTTAATAAAAGACAATCCTGAATTAGCAGAAGAGCTAGAAATCAAAATCAAGGAATTAATTAAAAATTTAGAGAATTAGTTTATCTTAGTTGCAAAAATATTTTTGCAACTATTTTTTTTTATATATATTTACCGTATATGAAGAAAAAGAACAATCACACTATACACTTGTTAATCATGGCATTAGTCAACACATTCTCTTTTGCAGCTACAATTCCAGAACCTCCACCTCCTTTAAAGAGGGCTGTTCCTCCTGGTCTTCCGATAGATGAACACCTACTGGTTTTTATTATTTTAACAATATTATTATCATTTTACTTTTTTAGAAAGAGTATAAAAAAAGCTCCTAAAGTTTAATTAGGAGCTTTTTCTTTTATTTCTTATTTGTAACGGCTAAATTGCGTTCTATTTGGTGTCCAGGCCTAGACCATTTTGGTTTTTCTCCTAAAGATTGATATTCTGAATCACATGCCTCTACTGTTTTAGGCTGCATTAGCTTAATAAAAGGCTTTTGAGGATTTAATCCTAGTAACTCAAACATTTTCATATCTTCATTCACATCTGGATTAGGGGTAGTCAGTAGCTTATCCCCAGCAAAGATTGAATTTGCACCTGCAAAAAAACACATCGCTTGTCCTTCTCTTGACATTTGAGTTCTCCCTGCTGAAAGTCGAACTTGTGTTTCAGGCATAACAATTCTGGTTGTAGCTACCATTCTGATCATTTCCCAAATTTCAACAGGTCTTTCATTTTCCATAGGAGTCCCTTCTACCGCTACTAAAGCATTAATAGGAACTGACTCTGGCTGTGGGTTTAAAGTAGATAAAGCAACTAACATACCCGCTCTATCTTCTACACTTTCTCCCATTCCTATAATACCGCCACTGCAAACAGTTACATTTGTTTTACGTACATTTTCAATTGTTTTTATACGATCTTCAAATCCACGTGTTGAAATTACTTCTTTATAATAGTCTTCAGAAGTATCTAAGTTATGGTTGTAAGCATATAACCCTGCTTCTGCTAATCGTTGTGCTTGATTTTCAGTAAGCATACCTAGCGTACAACAAACTTCCATATCTAATTTATTGATTGTACGAACCATTTCTAATACTTGATCAAATTCTGGCCCATCTTTTACATTTCTCCAAGCAGCTCCCATACACACCCTTGAAGAGCCTGACTCTTTTGCTCTTAACGCCTGTGCTTTTACTTGGTTAACAGTCATTAGATCATTTCCTTCTATATCCGTATGATAACGTGCTGCCTGAGGACAATAACCGCAATCTTCCGGACATCCACCCGTTTTTATTGACAAGAGTGTTGATACTTGCACCGTATTGGGGTCGTGATTTTCTCTATGAATAGTGGCTGCTTGATAAAGCAAGTCCATCAATGGCTGATTGTATATTTCAATAATTTCTTCTTTACTCCAATTATGTCTTGTAATACTCATAAATAGATTATTTAGGGGTCAAAAATACACAATTCGTTTAACATAAAGGCGGTAATAAAACAACTTTTATCTTATAAAAATAAATTTAATTTAGAGAAATTGGCAATTACGTTCTGAATATTAAACTTGTAGTTATAGAATAATTATTATTATCATTATTAAATATACGATCTTTTGAATTGAATGTTTTAGCTTCAAATCGGAATTTTAATTTTTCGTTAAGATCATAATCTAAATTAGAGGAAAATCCTAATACTTGAAAACCATTTGGTGTTCCTGTCGGAACTATGATTTGATTTTTATCGCTATAATACTCAGCTCTAAAAGCAGCAATCATTTTCTTATTAACTTGGCTTTTTAGCATTACAATTGGTCCATACCACGTTCCATAATTTGTAGCATCATACTTATCTGATCCAATATCAAAACCTGCAATTATCCCCAATTTATCAGATGGCTCATATTGCATATATAAATTATGAAAAGTTCGAACCGCATTTATGCTATCAGGCTTGTCAGTACCAATAAAATTGCTATAATTAAGTAACATTTTTTTATTAGGCTTAAAAGTGACTTGTCCCCCAAAAGATGGCCTTTGAATAAAATCCGGTTTTTTTATTCTTTGCCAACCATTCAGATATAAAGCAGCTAGATAAATTTTTTCGTTTGGCGATTGATAGGACACTCTAACTCCAGCTTCATAATAAGGAGAGCCTTCTGTAATCAAACTTCTTGTTAAGGTCCAACAATCAGCACCAATAGCACTTCCAAACCCTATATGAGATGGCAAAACACCAACATCTAGCCACAAATTACGTTTTTTAGATAATTTTGCACCTATATTTGCTTCATAAATAAACTGCGCCCAAGTTGGTTCAGCACTTAAATTATAAGTTGCGTAATTACCTCCCATTAATCCTAAATTAGCTCTAATATTTTCGTCTTTGTAATTTAGTTTTAACAAAAGTAAATTAAAATTGAGTTCGTTATGTCTTTTATGACTATAAACGAAGTTTGATTTTTCATGATTTTCAGGCTTTGAAAAATCGTAACTATAATACAATTCTCCATAAGCACTAACTGTCATTTTTTTGACTGTATCGTTTTGAGAAAAAACTTTTGATATTGGGGAAAAAAGGAAAAGAAAACTATATATTTTTATTAGTTTTGATCTTGTAATTTTTTTTATCATAATATAACTTCAAAATATATTATTATTTAGATTTTTTTTATCAGCTAAAAACATCTGTTTCAAAGATGAGGAAACTAATTTCGCTAACAAAAAATTGCATTAAAACTTAGTCTTTTTTACTTTAACTAAAAAAGCAACCATAAGGAATATACTAAAAAAATCTAATGTGTTCAGACAATTAAACATTCGTATTTCCTTATAATTCTTGCAAGTAAAATTATTTTAATCTGCTTTAAAATATTTGTAAACAGAACCTGCTAAAAAAGAAGCAACTACCGGAACTACAACAAAAAGCCAAAGTTGAGAAATAGCCCAACCACCTACAAATATAGCTTGGCTGATACTTCTTGCTGGATTTACAGATGTATTGGTAACAGGTATACTTATTAAATGAATAAGAGTTAACGCTAAACCAATTGCTATTCCTGCAAATCCTGTATTCGCTCTTGAATCTGTAGCTCCTAAAATGATCAACAAGAACATAAAAGTCATAACGAACTCTGTTACAATAGCGGACACCATACTATACTTACCTGGCGAATGCTCTCCATAACCATTAGCCGCAAAATCACCTATTACCCCTCCATTTCCTGTTACAATTACATAAAGAACACCTGCTGCAAGAATTGCACCTGCAATTTGAGAGACAACGTAAGGTAAAATTTCTTTTGAATGGATTCTACCTCCAGCCCAAAGACCAATTGTAACAGCTGGATTTAAATGAGCTCCAGAAATATGTCCAAATGAATACGCAATAGTTAAAACGGTTAATCCAAAGGCAAAAGAAACCCCTGTCAACCCAACTCCAACAGTCCCAAAATTTGCAGCTAACATAGCTGTTCCACAACCTCCTAATACAAGCCAAAATGTACCTATAAACTCTGCTATATTCTTTTTCATAATACTACTATATATAAAACCCTACTCATCTGGCTTTTCGGTTACGCCTCGTTTTTTTTGGTATCTGATCTCCAATTGTTTTTAAAAAATATTTCTTGTAATATTAATAACTGCAGCTTTAACAAAACAGCCGCAAAAGTAGTTATAATAAAAGATATGAATCAAGGAAAAAATCACACTTCGTGACGAATTGTGTTTTTAAAGGAATTAAAGAGAATGTTTTAACAAAATACTAAAATTGTTTAATTTTTTTTAAGAAAAACTTGCCTTTTATCCTCTTCTAATTGTTTTTTTAGTGAGTCAAGTGAGTCGAATTTTTGTTCGCTTCTAAGATAATATTGTAAAATAACAGTTATATCCTCTCCATAAAACTCAAAATTACAATCAAACAAATGTACTTCTATAGTACGATATTGTCCGTTAATAGTCGGACGATTTCCTATATTCATCATTCCTTTATACGTTTGATTTTTAAGAAATACGTCTACCGCATAAACCCCTTCTTTGGGAATTAATTTTAATGGTGAATCTATTTGAATATTAGCTGTAGGAAAACCTATGGATCTTCCTATTTGATTTCCTTTAACTACTTTTCCACTTAGAGTATATGGATTTCCAAGGTATTGATTTGCTAATGAAATGATTCCTTCTTTAATAAATTGTCTTATTTTGGTAGAGCTAATAGTAATTTCATCGAGTTCTTCTGCTGATATTTGTTCTACATCAAAATTGTATTTTTTACCAAATCGGATTAAATCGTGAATATCTGAAGAACGATTTTTTCCAAATTTATGATCATATCCTATGATGATTTTTTGAATATTTAATTTATCAACTAAAATATTTTTAACGAATTCTTCGCCTGATAAATCGGATAAAGCTTGATTAAATTCTAAAAAAAGCAGATTATCTACCTGTAGTTGTTCTAATAATTGTATTTTTTCATCATTCGTACTGAGCAGTTGAACTGGAGAATCTGTTTTTAGAAAAGTTCTTGGGTGGTTAGAAAAGGTAATTACAACCGTTTCATTAAATTCATTAGCATTAGATTGGAGTCTTCTGATTATTTTTTGATGTCCTAAGTGTACTCCATCAAAAGTCCCTATAGTCACAATAGTCTTTTTACAGAATTGAACATTTGATAAATCGCTAATTACTTTCACCTTTTGTAATTTTGGTGGGCAAATTTAATGAAATAGATAGAGAGAGGGGCTATTCTCTCTCTATTTTTTTATAAAAATTACAGCATCTGAATTACTTTCTGTTATTACTTGAAATAAATAGAACCCAGATGATAGATGACTAACTATTTCTGGTTTTACACTATTTTTTTCTACCTTAAATTCTTTTATTAGTTTGCCTGTTAGATCAAAAATTTTGCCTATTCCTCTTTTTCCTATTTTACTACCAAACAAATAGTATAATTCATCGCCAACTGGATTTTGTTCTAATATAATTTGATCACTCAAGTGTTTTATACGAAATCCTTTGGTACTAGATTCAGAAAATCTTCCTTCTCGAATAATGATATTGTCTTTATACCCAATCTGATAATATCCTTCACCATTATCACAACATAGTCCATCTGCTCTTTTATCTTTTATAGTAAAAGTGTAACACTCTTTATCTTCTAAATTCCAAGTTTCTTGAATAAGAATAGGTTCATTATCATTATAAGGACCTCCTGAATGTAGTATTTTTCCAGAACTATCCAATAACTCCCAAATAATATCTTCTCCTTTATTATCTAACTGTAATTCAAGGTTTATTTCATCATAAAAAAACGATTCTGGTTGAGCTGTGTTAATTATTTGAACTTTGGCAAAATTATTTGAACTTCTTGTATCGTTTACGCCATTTACTTCAATAATTTCTACACTTAATATATCATTTTCTACACCTATTTCAGGAATAGACATCAGAGTATATTGATTGGGTTTGAGCACCCCTTTCCAATTAATATCTTTTGTAGTTTGATTGTTAAATCGATATTTTATTAAAACATTATTAATATCATTAATTCCTCTATTGATTATGGATACTTTTCTAGGCTCATTTACACATAAATTGGAAAACCCTGTATATTGTTTTTCTATCTTTATTTCAGCATCATTGACTAATAATAATATAGGCTTTTCTTTTTCTGAGTTGACAATAGTTCTTCTTCTAGGCGAACTAGCTAATACCGCTCGAATTCGATCTTTTTGGTTTTGGGTAAAAATATTCATACAGGTATCATCTGTATAATCCATATAATTTTGCACCATTTCATCTTCTGTTCCTGCACAGCTTAAGATGGTAGGACAGCCTAAATTTGAGTCATGAGCCTGTGGGGTATCTGCACAAAAATCATCTCCACAATATGAATCTCCCCATATATGACGCAATCCTAACCAATGCCCAATTTCATGCGTAGCAGTTCTACCTTTATCGTACTGAAATCCTTTATATATTCCATTGGGATAGATTTCTCTAGAGCCAAAATTTAAATAACTTACAACAACTCCATCAGTAGCCTCAGTACCATCTTCGTTCAAACCGGGAACATTTGCCATACTTGGAAATTGTGCTTGTCCTAACAATTTGGAATTTTCAAAATCAACAACCCAAATATTCAAATACAAAGAGGAATCCCATACGGTTTCTGGTTTTAAGACTAAATCTATATCGCCTTTTATATTGGGTTTCGTTTCAACCCATTTAACATGATTGTAATAAACACGATCAATGCCATTTGTTGGATTCCCCAAAGGATCAACCTGCGCTAAAGCAAATTGGATTTCTAGATCAGCACCATTAGGGTGTGTATTATGCCCTGGTGTATTTGTCTTTTTTCTAAAATCATTATTCAACACTTCTATTTGCGAAATAACCTGCTTATCGTCAATATTAGGTGCTTGGCCTACATCTTGCCCAGAATGCACAACATGCACTACTACAGGTATTGTAACAACGCCATTGAATACAGATCTACTATTTGCTTGTTTTTGTATGAATGGGTTTAACCATTTTTCAAATTGATCTAGATTAGCTCTTTTGGGATGTTCTTTTTGCAGGTATTTTTCATACTCTATAGTCGAACATCTGACTGCTTTTTCTTCTTCTTTGTCCTGTCCTTTAGATACAAATGATATAAGAAACACAAAAAGAGAAACTATCGTATAATTTACTTTCATATTGGCTGGATAATATTTATAAAAATACGAACTTATTGAATTTCACCTAAACAATTTTAAAATTTATTTGCCTATCTTCCATTTCTTGCAACAGTTCGGAAGATATTTTTATTTTTATTTTACGACTTGGCATGGATAGCATATTTCTGACAATAATTTCTTCTTTTTCTTCTGGTATTTCTATTTCTACATTTTCTATATCATCCGTTTGGTTATCTTCAACAGGGGCACTTTCAATTTGCAATTGTTTTTTAATTTTTTCCAGCTCCATTACTTCAAAAGTTACCTGATGCTCTCCTTTATTTTCAACAAATAAGTTATACAGGTTATTTATTAGATCTTCCTTTATTTCATATATAGAAAAAAGAATAGTCATTTTCTTTGCATACGTGGGAAGAACATCAGCGAGCATTTTTCCATCCATAAATTGAATTCTAGGATCTGATTTTTTACCTGTTTCACGGTTTGTCCAACCTTCTTTAACGTTTAACTTAAAATAAACAAATTGGTTTTGAACTAAATAATGACGGAATTTTAGGTATTCTTCATCAAAAATTCTAAATTCATACGTTTCATCATATCCTTCTAGATTAAATGTTGCCCATCCTTTACCATTTTTAGCGGTTCTATGCTGAACATTCGTAACCATACCTGCTAAAGAAATATTTTTGCCAACCAATTGTTCTAAGTAAGACAATTGTTCTAAACGAGTATTACAGAAATATTTCATTTCATATTTATAATCATCTAGTGGATGGCCTGAAATATAAATTCCTACCACTTCCTTTTCTCGTGCTAATTTTTCCATGGTATGCCATTCTTCACATGGGGGAACTGTGGGCTCTGGTATTTGAACTTCAGTAGTATCTCCAAACAAGCTTACTTGAGAGGAATTTTCATTTTCTTGCATTTTGGCTCCATATTTCATAGCCTTTTCCAGAAACCAGATATTATCACCATCGTGATGAAAATACTGAGCTCTATGTGTATTTTCAAAGCAATCAAATCCTCCTGAGAGGGCTAAGTTTTCAAATGCTTTTTTGTTTGCGGCCCTTAAATCTATTCGCTTAGCTAAATCAAAAATGGATTTATATTTACCTTCTTTTCTATTTTCTATAATGGTATTTACAGCACCTTCACCAACCCCTTTAATTGCCCCCATACCAAAACGAATGGCATAATTTTCATTTACTGTAAATTTATAAAAAGATTCATTTACATCAGGCCCTAAAACTTCCAACCCCATCCGTTTACATTCTTCCATAAAGAAAGATACTTGTTTAATATCATTCATATTATTGGAAAGAACCGCAGCCATATACTCCGCTGGATAATGCGCTTTTAGATAAGCCGTCTGATAAGCAACCCAAGCATAGCAAGTAGAGTGTGATTTATTAAATGCGTAACTTGCAAAGGCTTCCCAGTCAGTCCATATTTTATCTAATTTCTGAGCATCATGACCATTAGCCATGGCTTGATCTATGAACTTAGATTTCATTTTATCTAGAACGTCTTTTTGCTTTTTACCCATTGCTTTACGAAGAACGTCGGCATCACCTTTAGAGAAATTTGCTAACTTTTGTGAAAGGAGCATTACCTGTTCTTGGTATACAGTAATCCCATAGGTTTCTGCTAAATATTCTTCACAAGCATCTAAATCGTAGGTTATTTCTTCGTCTCCATTTTTTCGTCGCACAAAGGAAGGAATATATTCTAATGGTCCTGGACGATACAAGGCATTCATGGCAATTAAGTCTGCAAAAACAGTTGGTTTTAGATCCTTCATGTATTTTTGCATACCAGGAGATTCGTACTGAAAGACCCCCACAGTTTCTCCTCGTTGAAAAAGTTCATACGTTTTAACATCATCTATAGGGAAATTATCAGGATCTAAGTCTATTCCTAAACGATATTTAACTAATTTAACGGTGTCTTTTATTAAAGTTAGGGTCTTGAGACCCAAAAAGTCCATTTTTAGCAAGCCTGCACTTTCTGCTACTGAGTTATCAAACTGAGTGACATATAAATCAGAGTCTTTAGCAGTAGTTACAGGAACGAAATTCGTTATATCATCTGGTGTAATGATAACACCACAGGCATGTATACCTGTATTACGCATGGAACCTTCAAGTACCTTAGCTTGCTGAATGGTTTCTCCCGCCAAATCGCCTTCATTTGCTATACTAATCAACTCTTTGATTCGATCAAATTCTTCAGAAGACTTGAGTGCTTTTTTAACATCTCCTTCTTCTTCTTTTAAAAATCGCGCCAAATTCCATTTGGAAGGCATCATAGCTGGAATGAGCTTTGCAATTTTATCAGCTTCAAACAGAGGCAAATCCAACACCCTTGCAGTATCTCGTATAGCTGATTTGGTGGCCATTTTACCATACGTAATGATTTGTGCTACTTGGTTAGCTCCATATTTATCAATTACGTATTGCATTACATCTCCTCGTCCTTCATCATCAAAGTCAATATCTATATCGGGCATAGACACACGATCAGGATTCAAAAAACGCTCAAAAAGTAAGTCATACTTAATAGGATCTATATTGGTAATTCCTAAGCAATAAGCAACCGCTGAACCTGCTGCGGAGCCACGGCCAGGCCCCACTGAAACGCCCATTTTTCTAGCGGCTGCAATAAAATCTTGGACTATCAAGAAATAACCAGGATACCCCGTTTTTTCAATTGTTAACAACTCAAAGTCCAAACGATCTTTAATTTCGGACGTTTTGGTTGGATCTATTGATTCGTCAGCAATTTCGGGGTATCTTTTTCGAGCTCCTTCATAGGTAAGATAGCGCAAATATTTATTTTCTCCTCTTTTACCGCTATCTTGGTTGTCGTCTGCTACTAGAAATTCTTCTGGAATATCAAACTTAGGTAATAATACATCACGGTATAAAGAATAGATCTCTATCTTGTCAATAATTTCTTGTATATTGATAATTGCTTCAGGCAAATCCACAAAAAGACGTTTCATTTCTTCTTGTGTTTTAAAATAATATTCTTGATTAGGAAGTCCATACCTATAACCACGCCCTCTTCCTATAGGTGTAGCCTGCTTTTCTCCATCTTTTACACATAATAAGATATCATGGGCATTAGCATCTTCTTTGGCCACATAATAGGTATTATTAGTTGCTATTAATTTAACTTGATGTTTCTGCGCAAACTGTATTAAGGTTTGATTGACACGATTTTCATCTTCTTGATTATGACGCATTATTTCGAGATAAAAATCATCTCCAAACTGTGATTTCCACCATAAAAGTGCTTCTTCTGCTTGGTTTTCACCTAGATTCAGTATTTTGCTAGGAATTTCTCCATACAAATTACCTGATAATACTATTATATCTTCTTTATATTGTTCAACTATCTTTCGATCGATACGCGGTACATAATAAAACCCTTCTGTGTAAGCAATAGAAGCCATTTTTGCCAAATTATGATACCCTTTTTTGTTTTTTGCTAAAAAAACCACCTGGTATCCATTGTCTTTTACGGACTTATCTTTATGATTGTTACACACCAAGAATTCGCCTCCAACAATCGGTTTTATTTCAACTTCGGAAGCTGCTTCCCCTTTTTCTATATTCGCTTCATTTTTTGCTTTAGCTACCTTATTATGGTTTAGAACAGCACTTACAAACTGAAATGCCCCCATCATATTGCCAACATCTGTCATAGCCACTGCAGGCATTTTACTTTTGGCTGCTGCATTAACAATAGCAGGGATAGAAATCGTAGATTGTAGTACTGAAAACTGGGTATGATTATGCAAATGTGCGTATACAGCCTGTTCTAGATTTTTAATTGCTTCTTCCGAAACAAGGGTTTCATCTCCTTCTTGCTGTATTTTTTTTAATCTTTTTCGAATTTCATCTGAAGCAGATTTTAAATTGATGTGTTTTAAACCAATCAATTTAATTTCTTGAGGATTATTTTGGCGAAAACGCATATAATAATCCTCAGGCACATCTAACTCTTCTTGCGTAAAGATCTCTCTTTTTACAAGTTCAAAAAAACAACGCGTAGTGGCTTCTACATCGGCGGTAGCATTATGTGCTTCTGCAAAAGGTTCGCCAAAAAGAAACTGATGTAATTCAGTAAGTGTAGGCAATTTATATCTACCTCCACGACCTCCAGGTAATTTAAGCAATTCTGCTGTCGTTTCTGTACAAGTATCTAGAACAGGCATTTGTGACAAAGTAGAGGCTACTCCTCCTCTATACAACTCACACCCCATGATGTTAACATCAAATCCTACATTTTGACCAACGATATATTTGGCTTTTGAAAGCGCTATATTAAATTTTTCTAACACTTCTTGCAAACTAATTCCTTGTTCTATGGCTAATTCCGTAGAAATACCATGAACTCTTTCTGCATCGTAAGGAATATTAAATCCTTCCGGTTTAACCAGATAATCTTGATGTTCTATAAGTTGCCCCATTTCATCATGCAGCTGCCAAGCTATTTGTATACAACGCGGCCAATTGTCTGTATCAGTAATAGGTGCAGACCAACTACGCGGTAAACCTGTAGTTTCGGTATCAAAAATTAAATACATAGATGTGAAAATTCCAAAATTTAATAACTCTATTCTCTAATAAATTTTCATAATTTGAATTTGAAAAGAGATTTTTCAAAAATACGTTTTAGAAAGGAAGAAATCAAGTTATTTGAAAAAAGGAATGGCTCAAGTCAAAAAGTTGTGGA
>NZ_PCMX01000005.1 GCF_002530675.1 Flavobacterium columnare NBRC 100251 = ATCC 23463
AGCGAATCAATTGATTCGCTTTTCTATACCAAATTATTTGATTTAATTAATTGTTGTTTTTTACGATGTAAATATGAGAGGAAAATTCTTTTTTAGCACCAGCCTTAATATTTGATTTTAATCCAATCCAAAAAGCTTTTAAAAAATTCATTTTACCTGTTTTATATTTCTCAGATAAAAGTGAAACATAAAAACTATCAAAAATCATAGGGTGAATTTGAATAACCTTCATTTTAGTTTGACCAAATAATTTTTCTATGCTTTTTTTAGAAAAATGCCATAAATGTCTAGGTGCGTCATAAGCTGCCCAATATTCCCCATAATATTCTGCATCATAGGATTTGTAATTAGGAACAGCAATTACTAAAGTTCCATTGGGTTTTAATAAACGTTTTAATTCTTGAATTTGTTCTTCTAAATTAGGTACATGTTCTAAAACATGCCACATTGTAATAAGATCTACAGAATAATCGGATATTGATTGGGTAGCATCTACTAATTCTATTCCTTTTGATAAAGCTAAATTTCGAGCGTTGGTATTAGGTTCAAATCCTTTTGTTATCCAACCTGCATTTTTTGCAGTAACTAAAAAATCACCTGTTCCAGCACCTATATCCAGAAGAACTCCTTTTGTTTTATGAATGCTACTAACTAAAGCTACTTTCTTTATTAAAGCATACGATTTCACTAAATGGTATAAACGTTCAAATAAAGAACGTTTACCATCTGTATGCGAAATATAGTCTTCGCTTTCATAATAAAATCCTAAACGCTCTAAAGAGGGTTGAGGATGTGTTTTTAATAATTCCGTTTCAGGATCTAATAATAAATTAAAATTTTCATTAGAAACGGAATGGTCTTTTACTTTTATGTAACTATTTTGTTCTGAAAAATTCATTTGTATAATAAAACTTTGGTTTAAAAAAGAATATTTAGTTTTCAAGAAAGTTCCACGTGAAACAAAATATTCTTTTATTTTAAATCTTTAAAAGGTTATCTCCCCATGTAAACTAACATAACAGAAATATCATTAGGGGATACACCGCTAATACGTGATGCTTGCGATATAGTAACTGGACGTATTTTTTTTAGTTTTTCACGTGCTTCGTAGGACAAAGATTTTAATTGATCGTAATCAAAATTATCAGGAATACGGATATTTTCTAAACGATGCAATTTTTCAGCATTAGCACGTTCTTTTTCTATATAGCCTGAATATTTAACTTGTATTTCTGATTGTTCTATAACTTCTTGATCTAAATTATTAGAAGCTACATAATCTTTAACTTTTTCAAATTTCATCATATCCTCCATTTCTATTTGAGGGCGAGAAAAAATCTTAAACATTTTATCTCCTTGGGTAATAGGAGAACTTAGCTTAGCTTCTAAAACAGGATTTGCTTCTTTTATTGAAACTGATGTTTCTCTAAAAAAAGCAACCATTTTTTCAGCTTCATTAAATTTATATTCCATTCGTTTTAATCGTTCTGAACTTGCCAGACCTATTGCGTGTGATTTAGGTGTCAAACGATAATCAGCATTATCTTGACGAAGTAAGGTTCTATATTCTGCACGAGATGTAAACATACGATAAGGTTCTTCTGTACCTTTCGTTATTAAGTCATCTATTAATACTCCTATATAGGCTTCGTCTCTTTTTAAGGTAAATTCTTCACGTTCTTGCGCTTTTAAAGCAGCATTTATACCCGCCATTAAACCTTGAGAAGCTGCTTCTTCATATCCTGTAGTACCATTTATTTGTCCTGCAAAATACAAACCAGAAATTATTTTCGTTTCTAGAGTATGTTTTAATTGGGTAGGAGGGAAGTAATCATATTCTATTGCATACCCTGCTCTAAAAAATTTTACCTTTTCAAAACCTTCTACTGAACGCAAAGCTTTAAACTGAACATCCTCAGGAAGGGAAGTAGAAAATCCATTTACGTAAACTTCAACAGTATTCCATCCTTCTGGTTCAACAAAAAGTTGATGGCGATCTTTATCGGCAAAACGGTTAATTTTATCTTCTATAGATGGGCAATAACGAGGACCTAAAGATTTAATTCTACCATTAAACATAGGAGATCGATCAAAACCTTCACGCAACAATTCATGCACTAAAGGAGAGGTGTAAGTCATATAACAATCACGCTGTTTTACCAAAGACTTTGTAGAATCGGAAAAAGAAAACTTAGCTGGATTTAAATCTCCTGGTTCTACACGCATTTTAGAATAATCTAAAGAACGACCATCTACACGAGGCGGTGTACCTGTTTTCATACGACCGGCTTGTAACCCTAAACGAACTAAATCTTCGGTTATACCATAAGAAGCACTTTCACCAGCTCTACCACCCCCAAATTGTTTCTCACCAATATGAATCAAACCATTTAAAAAAGTACCATTTGTTAGAACAACTGTCTTAGCGTAAATAGATAATCCTATAGCAGTTTTAACCCCTATCACACGTTCTTTTTCAGTAATCAAACCAACAACCATTTCTTGATAAAAATCAAGATTAGGTGTTTGCTCTAACATTAAACGCCATTCTTCTGAAAAACGCATACGATCACTCTGACAACGCGGAGACCACATTGCGGGTCCTTTTGATTGATTTAGCATTTTAAACTGAATTGCTGTCTTATCAGACACTATACCAGAATACCCTCCTAAAGCATCAATTTCACGAACGATTTGTCCTTTTGCAATTCCACCCATAGCTGGATTACATGACATCTGTGCTATATTCTGAAGACTCATTGTAACCAACAAAGTCTTAGAACCTAAATTAGCAGCTGCAGCTGCAGCCTCACAACCAGCATGTCCAGCCCCTACCACAATTACATCATAATTTTCTACAAACATTATATATCTTTAAAATAATTACTTTTACATATAACTTTTTCTTTCTTTAAACTGTTTCACGTGAAACAGTTTAAAGAAAGAAAAAGTTCCACGTGAAACAAATAAAATTTGTTTCACGTGGAACTAAAGCCGTTAATCATGTTTCACGTGAAACATTTTTATTTTCTCATCTTCTTTTAATCGCATCATTTTTTCTTCTTCCGAACTCTTGTCTTTGTATCCACAATAGTGCAATACTCCATGAATAATAACTCTCTTTAATTCTTCTTCAAAAGAAACACCTAAACTACTAGCATTTTCTTTTACACGGTCAATAGATATAAAAATATCACCAGCAATTAAGCCTTCTTCTGTGTAATCAAAACTTATAACATCTGTATAGTAATCATGATCTAAATATTGCTTATTAATTTGTAATAAATATTCATCATCACAGAAGATGTAATTAATTTCGTTTAACTCCTTATCCTCAGATTTTACAACAGATTCAATCCACTCAGTATAACCTATCTCATTCTCTAACAAGAAATTAGTTTCGTAATTATAATTTATCATTTTGTTTAAAATATTCTTGAATACGTTTATTAAATTGCGAGCGCAAAGGTAAGCTTTGTCTATTTAATATTTCTATACTATTTAAATATTCTTGTAACTTTTGCGGTAGGGTAGAAGAGGTGTTTTGAAATTCTCTTTTATTAGTAATCCCTTCTCTTTTATTATCTTGGTTTTGTTCTTGTGCTGCTTCCTGTAATTTTAATAGTTCGTATTTTAATTGCAATGCTTTTTGTACTAACTGTTGATTGAATCCTTTAGTTATTAATTGTTTTTCTAGCTGTTTCATTTGATCTATAGCATTCTGTCCTTGTACTCCTAAACCTTGTTTGTTTAATTCTTTTTCTAAAGCATCTCGTAATTGTTGCTGCTCTTTTAGAACATCTATAATATCTTTTGCATTCCCTTCACCATTTTCACCTGAATTATTTTGTTTTGAATTTCCTCCTTTAGAATTTGAATTTCCTTGAGTACCTGACTTGTTACCTCCTGCTTCTTTCCCTTCACCTTCGCCATTACCAGAGGATCCAGAAGAGCTAGGTTTTTGTGATTTACCTTTTCCCATCTTTTTCATCAACTCCTCTTGTTTCATAATAATATCTGGTAATTGCATACCTGATCCTTGTCCTTTTCCAGGACTAGGAGTCCCTTGCCCTGATCCTGATCCTGACATAGACATTTGCATATTATCTAAAACATCGGCTAATAAATTAGCTAAATTATTGGCACCAGTAAACGTATATTGTTGACTAGATACTCCACGCGATATTTGATTTTCTGTAAAATAATCTATGGATTTATCTAAGTTGTAATAAATAGTTCCCACTTCTTTAGTCACTTTTTCTCCAATTTTAGGATTACGTAATGACAGGGCAAATAGACTATCGTCTACATGTTTGAATTGATTTTTCAAATCTTGCTGTGTCTTAATGTGTTTAGAAAATGAAGAAGATGAACCATTAATACTTTTAAAATTATTCATTAACTTTTCTTCTGAAAAAGAAAATTCAAGTAGGTTGTCTACAATTTGTCTAAGCATTTTTATATCCTCACTCATTTGTTCTTTATCACCACCTTGCATATCCTTCTCAATTGATTGTGCCATCTGACGCATTTTACGCGAAGCACTTTTTTGTTTAGCACTAGCCTTAGAATTATTTTTAGCTTTTAACTCATTACTTGCACCCTTCATATCTGTATCAATACTCTTTTGTTTTTCATTATCAGAAGGAATTGAAAGAGGTTTTTTTAACTCTTTATTTTCCTTATCCAAATCGTTTAATTCTTTTTGTAAACGATCAAAAGAAGAATTTAACTCTTCTTGTTGTTTTTCATTATTGTCTTTATTAGTAGATAATTGTTCTTGTTTATCAGCCAATTTTTCTAATTTATCTACCAGTTGTTTTGCTTTTTGTTCAATATAATAACGCTTCGTCAATTCTACTAACTGCTCTAAACTTTTAGATTGATTCTTAGATTTTTGCTGAAATTTTTCTATCTTATCAAATAACTCTTCATGCTGTAATTTTTCGTTTAGTTCTTTTAATTCATCTAACAATTTTTTGTTTTTATCTAAATCTTTTTGAACATTATCTAAACGTTTTTCTAATTCTTCTTTTTTAGGATCTTTAGAAGTGGGTTTAAATTGATCTAAATTTTCTTTTATTTTTTCAGCGTAATTTTTTAATACTTCTTCTTGTTGCTTTTGACGTTTGATAAAATCATTTACTTTCTGTTGTTCTTTATAATCTAATTCTTTTTTTTCTTTACCTATTTGTTGCAGTTTTTCTAATTCTGATTGTTGTTTGTCTTGCAATTTTAAAGATTTTGAAAGACTATTAATATGATCATTTTGTTGTTGTAAAAATTCTTCTTGTTTTTCTTGCTCTGTTGATTCACGGTGAGAAAAAACAGAAGACTTAGAAATCTTAAAACCATTTAAAGCATCATTATCTGAAATTTCAAAATAATATTCATACTGAACTCCTGCTTTAATAGGAAGAGAACTAGGAAAGCTAAAAACAAATTTATCATATACACCTTGTTTAAAAGATAAAATCCCTCGTTTTGCCTCATGTACTTTACCTTTAGGGAAATAGATAATACTCAAACGATGAAACCCGTAATCATCTGCAATTTGACCTACTACGTAAGGTTTAGAAATATGTAAACTATCAGGTGTGTTATCAATTTTAATAGTTGGGTATTGGTCTTTAATAACATTTAAAGAATAAGTTAATTTTTCGAAGTTTTTAACTGATTTATTTGAAGTAACTATTTGATAATCTGAATTTTGATTGATTCTTTTAACTAAGATAAAACTATTATTCTGCCAATTGAAGTTACTCAAATACTTATTTATATTCATCTGAACTAACTCGGTAGATTGAGCCTTAATTGTCCAAGTTATAGTGGTCCCTTCTGGAATAATGGCATTACCTGTACCTCTAATTAATTCAGGTTTTTTACCCAAATAACTTGGGAAATTTAATACCATTTGAAAATCAGTAATAGCAGGAATAGGATTTACTTTTAAATGATAGTTTTTACTAATTACTTCATTTGATTGAATGTAAAATTTTGCATCGGCTAAAGGATTTTCAAATGTGTATTGAAAAGTACCTGGAGCAGTATTTTCCATAAAATATTGTTCATTACCAATAACAATAATTGCTTTGTCTGGATTTACTTTTCCTTTCGAAAAAACAGTTAAAGTAAAATCTTTATTTTGTTGTGTTACCAATGAATCTTTAATATATAATTCAAATGGAGCAGGAGGGGAGAAGTGTTTATTATAATTAACAACACGATTCATACCTTGAGCCAAATATTCTTCTTTCCCTGAAATCATAAAAAATAAAATAATCAGAAAAGGAATTAATGCTAAAGGAATGTATTTTTTATTCTTTTTAAAATCTATTGCCTTTGTAAAAGGTATAGGTTGTAAACTTTTTGCTTTTTGATCTATAGAAGCTAATAATAATTCAGATTGATTAGCATCTTTTACTAACTGTAAGAAATTAACTAATTTATCATTTACTTCATTAAAATGTTTACCTATTATAAAAGAAGCCTGTTCATAACTCAATCCTTGTTTAAACTTAAATAATTTAAATAACGGAATGATTATAAAACGAATTAATAAGAAGCATTCTACTAGAATAAACAATCCAAATAAAATACTTCTTCCAATAGGCTGTAACCAAAGAAAATATTCGATAAAGTTGGTAATTAAAAAATAGAGTAAACCTAATCCTATAAAAAATAAGCTACCACGAAGCAATTCATTGGTATAATATTTCTTAATAAAACTTTCTAACTTAGCAAATATGAGTTGTTTTGATTCCAAAATTCAATACTTTAATTATAACCCATAAAGTTAGTAAATTATCAAATACAATAGCAATACTCAAAATCAAACAAATATGTAAAGAGTATGATGTATCTTTGTAAAACACATTGCCTCTTAACTAGACTCAAAATGATGCTTTGTGTAATAAATAACAAAAACAATAAAAAAATGTCAAAGCCAGTTAGAGTGCGTTTTGCACCCAGTCCAACAGGACCTTTACATATAGGCGGTGTAAGAACAGCCTTATTTAATTATTTATTCGCTAAAAAACATAACGGGACATTCTATCTACGAATAGAAGATACAGATCAAACTCGTTTTGTTCCTGGAGCAGAAGCTTATATTTTTGAAGCTCTAGAATGGTTAGGAATAGCTCCCGATGAAACGGTAGGGAAAAATGAAAAATTTGGTCCTTATCGCCAAAGCGAACGTAAGGCAATGTATAAACAATATGCTGACGAATTAATTGAAAAGGGGTGGGCTTATTATGCTTTTGATACAGCTGAAAAACTAGATGAACTAAGAAAATCTACGGAAACTAATGGTCAAACTTTTATATACAATCATACCGTTCGAGAAACTTTAGATAACTCCTTAACTATATCAAAAGAAGAAATAGAAAAACGCATAGCTAATGGTGATGCTTATGTTGTACGTTTTAAAACTCCAGTTAATCAAATATTAGAATTGAAAGATATTATCCGTGGGGATATAAAATTTGATACTAACCTATTAGATGATAAAGTATTATTTAAAAGTGATGGCATGCCTACTTATCACTTAGCTAATATTGTTGATGACCATTTAATGGAAACTTCACATGTTATTCGTGGCGAAGAATGGTTACCTTCATTGCCATTACATATTTTATTATATAATGCTTTTGGTTGGGAAGCTCCGGAATTTGCACACTTACCATTAATATTAAAACCAGTAGGCAATGGCAAATTATCCAAACGTGATGGTGATAAAATGGGATTCCCCGTATTCCCATTAGAATGGAAAACAGAAGAAAATACTTCTATGGGGTACCGTGAAAATGGTTTCTTCCCAGAAGCTGTAGTAAATTTCCTTGCTTTGTTAGGTTGGAATGATGGTACAGAACAAGAAATCTTTTCATTAGAAGAATTAATAAACAAATTTGATTTAGCGCGTGTAAATAAATCGGGAGCTAAATTTGACCCTGAAAAAAACAAATGGTTCAATCATCAGTATTTATTAGGGAAAAGTGATGACTCACTAACTAATAGTTTTGCTAAGGAATTAGAAAAAAGAGGGATTACAACTTCCTTAGATTTGGAAAGAATTGTTTCCTTAAACAAAGAACGTGCAAATTTTGTAACTGATTTATGGGATTTAACTGATTATTTCTTTGTAGCCCCTACATCTTATGATGAAAAAGGTTTAAAAAATTGGAAAGAAGAAACTCCTGAATTATTAAAACAATTGATTGCGGTTTTAGAAGAAATTTCAGATTTTACAAGTGCAACCATCGAAACATTAGTAAAAGAATGGTTGACAGCTAATGAAATTGGGATGGGTAAAGTAATGCAACCCTTCCGATTAAGTTTAGTAGGAAAAATGATGGGACCCCATTTATTTGATATTGTAGAGATTCTTGGAAAAGAAGAAACTATTAAACGTTTAAAAAGAGCTATAACAAGTATATAAAAGTATAACCCTCAGCAAATGCTGGGGGTTATACTTTTATAAATTAAAATAATATGTGTAACAAAAGTTTACTTGGCACATATAAATAAATATTTAACAAACTAATTTTTTTATTATGAATTCATTATTTATTCTTTTTATCCTCTTTGGATTTATTTTATTAATATCATCCTTCTTCACTGTAAAACAACAAACGGCTGTTGTTGTGGAACGTTTTGGTAAATTTAATAGCATTAGACAATCTGGTTTGCAAATTAAAATTCCAATTATTGATCGTATAGCTGGACGTGTAAATTTAAGAATACAACAATTAGATGTGGTTATTGAAACTAAAACAAAAGATAACGTATTTGTTAAAATGAAAGTTTCAGTACAGTTCAAAGTAATTCAAGAAAAAGTATACGATGCTTTTTATAAATTAGAATATCCTCACGATCAAATTACCTCTTATGTATTTGATGTAGTTCGAGCAGAGGTACCTAAACTTATTTTAGATGATGTTTTTGTACGTAAAGACGATATTGCTGTAGCTGTAAAACGCGAATTAAATGAAGCAATGACTACTTATGGATATGACATTATAAATACCTTAGTTACTGATATTGATCCAGATATACAAGTAAAAAATGCTATGAATCGTATTAATGCAGCTGATCGCGAAAAAACGGCTGCTGAATATGAAGCAGAAGCACAACGCATTCGAATCGTAGCTAAAGCTAAAGCGGAAGCAGAAAGCAAACGCTTACAAGGACAAGGTATTGCAGATCAACGTCGTGAAATTGCACGTGGCTTAGTAGAAAGCGTAGATGTATTAAATAAAGTGGGTATTAATTCACAAGAAGCCTCCGCACTTATTGTGGTAACTCAACATTATGATACTTTACAAGCTATTGGTAGTGACACCAACTCTAACTTAATTTTATTACCTAACTCACCACAAGCTTCAACCGATATGTTAAACAATATGGTAGCAAGTTTTTCAGCAAGTAATCAAGTAGGAGAAGCTATGAAATTAGGAGCTAAAAAGAAGCAAGAGCAAGATAAAAAGTTTCCAAAAGAAAATTTTGGAGATCATAACTCTGAGGAAACTATTTAAAAAATAAAAAAGTGGTCAAATGACCACTTTTTTATTTTAAAGCTTTTTAAGAGACTATTATACTAATAGTAATAAAATCACCTTATCTATTTTTTTTTATTGCTTAAATTAAAAATATAAAAGCCAAAATAATAAAATAAAATCTATTAATTTTTAAAAACAATAAAAAAAACCTATAATAATAAAAAACTATTAAAAGTACTAATTCTTAATAATTTTCATAATACTTCTTTTATCGTTTTCAAAAAACACATCTAAAAAATAATGGCCTTGCTCTAACTTATTAATATCAATCGAAGAAAAAGAATAAGGCAATTCTAACGTTCTTCCATTAATATCATAAGAAATAACTTTTTTAATTTTTTCTGTAGTATCTACAAAAACATTTGTCTGAGCAGGATTAGGATAATGGTTAACTGAAATAGGTTTAAAATTTTCAGTACCTAAAGTTTCGCCTACGTTAATACTCTGACCTGGCACATTATTATAAGCATAACTTTTAAGAGTAATAACTCCATTAGCCGTACTATTAACTAATAACCAACCATAATATTTAACCCCCGAAATTTTGAAAAAACATCCAATATAAGAATCTCCTATAGGAAATTTTTCATTTGGATTAGCCCAATTAGGATTAATGTAAGCATCGCCTTGCGCATCAAAACTACTTGTATTTGAGATAGTTGAACCAAGAGCTAAAGATTTAATAATATCCCAACCATGACCACTAGCTAAGGTGCCTGTACCAATAAAATTAACATCTGTAGGGTTAAAAAAACTACCTACAGAACCTCCCATTTCTTGAAAACTAAACTCTGAAACTGCATCATTATTAAAATCAATATCAAGAGATGCATTAGGTGTAAATGTAAAATCAGCTATGTCACGAACAATAATATTTGCTTGTGATTGTACATACATAAAAAGGCAAAAAATGCCAGAAGTAATTTTTTTCATAGATCAACATATTAAATTAATGATATTAAAAGTAATAAAAAAAGAGCTCAATTTAATCATTAAGCTCTTTAAAAAATAAATATCTATTTAACTATTCTTCTTTACTTTCAACCTTTGCCCAAGTATCTTTTAAACCAACTGTTTTGTTAAAAACAAGCTGATTTTCAGTAGAATCCTTATCTACACAGAAGTAACCTAAACGTTGAAACTGAAAATGTTCTAATTCCTTTGCTGAAGCTAAACTAGGCTCTAAATATCCTTTAATAACCGCTAAAGAATTTGGATTGATAAACTCTTTAAAATCAACTTCTTTGTTTCCATCTGGATTTTCATGCGTAAATAAACGATCATAAACACGAACTTCAGCTTCAATAGCATGGTTAGCTGAAACCCAATGAATAGTCCCTTTTACTTTACGTTTAGAAGCTTCTGAGCCACTTCCTGAACGTGAGTCCGCGTCATACGTAGCGTGAATTTCTATAATATTACCTGCCTCATCTTTAATAACAGACTCCGCTTTAATAATATACGCATTTTTTAAACGTACTTCTCCGTCTAATTTCAAACGGAAAAACTTTTTATCAGCTTCTTCTTTAAAGTCCTCTCTTTCAATATATAATACTTTAGAAAAAGGTACTTTTCTAAAAGTCAATACTTCTTCTTCTGGATTATTTTCAGCTTCTAACCATTCTTCTTGACCTTCAGGATAGTTCGTAATTACCAATTTTACAGGATCTAAAACCGCCATGACACGTGGTGCAGTCTTATTTAAATCTTCACGTACACAGAACTCTAATAAAGAAACATCAATCAAATTCGTACGTTTAGCAATACCAATCGTTTTAGCAAAATTACGTATTGAAGCTGGTGTATAACCACGACGACGCATTCCTGAAATGGTACTCATTCGAGGATCATCCCAAGCAGTTACATGACCTTCTTGTACTAATTGCAACAATTTACGCTTTGAAACTACAGTATGTGATAAATTTCTACGAGCAAATTCACGTTGTTTTGGACGTGTTTTTGAACTATCATAAATATTATCTAAAAACCAATCATACAACTCTCTGTGAGGCAAGAATTCAAGCGTACAGAACGAATGCGAAATCTGTTCTATATAATCACTTTCACCATGAGCCCAATCGTACATAGGATAGATACACCATTGATTAGCCGTACGATGATGGTGTTCGTGCATGATACGATACATCAAAGGATCACGCATCAACATATTAGGCGATGCCATGTCTATTTTGGCACGTAATACATAGGAACCGTTAGGAAATTCACCGTTTTTCATACGGTTGAATAAATCTAAATTTTCTTCCACGGAACGGTCACGATTTGGACTATTTACTCCTGGCTGGGTAGGCGTACCTTTTTGTTTTGCCATTTCTTCCGAAGACAAATTATCAACATAAGCCTTGCCCTTTTTGATTAAAACAACAGCCCAGTCATATAATTCTTGAAAATAATCAGAAGCATAACATTCTTTATCCCATTGAAAACCAAGCCATTCTACATCTCGTTTGATTGCATCTACATATTCCTGTTCTTCTTTAGAAGGATTGGTATCATCAAAACGAAGGTTAACGGGTGCGTTATAATCTAATCCCAAACCAAAATTCAAACAAATAGCACTGGCATGACCGACATGCAAATAACCATTAGGTTCTGGTGGAAAACGGAAACGTAATTTATCTTGTAACAAACCATTTTTTAAGTCTTCTTCAATGATCTGTTCTATAAAATTCAAAGATTTTTCAGTATTTGACATGGTAATTTTTATACTTTTGACAAAGATAGAAAAAAGAGTTTATAAGTTTAGATGTTTAAAAATTTTAGAAGACAAACGTTATCATATACACTTATAAATTCCTAAACTTTTAAACAAAATGGGAGTTATAAAATTAAAAAACATACGTACTTTTTCCTATCATGGTTGTTTAGTAGAAGAAAGTAAAATAGGTAGTAACTATCGAGTAGATCTTGAAATAGAAGCAGATTTAACAAAATCTGCTCTAAGTGATCAATTAGTAGACACTGTAGATTATGTACATTTAAACAAAATAGTAGTAGAAGAAATGGCGATTCGATCAGAACTTTTAGAGCATGTAGCCAAAAGAATTATCGACCGAACTCTAAATGAACTGCTATTAGTAGAAAAAGTTACGGTAGAAGTAGCAAAAATTAATCCTCCTATAGGTGGTGACGTTCAAGAAGTTACTATTTTAATAACAAAAAAAAGATAAACTTTTAGCGAGAATTCTTTTAAAATATAAACTTTTCATTATATTTGCATCCGCAATGGCGTCGTGGCCGAGCGGCTAGGCACCGGTCTGCAAAACCGTCTACCCCGGTTCGAATCCGGGCGATGCCTCAAAACCTTTCAATTTTTTGGAAGGTTTTTTTATATCCTCGCATTTCAACTTCTTTTTAATTTACTTAAATTATCAATCCCACAATTTTTTGACTTGATCCCCTTTTGTTCTTGATCCCTAAATCCTTGATAATTTAAAAATTTATATAAAATAAAAAAGGTCTGATTACTCAGACCTTTTTTCCTTTTGGCTTGCGGAGAAAGAGGGATTCGAACCCCCGGACCTGTTACAGTCAACAGTTTTCAAGACTGCCGCATTCGACCACTCTGCCATTTCTCCAGTATATCTCGCTTTACTTCCGTATTGCGAGTGCAAATATAAGACAGTTTTTTATATTTACAAACTACTTTTAGCATCTTATTTAGAAAAATATTTTACAAAAATATAACTATCTAAAAAATAGTGTATTATACTCTTGAAAAAAATTAGATTTTTTTAATTTTTATAACGGGAGTCTTGGAAATAGCTAAATTTAAATCTGATAAAAAAGTAATTTTATGAATTTGAATTAATGTAGCTTTATCTTTATTTAATATAGCTTCATATACATCTGCTGGAATTTTATTTCCTTTAATTTCAAAACTATCTAGGAATTCACCTGCCATATTAGTTAAATGCAGACGAAATCCTGTAACCGTAATACTATAGTCTAATAAAAAATCAATTAATTTGAATGTAATTTCTGCATTTAATAATTCTTTGGTAGGAATTTCTAAGACACAATCACTATTAATACATCCTTTTTGATTAACTAACAAAGCGGCCAAAGGCAAATCTTTTACTCTCAAGGTATGTTCTTCAATTACTTTTGTACTATCAGAGGTGTTAATTTCCACAAATACTTTAGTTTCCTTGCCATTTTTAGGTTGAAGGGTATAATTGCCATCAGAAGACTGAAAAAGTCCCTCTCCTTTAATTTTAAAAGGTTTTGATTCTTTTACTTGAACAGAAATTGGATTGGGAATCCCTTTGTATACAATATTTAATTTATTTAATCCTATCAAAGAAAGATTGGGTTTAGAAGTAGTAATAGAATCATTTTGACTGTAAAGCACAAAGGGTAAAAGAATTAGAAGTAATAATTTTTTCATATTCGTTTATTTTAGATTAGGGGTTTTTATTGGGTATGAAATTACCAAAAATAAAATAAGTATTTTGAATTTTAGTTATACAAAAAAGAGTAATATTTCTATTACTCTTTTTCTATTTTCTCGATTGTATCTTTTACAAATTGTTTATCAGAAGGAAACCAGCCCTGGGCTAATAATATGGCTCCAAAAATTATTAGTAGTATAGAACTGACTTTTTTGATTTTAATAATATTGGATGGGGTTAGTTTAGAACGCAATTGTTTTGCAGCTAATATTTTACAGACATCTGTAGTTAAATAAGAAAGTATAACAGTTGTAAAAAACCAAAAAACATTTGAACTATCCATTTCTAAACGAGGACCAAAAGTAATGATGATTAATAACCAAAATCCTAGAACTCCAATATTAATAAAGTTTAAAAGAAAACCTTTGATGAATAAACTGATATAGTTTTTCTTTATTAAATCTACAACTTCTTCATCTTCTTCAATATTTTTACTGGCTTTGTATAATTTGGCATACGAAATAATGCCATAAGCTAACATAACAATCCCTCCAAAAATAAATAAAGCAGGATCATCTTTTAAACTTTGAATCAAACGATAACTACCTAAATAAGCTAAACCGATAAAGAAAATATCGCCAAGAACAACTCCTAAATCAAAAAACAAAGCGGCTCTAAATCCTTTTGTTATACTAGTTTCTAATAAAACAAAAAAAACAGGACCAATCATAAAGCTCAGGAAGATACCTAAAGGAATTCCGTTACTTAAAATGTATTGTAACATAAATTAATTGCTAGAATGAATTGGCAATTTAATTCTATATTCTTAAAAAATCTAATTTTTAGTGATTTTAAGAAAATTTTATTTCAAAAGATCTATTAATCAATACGGTGTACTATTAACTTTTATCTCTACGTACAATTATATTTCCACCGAAAATAGTTTTTTCATTTACTTGTTTAGGTTTTCCATAAATAGTAATATTTCCTCCAGCCCTTGCTTTAGCATCTACTACATCATAAGCCTTAATATCTATTTGACCACCCGCATTTACTGTAACTGTAGCTTGTTGTGTTTCACAATTAATAGCATTTAAAATACCACCTGCTGTTGAAACAGCATCTATAGTTTGAGTTTTGCCCCCTAAAGTAACCACGCCACCACTACTGGTTTTGATATTAATTTTCGATGCTTCTACAACAATATCAACTTTACCACCTTCTTTCGCAATAATGTCAAACAGAGCTGATTTTAAAGTGGCGTCGCTAGTAACTAAACTTCCTTCATTGGCTTCTACCGCTTCTAAAGCTTTAAAATACACTGTAGCGGTAATCGCATCACCTTTTAACATTTTGCCAAAAGGCATACGAACTTTCAATTCTCCATCTTTAGTAACTAATTCAACTGCTTCAGAATTAGTTCCTTTTAATTCAATTTTGTTTTCAGTAGAGGGAACCAAATGAATTTCTATTTGATCAAATCCCGTTACTTTAGAAATGGTTCCCAAAGATTTACTGGTTTGTGCACTCATTATACTTACAGCAAATAACGAAAAGGCTATTATATGTTTTTTCATAATTATATAAAAATCAATAATGTAAACAAAAGAAAAATAACTAACTCAACAAGATTTAATTTGCTTCTTGATTTAATGATTGCTTTTAAAACTAAGTCAAAAGCAATCAAACCTAACGCAAGAAAGCCAAAAAATATTTTTCCTAAAAAAATAAATCCTTGACCGCAACCAGCTACTTTTCTTTCTGGATTTATAAAAATTATAAATAGAAAAAATAGAAATGCTAATAAGTTAAAAACGGAAATATTTTTCTTTATAAAATTTATTATCATTTAAAATTTTGTACTATTTAAAAAATTAACTTCATACTTCAATTAAAAACTGCTAACTGTTACTTAACAATGAATACTCAACTAATTTCTTCTAATAAAATGATAATCCAATTGTTTTTTTACTAAATCCGCGTTCTTCACTTTTACCAAAACTTCATCTCCCAACTGTAATAAATCTTTAGTCACTTGACCCACTAAAGCATATTGCTTTTCATCAAACGTATAATAATCTTCTTTTATTTCACGAATGCGAATCATTCCTTCACATCTGTTTTCAATAATTTCAACATAAATACCCCATTCCGTAACTCCTGAAATAACGCCTAAAAACTCTTGGTCTTTATGATCTTGCATATATTTTACCTGCATATATTTGATAGAGTCACGTTCAGCATTGGATGCACTATTTTCCATATTAGATGAATGGATACATTTTTCTTCATACGTTTCTTCATCGGCACTTTTAGCTCCATCTAAATATTGTTGTAACAAGCGGTGTACCATAACATCAGGGTAACGACGAATAGGAGAGGTAAAATGCGAATAGTAATCGAATGCTAATCCATAATGTCCAATATTTTCCGTAGAATACTTAGCTTTACTCATGGTTCGGATAGCTAAAGTATCCACCATATTTTGCTCTTTTTTACCTGCCACATTTTCTAACAAAGTATTCAAGGATTTAGAAATCGTATCTTTTGATTTAAAATTCAAGGAATATCCAAACTTAGAAATAATGCCTTGTAAGTTCATCAACTTGTTTTCATCGGGTTCATCGTGGATACGATACACAAAAGTTTTCTTTTGTTTACCAATGAATTCAGCTACTTTTCTGTTAGCTAACAACATGAACTCTTCAATCAAGTGATTAGCATCTTTTGCTATTTTAAAATAAACCCCTACAGGTTCATCGTTTTCATCTAATTTGAATTTCACTTCTACTTTATCAAAAGAAATAGCACCGTTGTTCATACGGTTTCTTCTTAAAATTTTAGCCAATTCATCTAATTTCAAAGTCGCTTCAACGATAGCATCAGGAACGATGTACGCTTCCTCGGTCAATGAAATTTCAGCAGGAATAGTATTTCCTTTTGTTTCAATGATATGCTGCGCTTCTTCATAAGCAAAACGTTGGTCAGAATAAATTACGGTACGACCAAACCACTGGTTCACCACTTGCGCTTTTGCATTGATTTCAAAAACAGCAGAGAAAGTATATTTTTCTTCATGCGGACGTAACGAACAGGCAAAATTACTCAAGACTTCAGGCAACATAGGCACCACACGGTCCACTAAATATACCGAAGTAGCACGCTTGAAAGCTTCATCATCTAAGATAGTCCCTTCCTGAACATAGTGCGAAACATCGGCAATATGAACCCCAATTTCATAGTTTCCGTTTTCTAAAACTTGGAAAGAAAGAGCATCATCAAAATCTTTTGCATCTTTAGGGTCAATCGTGAATGTCAATACGTTACGCATATCACGACGCTTGGCAATTTCTTCAGGTTGAATAGTAGTATCTAACTTTTTAGCATAGGCTTCAACTTCCACAGGGAAATCATAAGGCAAACCATACTCGGCAAGAATGGCATGAATTTCAGTATCATGTTCCCCAGGACGACCCAATACTTTTTCAACACTTCCAAAAGGGGAATCTGCTTTTTTAGGCCAATCTTCAATTTTTACTAAAACGACATCACCATCTTTAGCTTCACCAATTTTTTCTTTAGGAATAAAGATATCGGTGTACATCTTTGGATTAGCAGTAGTTACAAATGCAAAATTCTTTTGAACATCAATAACTCCTACAAATTCCATTCGCTCACGTTCAATAACTTCTATCACTTCAGCCTCAGGTCGTTTCCCTTTACGACGGTTATATACATACACTTTTACCTTATCGCCATGCAAAGCATGATTCAAATTGGCAAAAGGAATAAATACATCTTCTTCAAAATCTTCACAAAGTAAATAGGCTGTTTTACGAGCCGTCATATCTATGATTCCTTCATAATAATCCTGACTTTGTGCCTTAACAATATACTTACCAGGTTCTATTTCAAGAATGTCTTTTTTAGAAGCCAAAATTTTTAAGTCCTTTATAATTTCATTTCGACTTTTAGTATCATCTACATCTAAACGAGCTGCAATCTGTTTGTAGTTAAAAGGCTTATTAGGCTCTTTAGAAAGCAACTTTAAAATTTTTCCTGAAAAGTCTCTCACTCCTTTACTAAATCTTCTAGGCTTTTTACTCATCTTCAATTTTTAAATATCGCTGAAAAATACGAAATATTTCTATTAAAGAATGAAGATTAACAAGATAAGATTTTTTAAAGCTTTTTTGAATTCAAAAAAGCTTATCAGAAATCAAGAGTTTTTAACAATAATTAAAATAATAAAAAAGAAGATTTTTTAAAAATATAAAATTTGATGGTTATGATAGGATGTTAATAAGGCTTAAAACTTTTTATTTTTTATTTTGTTTATTGAGTTTTGTATAGTTATACAACGATATGAACAACTTATTAGGTATTTAATGTTTTGTTTTTTAGTTAGTTGGGTTGGGTTATTAACAATTGTTTGTTTTTTGTTTTTTGTAGATTTTATTGAAAACTTAGGTTGTTAATTGTTGTTAATAACTATGAATAAGTGTTGGATATTTTTTCTAAAAGTAACTAAAACTTTCCTTGTGTAATTGAAAGTAATTTTTGATTAGAAAAAAAATATACTTTTCCAAAAAAACTTTTGTTTTTATCTTAATAGTTATTAACAGATAATGCGTTTTTTTAAATGATTGATTTTTAAGTATTTAATTTAGGTTGTTAACAACTCCAAAATGGCTCATTTTTTGAAAATATAAGTATTTGTTTATCAGTTTTTTAAGTTATTAGTACAATTGTTAATAACTGTATAATGTATTCATAATCAGATTAATATATAAAAAGTTGTCATCTTAAGTTTAATACAAAGAAAATAAGTACTTGTAGGTAGTAAAAAACTTTTAGTTTATTACTGATCTAAAATTGGTAAACGGGAATATATATAACGTATTATTATTTATTTTTGTACTAGACAAAAATAACGATTAATTATTATGATTATCTCTATAGGAAATGACCATGCAGGTCCCGATTATAAAATAGCAATTGTTAATTATTTAGAATTAAATGGGTATACCGTGATTAATCATGGTACTGATACATTTGATAGTGTGGATTATCCTGATTTTGGACATCCAGTGGCATATGATGTTGAAAGTAAAAAAGCTGATTTTGGTATTGTAATATGTGGTAGTGGTAATGGTATTGCTATGACTGCTAATAAACACCAAGATATTAGATGTGCTTTATGTTGGAATGTAGAAATAGCAGAATTGGCACGTCAACATAATGACGCTAATATTATTAGTATTCCTGCGCGTTATACATCTATTCCACAGGCAGTAGCAATGGTGGAAACTTTTTTAGATACCCCTTTTGAAGGAGGTCGTCATGCTAATAGAGTAAAGAAGATTGCTTGCAAGTAGTTTTTTAAAATAATATTTAACCATGTTCATTTTAATGTCATTTCTTCTGAATGAAGGAGTGATTTTTTTTGTCAATAAAATTACAATTTATGTTACACTCGCACCAAAACGTCCATATTCATAAACATCAAGTAAAAGGAAAAAACTTAGTTTTTTCTATTTTTTTAAATGTATTAATTACTGTAGCTCAAGGAATAGGAGGATTGTTATCAGGGAGTTTAGCATTAATATCAGATGCGTTACATAACTTTTCAGATGTGTTATCATTAGTATTTAGTTATGTGGCACATAAATTATCTAGGAGAAAAGCATCTATAGATTATACATTTGGATATAAAAGAGCTGAATTAATAGCCGCCTTTATAAATGCTATTACGTTATTAATAGTGGCTTTATTATTAGGTTTTGAAGCAATTCAGCGTTTTTTTCATCCAGAATCAATAAAAACAGGTTTAGTTATTTGGTTAGCATTATTAGGAATTGTGGCTAATGGTCTTTCTGTTTTATTATTACAAAAAGATGCGGAGCATAATTTAAATATAAAATCAGCTTATTTACATTTATTAACAGATATGATGGCTTCTATAGCCGTTTTAGTAGGCGGTTTGTTGATGAAATTTTATGGTTGGTTTTGGATTGATAGTGTTTTAACTATATTTATTTCAATCTATTTGATTATAGTGAGTATTGATCTTTTTAAATCCTCTATTAAAATGTTAATGCTTTTTACACCTGAAGAAATAGATATAAAAGCTATAGTTAGGGAAGTACATAAAATACCAGGAGTAGGTAAATTACATCATATACATGTTTGGTATTTAAACGAAGAGGAATTACATTTAGAAGCGCATTTAGATTGTGCAGAGGATATTAAAATGAGCGAGTTTAATGAGTTACTTCATCAAATAGAAATAGTTCTTTTTCAAAATTTTGGAATAAATCATATTAATATCCAACCAGAATATAAAAAAGAAGATCCTAAGGAATTCATAGTTCAAGATTAAAAAAGAATTTTTAGATTATGGGTAATTGCAATTTTTTTCTAATAGCATAAATACGTATTGATGCTGTAATTAACACACTGATAATCATACTTGTTTCAGCTTGTAATTGATAGTTAATCATGATTAAATAAAGTCCACCACCAATAAGACAAGCAGTAGCATATAATTGACCCGGTTTTAATAAAGCAGGTACTTTATTACATAATACGTCACAAAATAAACCACCAAATGTAGCTGTAATCATCCCCATAATTAGTGCATAACCTGTGGGAATAGAATTTCGTAATGCTACCTGTATACCTACTACTGTAAATAATCCAATACCAAAAGCATCAATCCAAAATATTAATTTTTTTATTAAACTTGAGTTTAATTTAAAAAAGAAAGCTATAATAGTTGAGGTTAGTACTATTATAATAGCTACATTATCGTTTACCCAATTTACTGGGCGTATACCTATTAATAAATCTCTTAGTGTTCCTCCTCCGTATGCCATACAAAAAGCCAATACAGATGCACCAAAAATATCAAACCGTTTTGTTCTTGCTTTTAAAACACCTGTAACAGCAAATACAAAAACACCTGTATAACTAAAAATTTGTAGGGTATCCATTTTAATTTTTGGCAAATATATTAAGTAATTTTTCAATAATAAATAGTAATTACACTTATAACAAGGTTAGTCTAATTTGTGATTTTTAATAGATGATAGGTATCATTCAATTCTATGCTAATATTAAAAAAACAAGACAATATAACAGGTAGATAAAGAGTTTATAAAATAAAATTTTAGTATATTTATTCCTACCAATGTATTCATTTTTATATGTCTTTCGATAAACCTTTATTAAAAAAACAATATTATCCTATTAATCAGGAATTGTATGATTATTTAGAAAAATACAAAAGGTTAACAAAAACAAATGTGTTTTATGAAGATTTATTGCGATTTCAAGGTTCGGTAGTAGTTTATGATACTAAAGGAAAAGATACTTTATGGATTAGAGTTTATTATAATGAATATGAAAAAAAAGAAATAGATTTTAGTCTTAAAAAGATTTACACATTATTACATTCAGATGGTGATGAAAGTAAAATACAATTCTTAAATGTAGACCATATAGACTTTTGTACTTTTGGTAATTCTAAACCATTTAGGGTAAAAGTTAGAAATATATTAAATGATAATTATACCCATTTTTATGTAAAAAAAGCAGATGCTTCACGTATTTTCGGGTTAGAATTAGAAGATATAATTTCTCCTAATCGGATTAATTATTTAGTATTTAAAGATACGCTTATAGAGGAACATATTGTTGGAATTCCTGGTGATATCTTTATAAAACAACATTTAGCTACTTGTTCTGAATCAGAAAAAGCTCAAATTGCTAAGGAATTTGTGAAATTTAATGAGCGTTGTATGGTAGGACTTTTAGGAGATATGCGTTCTTATAATTTTGTGATAATTCCTATTTATGATTATGATCATTTGGTTTTTAAAATTCGGGCTATTGACTTTGATCAACAATGCTATGAAGGTAATTTTAAGTTATACAAACCTCATTTATTTAAAGAAAATTTTCATTTCAGCAAATTAGTAAGTAATAAATTAGAAGCGAACTCTATTGAGCAATATCAAAATGAAGAACGTTCAATAATGGTAAAAAGAATGGTGGGCTCTGAAGAGCGATTAAATGATTTATTGCAAGCCATGAAATCTATGGAACTATCTACTAGCGAAAAACTAGAGCAATTAAAAACTGAAATTTATCAATTTACTTACGATATACAGTTTAAGAAAGCTACTTCTATGGGAGAAGTGATTGAATCTGCATTACAATTTTTAAAACGAAATTACAAAGTAAACTTTTAATAATTGACTGAATTTACATTAATTCCGTCAATAAACTGACTGAATTTACATTAATTCCGTCAATAAACGGACTTATTTACTATTTTTTAATAACTTTGTATTCTGTAATTACTATATAAAAAGAGATATGAGTTATATTAAAAGAGCCGTACTTGATGATTTTAGTAATCATTTACAACCCAATAAAGTATTGATTTTATTAGGTGCAAGGCGCGTAGGAAAAACTCAACTTATAAAAAAATATCTAAAAATAACAGATAAAAAAGTTTTACAACTTAATGGTGAAGATAAAAATGATGCAAGACTTTTAGAAGAAAGAACATTTGAAAATTATAAGAGATTATTCAAAAACATAGATCTTTTGGTAATTGATGAAGCACAAGCAGTAGATGATATTGGATTGATATTAAAATTTATTGTTGATACAATTGAAGGAATAAGAGTTATAGCAACAGGATCATCTATGTTTGACTTAAATAATAAATTAGGTGAACCTTTAGTTGGAAGAAAAAATACTTTGTTTTTATATCCATTGGCACAAATAGAATTTTCAGAATACGAAAATTACAAACAAACAATCGAAAATCTTGAGATGCGATTAATTTATGGTGGTTATCCAGAACTAACACATTATGAATCATGGTCTGAAAAGCAACATTATTTACGTGAAATTGTAAATTCGTATTTATTAAAAGATATATTAGTTTTTGATGGTATTAAAAATTCTAATAAAATTTATGATTTATTAAGACTCATTGCTTTTCAAGTGGGGAAGGAGGTTTCCTTACAAGAATTGGGTAATCAATTGCAATTATCTAAGAACACAGTAGAACGCTATTTAGATTTATTAACTAAGGTATTTATTATTTTTAAAGTTGAAGGTTTTTCTCGCAATTTAAGAAAAGAAATTACTAAAAGTAATCGTTGGTATTTTTTTGATAATGGTATTCGTAATGCTATTATTGGAAATTTTAATACATTACAAAATCGTATGGATATAGGTGATTTATGGGAAAATTACCTTGCTTCTGAACGTTTAAAAAAGCAAACGTATCATAAGTTACACAAACAAAATTATTTTTGGCGTACTTATGATCAACAAGAGTTAGACTGGCTTGAAGAAAATGTAGATAATTTAGCTGGATATGAGTTTAAATGGAATGAAAATAAAAAAACAAAAATTCCAACGGCTTTTGCCAAAGCATATCCTGATGCTACTTTTGAAATTGTAAATAAGAAAAATTACTTAGATTTTATATTATAAATTAATAGCTTTTTTTGAATGAAAAATTAAGAAAGGCTACTATTTCAGTAAAAAATAAATTCCTATTACGTTGGCAATAAATATAATTGTGAATCGCCAAATGAAACTTATTTTTGAAGTTTTGTGTTTAAATATAAACATTCCTAATAAGCTACCTATAGCACCTCCTATTAATGAGATACTTAATAAATCTTTTTCAGATATGCGTCTTTTGTTTTTTATAGCTAATAATTTGTCAATTCCGAAGACTATTAACGAAAGGATATTTACAATTAAAAGGTAAGTAAGAAACATTTTCATTAAATCAGAATTTTAAAGAAACCAAAAGTAGTCATAATACTTATATTTGTTAGCTAAATTTTTAAATACTATAATCATTGAAGCCTATCTTTTTATACTGTATACTATTTTTGAATACGTTTGTTTGGACTCAAAATACTTTTAAAATAAATGGAAACGTAAAAGATATAAATAAAAAGAGAGTTATTGCATTGGTTACATTTACTATTAAAGGTTTTGATAAAACTATTGTAACTGATAGTTTGGGTAATTTTAATTTCAAAATAACAGATGATAAAATAAATATAAAAATTGAAGCTGAAGGTTATATAAATTACGAATCTGATTTTAAAATTACTGAGGATACTGATTTAAATATTATTTTAAAGGAGAATAAGAAAATTGATGAAATTATTATTACAGAGGATAAAAGGAAAACATTTTTTAAAAATGATAAGAATTTTTTAAAATTAAATGTATCTCAATTGAGTGATTTGCCTTCTTTAACTGGTAGTATTGATGTTTCAAAGATTTTGCAATTAACTCCTGGTGTTCAAAATTCAGGTGATATTAACGGATATTTGTATGTTAGAGGAGGAGATGCTGGGCATTCTATTTTTAAATATAATGATGTACCAGTGTATGGATCAGCTCATTTGTTTGGAATATTTCCTTATTATAATGCTTTTCATATAGGTGAATTAATGTATGATAAATCAAATTTAAGTTCTGTTAATGGTAATATACTAGGGGCTTACATTAATACTAAGAGTAATATTATGAGTATTGATAAGGCAAGTTTTCAGGTTAATTTAGGTTTGTTAGCTTCTCAGTTTAATATTAAAATACCTTATAAAAAAACTGTGTTTTCTTTATCTTATAGAAAAACTTATCTAGATGATTTTCTTAAATTAATTAATGCTAAAAATGAAGTAAATTACAGTTTTGAGGATATTAATTTTTCTTATCTACATAAAATGAGTAATAAATCCAAGCTCATTTTTGATTTTATGACAAGTAAAGATAAATTAAAATATAACAGTGAAGAGTTATTTGCTGATATTAATCTAACTTGGAAAAATTATATTGCTGCTACTCAGTTCCAACATTCTAAAAATGAAAAATTTAAATTTACTGCAAACGCATATTTTTCAAAGAGTCTATCTTCAATGAATATATTTCAACATGATTTATCTATAAAAGTAAATACTTCTATTACTGATTTTAGTTTAAAGAGTAATATTATTTACAACATTTATAAAATTAAATCCGAAATAGGATTAAGTTATAATAATTATACAATTTCACCTTATAATTTAATTTTGGCTAATTTTGGTTTTACACCTAAAACAAAATATGAGAATATTAATTCTAATTTATTCTCAATCTATCAAGATTTTAATTTTTTTATAACAGATAATATCAATCTTAAATCAGGAATTCGTTTCAATTACTTTAATCACTCTAGTTCAAATAAGTATTCCTTTGAGCCTAAGTTAGGTATTTATTTTAATGAAAAAAGAAACACAAATTATTATATTACTTTGGCTCAAAAAAGTCAACATTTAAGTTTAGTGACCACTTCTAGTATTGGAATTCCAACAGATTTTTGGGTTGCATCAGCAAATAATATCCCTTTCCAAAAGTCAAAAGAAATTTCTTTTGGCATAAACCATCATTTCAACAAAAATATTGTTACGAATTTTGATTTATTTTACAATGAAATGAAAGATTTATTAATTTATCCATTTGCTCTTTCTCAATTTAATGAAGCCTCTTCTATAGAAAAAGATATTTTCATAGGAAATGGTAAAGCTTATGGTTTTGAGTTTTTATTGAAGAAAGAAAATGGAAAATTTAAAGGTTGGATGAGTTATACTTGGAGTAAATCATTAAGAAGCTTTCCAAGGATTGATGAAGGTAGTAATTTTTACGCCAAATACGATAGAAGACATAATTTTACAACAATTATAACTTATAGTTTCACTCCAAAATTTGTGGTAGGTTTTACACAAATACTAAGTTCTGGGAACCGTTTTACTTCTGCGGATCAGATATATTTTGTAAATAATGTTCCTGTAAAAGAGTATAACGAATATAATAAAGCACAGCTTCCCTTTTATAACAGAACAGATTTTTCTTTTAATTTTTGGATTATGAAAAATAAAAGAAAGGAAAGCAAAATTACTTTAAGTGTTTATAACTTATTTAATATTGAAAATCCAGTATATCAATCAGTCAATTTTGAAAAAAATGAAGAACAATTATCCATTACAAAAAATGATAAAGTATTTTACAAAATTTTACCTTCGATTAATTGGTATTTTAAATTTTAGTTTAAAAACTACTGTATTGGTGTTTTCTTTTTATTCTTGTCAAGACAATCTAAACGATACTAAAGTTTCAAAACCTAAATTGATTGTTGAAGGTTGGATTGAAGAAAATGGTGTGGCAAATGTAATTTTATCAAAAAGCATACCCACTAACACTAATTTTAACCAAAATAATATTGATAAATATTTTATAAGGGCAGCTAAAGTGACTGTTTCAGACGGGGTAAATGCTGAAATATTACATCTAAAAATGGTAAATGGGTATATTCCCCCTTTTATTTATACAGGAGAAAATATAATAGGTAAAAAAGGATTTACTTATACCTTAACGATAGAGTTTGATGGACAAGAATTAAGAGCTGAAACAAGTATTCCTGAATCTGTACCTATAAAAGAACTAAGTATTGAAAAAATAGATGATTTTAAAAGAAAAATAGGAATAGAGTTTATAGATCCTGATAACAAAAATTACTATCAAATAGGAACTAGAATAGTTGGAAAAGATTCATTATTTATCCCTACTTTATACGGAACCATTGATGATGAAACGTTTATCACAAAAAAAGTAAAATTAAATTTATTAAAAGGGATTCAATTTTATCCAGTAGAAAATACCGAAACCTATTTTCCTTCAGGTAAAATTATAGAAGTAAAATTAAGAACATTAGAAAAAAAGAGTTACGAATTTTGGAACAGCTGGCAAAATGATGTTTTAAATGGTCAAAATCCATTGTTTCCAGCCACTTTTAATCTAAAATCTAATATAAAAGGAGGCTTAGGAATTTGGGCTGGTTATGGTGCTGATGTAAAGATAATAAAAATAAAATAGTATAAAAAAAGCTGTCAAAGACAGCTTTTTTATTTATTTATTTAAAAAAGTTATAAAATCTTCTATTTGACTTTTTAAACTATCAAATCCAGTAGAAAAATACACATTCATTGCAACTACTGAATTATCATCGAATTTTAGATAATATTTGACATCATATCGCTCAACTTTTTGATAAACTGTTCCCATACTATATTCCCATGTTCCATTTCTCCAAACAAAAGGCGTATTACCTGAAGATACGAGTTCAGATTTTGCTACAATACTAGCAATTTTATTTTTATCCTTTTTAGAAACTAAAACTAATTTGCTATGTTTATTATAAAGTTCAGCTTTTAAATCGCTTATTTTTTTACTTTTTTCATTAGATTTTATATAATAATCAGATGAAAAATAATTAGGTTTAGGAATACTGCTTTCAGCTTTTTCAAGTTCTGCCGTAGTAGTTTCAATATCACCTGATCCTAAAATAGCAAAATCATCTAGAATAGTTATCAAAGTATTTGCCTTACCATAATCTATTGATGAAGAGTTATTATTATTTAACAATTGATCAATGTTACCATTTGAATTAAAATTATAACCTAAAATAGATTTACTATTATGTGTTAATAAAGCACTAGCAACTGATGGAGAATTATTTCTATCGTTTTTGATTTCTAAAGCATAACCATCGTTTAACGTTAATTTCAAGTTAGATGTTGTAGGAATATGATTGTTGTTATTGTATGTATTTACAACACTAATATTTCCAGAATCAATACCTTTTATTTTAATTGTTGCATCAACAGTTAAAGGCAAATGAATTTTATCTAATACTTCATTAGATACTAGAACTGGAACCATATTTCCTACATTCGGATCATATACCCATTGATAACGTTTTGGAGCATCAATTATGTCAACTTTAATAGGAGAAGGCGTTGCGTTTAAAACTATTTCAGCGTCATTAGTAGTTCCTGAAATTTTAGAAGGATATCTAAAAGTTAAGTTATTTGTTGAAACTGTTTTTTCCCATCTTTTAACAGTATTATTCCAAGTGTATATACCAAAAACAGCAGACACATTAAAAACATCACTTATACCATTATTATTAAGGCCACTTAAGATATCAATTCTATCAGTTTCCAATAATTTATCTAGATTTTGAATGGCTTCGATAGTTGAAGATGTTTTTGTTTTTTCAAACTCTGAAACAGTTGATTTAGCTTCTGTTTCTAATTTCAACTTTTTTTGTTCTGAAGTTAAGGAAGAATAAGGAGCATCCAATAAACCAGTTACTGATACTGGAGTTTCCTCAATGGCTTCTTCATTTTTTGAACAACCAAAAAGTACTTGTAAAGCTAGTAGCCCTAAAAAAATTTTTTTCATGAATAGTCTATTTAATTATGCAAAAATAAATTTTTAAATAAAAAAACAAAGCCCAAATTTTAGATTTTAAAAATTTTAATTTATATGCTATTTTAGCATTCTTATTTTTACAAAATGACAAATATTGACTTTATCCTAAAAGGAGTCCAAACGACTCCCAAAAATATCCAAAATACACTTGAATTACTTTCGCAAGATTGTACAATTCCTTTCATAGCACGTTATCGAAAGGATACCACAGGAAATTTAGATGAGGTAGTTATAGAACAAATAGCCAAACTAAACAAACAATATGATGAAATTATAAAACGTAAAGAAAGTGTTTTAAAATCAATAGAAGAACAAAATGCTCTTATACCAGAACTAAAATCAAAAATTGAAAACAGTTTTGATTTACAAGAAATAGAAGATTTATACCTTCCTTACAAAAAGAAAAAGAAAACTAAGGCAGATACCGCCCGTGAAAACGGATTAGAACCTTTGGCAAAAATAATTATGTCGCAGCGTAACGATGATATTGAATTTTTAGCATCTAAATATATTAATGATAAGGTAACTAACGAAGAGGAAGCCTTACAAGGAGCTCGTGATATTATAGCAGAATGGGTTAATGAGAATATTTTTATTCGTAAAAATTTACGTAGAATGTTTCAGCGAAAAGCTGAAATTACAACTAAAGTAGTGAAAGCTAAAAAAGACGATCAAGAAGCTCAAAAGTATAATCAATATTTCGAATGGGCTGAACCCATTAGTAAAGCACCTTCGCACCGATTGTTAGCCATGCTAAGAGCGGAAGCAGAAGGTTTTGTTAAATTGAATGTAGAAATTGAAAAAGAAGAAGCTGTTAGTTTTATTGAAGATAACATTATTAAATCAAAAAATGATACAACATTACATATTCAATTAGCTATTAAAGATTCTTATAAACGATTGTTAGAACCTGCTATTTCTAATGAAACGTTACAAGAAGCCAAAGAAAAAGCTGATATTAAAGCAATTGATGTTTTTGCGAGTAATTTAAGTCAGTTATTATTGGCTCCACCTTTAGGTGAAAAACGAATTTTAGCTATTGACCCCGGATTTAGAACGGGATGTAAAGTGGTTTGTCTGGATGAAAAAGGTGATTTGCTATACAATGAAACCATTTTTCCGCACGCACCGCAAAATGAAACGACTATGGCAATGAAAAAAATAAAATCGATGGTGAATGCTTATAATATTGAAGCCATTTCTATAGGCAACGGAACAGCGAGTCGTGAAACCGAATTTTTCATCAAGAAAATTGCTTTTGATAAACCAGTCCAGGTTTTTGTAGTTTCAGAAGCTGGAGCGTCAGTCTATTCGGCATCTAAAATTGCGAGAGATGAATTTCCTAATTATGATGTGACGGTTCGTGGTGCCGTTTCTATTGGGCGCCGTTTATCTGATCCCTTAGCCGAATTGGTTAAAATTGACCCAAAATCTATTGGTGTAGGGCAGTACCAACACGATGTGGACCAAACCAAGTTAAATTCAGCATTGGATACCACGGTAGTACGTTGCGTAAACTCGGTTGGGATTAATATTAACACGGCGAGTAAATCATTGTTGAGCTATGTTTCAGGAATTGGCGAAAAAATGGCTGAAAACATTGTGGCGTATCGTAGTGAAAATGGGGCTTTTGAAGACCGTAGCCAACTGAAAAAAGTGCCGCGATTAGGAGATAAAGCGTTCCAACAGGCAGCGGCATTTATTAGAATCAAAGACGGTAAAAACCCGTTGGATAATTCGGCCGTGCATCCTGAATCGTATAAAATGGTCGAGAAAATGGCTAAAGATTTGGGTGTTAAAGTCAATGAATTAATCGGGAATAAGGAAAAAATCAGTCAAATCAAACCAGAGAATTATATTACTGAAAACGTGGGTATTTTAGGTATCAAAGATATTTTAAAAGAATTGGAAAAACCAGGACTAGACCCACGTAAAGCGGCCAAAGTTTTTGAATTCGACCCGAATGTAAAAACCATTGCTGATGTTCGTAGCGGAATGATTTTGCCAGGTATTGTAAATAATATCACCGCATTTGGTTGTTTTGTTGACATTGGAATCAAAGAAAGCGGACTCGTACATATTTCCCAACTCAAAGAAGGCTATGTTGCCGATGTGAATGAAGTGGTAAAACTCCACCAACACGTGCAAGTAAAAGTCGTTGAGGTAGATGAAGCCAGAAAAAGAATTCAGTTGACGATGATATTGTAAATTTTTAAAAGAGAGTTAAGGCGCTTGAAACCACTGTAAAAAACAAAAATCCCAATTTCCAATTTGATTAGTCGATCGTTATTGAAAATTGGGATTTTTTTAAGTTATTCCTTAATAAACTTTTTAATTATTTCTTCTTTATCCGTTTTGATTTTAATTATATACAATCCTGATGGTAATTCAGAAACATTTATAGTTTCATTTATATCTTCATGTACAACCTTACCTTCTAAATTTAATATTTGGATAGAAGAGATGGAAGAATCATTATCTAAATTAATGTTTAAAATATTACTAGTTGGATTTGGGAAAATAGAAACATTCGTTGTTCTACTTAGTTTAAAGTTATTACTTTCCTCCTCTTTTGCAACAGAAATTTTAGGGGAACTAGAATTATTATATAAACTTACCAAGTAAGCGGTATTTATAGAATTTTTGTAGTTATTAAAATTACCTGAAACTAAAATTTTTCCATTGCTAATAGGAGTAATAGATAGAACGGAATTATTAAAACCATTTTCTGTAATGAATGTACTATCTTTAGTCCCATTAGAGTTTAAACGGATAATATAATTTTCTTGATTTTCGTTAAAACTGGTAAAAGACCCTCCAACAATAATTTTTCCATCCGTTTGCATTAACATAACAGAAGGTGAACTGTTAAAACCAGTTCCAATGTTAAATGTTGTATCTATAGTACCATTTGTATTTAATCTTACAAAGTAATTTGCACTAGAATTGTTGAAATTAGAGAAATAACCACTAACTAAAATTTTACTATCAGCTTGTAAAGTAATGTTGTTGACTGCACTATCAAAACCAGCACCAATATTAAATAACGTATCTTTAACTCCATCTGCTTTTAATCGAATTATATTTTTTTCAACTTCATCATTGTATGAACTAAATTCACCTCCAACAATTAAATTTCCATTAGGTTCTAAAGCCATTGTTAATACATCTCCATCAAAACCAGTACCTGTGTTAAAAGAAGTATCAATGCTACCATTGGAATTTAGTTTAATAATTCGGTTTGCAGTAACTTCATTATATTTTGTAAATTCACCACCTAAAAATATTTTTCCATCAGGTTGTAAAAGGATAACATTAATATTTCCATCAAATCCAGTTCCTGTATTAAAAGTTACATCCTTAGTTCCATCAGGGTTTAAACGAATAATATGATTTTCTGTAACTCCTTTGTAAGTACTAAAAGACCCTGCAACAATTAATTTTCCATCTGGTTGAACTACAATTACTGATACATTTTTATCAAACCCATTTCCTACATTAAAAGATCTATCTTTAGATCCATTAGGATTTAAACGGATGATATAGTTTGATAAATTGTTTTTATAACGTGTAAAATGACCACCCAGAACTATTTTTCGATCCTTTTGTTCTACTGCGGTTAGTACAGTTTTGTCAAAACCAATATTAGGGTTAAAGTTTAAATCAAATGTCCCATTTGTATTTATTGAAACTATATTATTAGCTGAATATCCTTGACCATAAATAGTGAAATATCCTCCTGCTATGATTTTTCCACAGGGAAGAAGCGAAAGACAAATAAGACTTCTTTTACAGCTTCCTGTACTAAAATTAAGGTCTTTTTTCCCATCAGGATTTAAACGAATTATATTAGTTTCTAAAGGACCAACATGTACATACGGTTTTCCTATTACAGCTATTACAATTTTTCCATCATTTTGAATGGCTAATGATCTTATAGCACCATCAAACACCACATCTGTATCGAAAGTTCCGTCTTTTGATCCATCATTATTTAATCGAATTAAATATTTTTGAGAAATACCATTAAAATTCTTAAAATTTCCTCCAATAATAATTTTACCATTAGTTTGTATGGCAATAGAGTTAATTGTACTATCAAAACCACTACCATTATTAAAACTATTATCTTTTGTACCATTTGCATTGATACGTATAAAATTATTTACAGTTTGACCTTTATATGTTGAAAATAGACCGGTAACTAAAATTTTCCCATCAGCTTGAAGAGCCATATCAGTTACTAAATTATCAAATCCCGTATTTGTTATAAATGAAGTATCGCTAGAACCGTTACTATTTAGTCTAGCTATTTTTTTTTGAGTAGATCCATTATAAGTGTTAAAATTTCCTCCAACAATAATTTTTCCATTGGGTTGTACGAGTATTTTAGTTACACTAGCATCAAATCCAGTTCCAATAATAAAAGTATTATCTTTAGTTCCATTACTATTTAGTCGTATAATTTTATTTTGATTTACTCCGTTATAGGTGGTAAAATGTCCACCTACAAGTATTTTTCGATCAGGTTGTACAGCAATACAAGTTATATCATCATCAAGAAGTATTGTTGTAGAAAAAGACGTGTCTATTGTACCATTGCCATTTAATCGTACTATTTTTTTGACCGGTTGTCCAGAATATTTATGAAAAGTACCCGCTACAAGTATTTTCCCATCAGGTTGCACAGTAATAGTACTTACAGTACCATCAAAGCCGTTTGTGGAACCAAATTTTTGTGCAATTTGTCCAGGATTTTGCGCATTGCTAACAAGCGTAAAAAACATCAAAAGATATAAATATTTTCTCATAATTTTTATTTAGATATCCAAATTAGATAAATAAGCTTACAAAAACAAGCGCATTAAATCAAAATATAAACATCTGTATATAAATAAGCTAAATAAAATTAGTTTAAAAAAGAGTAGCTATTAAGGTTAGACTTTTACGCCTCATTTCTGGATAGATTTTGTGATGAAGATGAAAAAGAGAAAGAAGGTAAAATACACACAAAATTTTTACCGCAGTCGTAGTTTAGTTTTACATTGAGGACAAAAAACAGAGTACACTGTTTAGATTCAAAATCATTTTTATTTGTAATCAATTTCTAATGCGGAATTCGGATAAATAAAAAGAGGGTGTCCTAAAAAGTTACAATCGTACCATTTCTATGACAAGAGAAGTGGCAAACTAGATGTTAAGTAACTATGTTAGACACCCACTTTTTATTATTTGATAACCTTGTATTTTAAATGATTATTTTTAAATACTCTATAAAAAATAATATTTAAAGCTAGATAAACCAATAAGATTAAAAAAGTTATGAATGGAGTTTGTTTTTGATAAGAAATATTTAAAATTCCTATAAAAAGTACTATGTTCAAACAAATAATTTGTAAATAGCTCTTACTGAAAGGAAGTATATTATATATATACATAATAAGTTTTAAAAATATTATATAATACAATAGAAATAGTAGAACTAATAGCAACACCTAACAAACCTAATTGAGTGAATTTTAAAAAATAAACCACCATACTTAAATTTAACAATAATAAGAGAGCAACAATCAGTAGATTGAATTTAAAGTATTTAGAATACGCAATAATCTCACTGTTAAATCCTGTAGCTACATTGCTAAAAGCTCCTAAGCATAGAATCCAAATAATGGTTTCTATGTTTAAAAATTGGTTTTGTGGATCCAATGTATTTTTTATAAGAGGTAGATAAATTAGGATAATACCTATAAATATTAACGAATAAAAAGAGGCATGATAGGTTGAACTTTTATACAATCGACTTAATAAATAGATTTTCTTTTTCAACAACAATTTTGAAATAGCTACACCATAAATAGCATTTATCCCTGTAGCGTGCATAAAAATAACAGAAGTTAATGTTGTTAAAATAGAATATAAACCATTTTCGCTCATTGATAAATAACTAGGAACAATGATACTGTCAATCTTGTTTATTAACAATAGTGCAAAAGAACCTAAAAAGCTAAAAAAGCAATATTCAAAGAATTCTTTCACGCTTACTTTTTCAAATAGAAAATAATATTTAAGAGAAAAGTTAGTATTACTATCTTTGGTTACATAAAAGTGCATACCAAATGTTAATACCGCATAACAAAGAACATAAAGTAAAAGTAATTCATTATTTGGAATGATTTTTATATAATTTAAATAGAAGAGAATAGGTAAAAATAAACGAGGAGCAACCTTTTCTAGAATTATTAAAAAACTTACCCTATTATATATGATAGAAACACTTTTTGTTAAATCTATTAAGGCTAAAATTAAACCCAAAATAAGACCAAATTCGTAAAAAACAATTTTGTTAAAAGGATTAATTTTATTTAAAACAATAAGACCTGTAAAAAATAGAAAAAAAATACCTACTGATATTAGTAGGGAAGTTCCATGTAATTTAGGAACATGAAACTTCTCGAAATAAGGTGTAAATTTTACTAAGCCTTGCGCTAATCCAAAGAGGAAAAAAGGAAAAACAAAATAACCAATCGTCTCTATATATTTAATTTCACCCAATATATCCAGTGATTTTGGGAATAGAAAAAAACTAGCTATTATACTTAGAAATAAGCCTAAATAATTTGCAGTAGAATACCAGTAGAGTTTTACTTTTCTACTGTTGTTAAGGATCTTTGGGGCTACAATATGCATAATTTACAAATTGAAATTAAAAAGTTTACCCAACCAACTTCTTTTTTCAGCACTTTTAATAGAATCTCGACCCGTTATAATAAGATTTTGAATATACTCATCCATAGTACGATTACGTTCTTCTAAGAAGTTATTTAAGAATAAAATACCACCAGATTCGCCTTTTTTAGCTTCTATGATTTTAATTTCTTCATACAAAGGAATAATAAACTTAGCCAAAATAGCATTGTTAACGCCTGATAATTTAACAGTAATGTCAACTATTTTATCATCAACTATAGTAGGTATAAAATCCGCAACAGCCCAAACGAATTTACCGTTATAAGTAACAAATTTTAAAATTTTAGTAGTTCTTTCTGCTTCTTTGTTGTTTTCAAGTATTAGTCGTTCAATAGCTTTTGGAATATCAGGGTGAAGAATAGAATTAAAGTTTTTACCCATCAAGTCTTTGTTCTCAAAACTTGATACTTCAGTAAAAAACGCATTTACATATTCTATTTCGTTGTTTGGTAAAATTTTTATAACCAATGTGTTGCTTTTATCCCACGGAGCAGCATCATCTAGCAATTTAATAGGAATTTCTCTTTCTACTACTTTTGTAAGACCTATATTTAATTTAGTTTCAGCTTCATTCAAAAGTGTTACAATTTCTTGTGAAGTATTAGAGAGATCTGTAAATAATTCTTCCGCAATGGCCTTATTTCCTAATTTATTTTCAATATAAATTTCTTTAGCAAGTTTATGAAGTTTAACATGTTTTACATCAAACTTTTGAAGTTCTTCTAATTCTCCAAACTCGTCGCGACCTTCTGATTCAAACCATTTTCCCAGACGACATTGTAAGTGTGATACAATTTCACTTTCGACTAATTCCACCTTACCGTCTAATAGGTCTCTCATTTTATGCATCCAACCTAAATGATCCAAGCGTGCTTGTTCAAAGCTAATTTTCATTTCCATATCAAGTAAATATTTAGTTTTTTAGTACAAAAATAATCATTATAAATATTGTCTTAAAATGTTTGGGTTAGTTTTATTATAAATTCATTAAACAGGTTGTTTGGTGTTATTATAATCAAATTTCACCTTAAAAAAACAACTGTTTAAATTAAATATATTCTAAGGATAGTTTAAAAATATATTTGTTTTTTGATTTAAATAATAATTTAAGACAACAAATTGTTGATAATTCGCTTAAATTAATAAAAATTAATAAAAAAAGTAAATTTTAAAAAAAATAATTTCCTTTTTTAATCTACAACCTCTGTTTTAATAACTTTTAGTGATTTAAAAACAAAACAACCTTATTTAGGTTTGTTTTTATAACATTTTGTTTTTTAAATTAAAAGTCATCTTTTTACTTTAAAAATAACGCTAACGCTTTTTAACTTAGGTTTATTTTATTTCACAATCTTTTTATTTTAAAATATATTATAAGAGTCATTGAATAATAAATCAACCAAGAAGATAATTATTACTTATTAACCCGATTAATTAGATAAAATAATTTATTAAAAATACTTTTAAAGATATTATATCTTTTATTTATATATTTGCGCAAAAATTAATCTATGTTTAGTATTCAAATTGCAAATAATAACCATATTCAATTTGCCCAGACGATATGCGATGAGATGGAAGCATCAGCGAAAGTGAGAGGTACGGGTATTGCAAAGCGATCGGCTGAATACATTATTGAAAAAATTCAAGAAGGAAAAGCGATCATTGCTTTGACAGAAAATAAGGAATGGGCTGGGTTTTGTTATATCGAAACCTGGCAAAATGAAGAATATGTGGCGAATTCGGGATTGATTGTATCACCACAATTCCGTCAGAGCGGATTGGCACGAATGATCAAATCTAAAATTTTTGAATTATCACGAACCAAATACCCTAATTCTAAAATCTTTGGATTAACTACTGGTTTAGCTGTGATGCGAATCAATTCGGAATTAGGCTATATGCCAGTAACTTACTCGGAATTAACTACCGATGAAAAATTCTGGAAAGGTTGCCAGAGTTGTGTGAATTTCGAAATTCTGCAAAGTAAAAATTATAAAAATTGTTTGTGTACAGCCATGCTGTATGACACTAATATCAAAGAACAAAAAAATGCAAAAAAAGAAAATAGTATTAGCGTATAGTGGTGGTTTAGACACAACCTATTGTGCGGTGTATTTGAGTAAAATTGAAAATTATGAAGTGCATGCCGTAACAATAAATACTGGAGCGTTCGATCAGAAAGAGATTGCAATTTTAGAAGAAAAGGCATTGCAAAGTGGTGTGGCATCGTATATATGCATTGATGTACGCAAGGAATATTATGACGATTGCATTAAGTATCTAATTTATGGTAACGTATTAAAAAATGGAACATATCCTTTAAGTGTCAGTGCGGAAAGAGCGGTTCAGGCAAAAAGCATTGCCGAATATGCCATCCAATTGGGAATTCACACGATTGCTCATGGAAGTACAGGAGCTGGTAACGACCAAGTGCGTTTTGATATGATTTTTAATCATTTGTTGCCTAATGTGGAAATCATTACACCAATCAGGGATAAAAAATTGAGCAGAGAAGCGGAAATCGAATTCCTGAAATCACATGGTGTAAGCTTCAATTTCGAAAAAGCAGTGTACAGTATTAATAAAGGATTGTGGGGAACTTCTGTAGGAGGTAAAGAAACGTTGACTTCGTATCAAAGTTTACCGGAAGAAGCATGGCCAACATCGGTTTCGGCTACTGAATCTGTAGATATTACATTGAGTTTTAATGAAGGCGAACTGATTTCAGTAAATGGACATTCATTTGAACATCCGTCTATTGCCATTGAATATTTACAGCAAATGGCACAACCTTTCGGAATTGGAAGACACATTCACGTAGGAGATACGATTATAGGGATTAAAGGAAGAGTGGGTTTTGAAGCCGCAGCTCCAGAATTGATTATCAAAGCTCATCATTTACTGGAAAAACATACGTTGACCAAATGGCAATTATTCTGGAAAGAACAATTATCAAGCTGGTACGGCAACTGGTTGCATGAGGGCCAAATGCTGGATCCCACTATGAGAGATATAGAAGCTTTTTTGGCCCACACTCAAAAGACCGTTAGTGGCGAGGTGTACATTACCTTACATCCGTATAGATATGAATTGAAAGGGATTGAGAGTCCGTTTGATTTAATGTCGGCAAAATTCGGGTCATACGGTGAAATGAACAACGGCTGGAGTTGCGAAGATGTAAAAGGATTTACAAAAATATTCGGCAATCAAACCTCGATTTACCATCAGGTTACTAAAGAATTGAGTGATGCAAATAATTAAAGCCGGAATTATTGGTGGAGCTGGTTATACAGCTGGAGAATTACTCAGAATCCTGATTAATCATCCGCAGGTGGAAATTGGGTTTGTGCATAGTAAAAGCAATGCTGGGAAGTTCATTTATGAAGTGCATGATGATTTGTTTGGGGATACCGATTTGAAATTCTCTGAAACGTATCATTCTGATATCGATGTGGTTTTTTTATGCGTCGCGCATGGTGAAGCTAAAAAGATAGTGACTGAATTTTCATCTTCGGTTAAGATAGTCGATTTAAGTCAGGACCATAGAATTTCGGCTAATCATTCTTTTGTTTATGGTTTGTCAGAATGGAATAGAACAGCGATTCAAAATGCTAATTATGTTGCGAATCCGGGTTGTTTTGCAACAGCCATTCAATTAGCGTTGCTGCCTTTGGCCAAAGCAGGTTTACTGAGTGGTGATGTGTATGCTTCGTGTACAACAGGATCTACAGGTGCCGGTCAATCATTGACCGAAACTTCGCATTTCAGTTGGAGACAGAATAATTTGTCGGTATACAAAGCTTTTATACATCAGCATCTAGCAGAAATCAATCAAAGCGTACAGCAAGTTCAGGAAGTGTATACGGGCAATCTCCATATTTTACCACAAAGAGGATCTTTTACCCGAGGAATTTTGGCCTGTATCACTTTAAAATCAAATCAGTCTTTAGAACAATTGCAATCGTTATTTAAAGAAAAATACAAGCAGGAATCTTTTGTGTTTGTATCACCTAAAAACATTCATTTGAAACAAGTGGTGAATACCAATAAATGCCTGCTGTATCTGGAAAAAAACGAAGAGGATGTCATGATCGTGAGCGTAATTGATAATTTATTGAAAGGAGCATCAGGACAGGCGGTGCAAAATATGAATCTGATGTTCGGTTTACCCGAAACAACAGGGTTAAAATTAAAACCAAGCGCATTTTAAATTATGGACACAATAACTATAAATAACCCAACACAAATGAATCTATTCGACGTGTATTCGGTTTCAGATATTGAAATTGTGAAAGCACTAGGTTCGGACTTATGGGACAAAAACGGAAAGCACTATTTGGATTTATATGGCGGTCATGCCGTAATTTCCATTGGTCATACGCATCCTCATTACGTTTCAAGCCTTACAGAACAGTTGCAGAAAATTGGTTTTTATTCTAATTCGATTGTGATTGACCAGCAGAAACAATTGGCAACAAAATTAGGCCTACTTTCGGGCTATACTCATTATCAGTTGTTTTTGTGCAATTCAGGTGCAGAGGCAAATGAAAATGCCTTCAAATTGGCATCTTTTCATAATGGAAGAAAAAAAATAATCGCTTTTAATAAGGCTTTTCATGGTAGAACATCATTGGCCGTTGCAAGTACAGATAATCTTGCAATTGTAGCACCAGTGAACGAAAACAACAACACAACTTTTTTACCATTAAATGATAGTAATGCTTTTGACCAAGCTGTAAACGATGAGGTGTGCTGTGTCATTATTGAAGGAATTCAAGGCGTTTCCGGTATTCAGATTCCAGAGCCTGCATTTTTACAACATGTGGCGCAAAAGTGTAAAACACTAGGTATTGTTTTGATTTTGGATGAAGTGCAGTCGGGTTACGGAAGAACGGGGAAATTTTTTGCCCATCAACATGCGGGAATACAGCCCGATATTATTACTGTGGCGAAAGGAATGGGCAACGGATTTCCTATAGCTGGTGTTTTAATCGCACCGCATATTCAGCCAAAAAAAGAAATGCTGGGAACCACTTTCGGAGGAAATTATTTGGCTTGCGCTGCTGGATTAGCAGTTTTAGAAGTGATTGAAAAGGAAAACCTAATGGAGAATGCCCAAAAAATGGGAGAGTATCTCATGGAACAATTGCAAAACATTCCAAATATCAAAGAAATCAGAGGCATGGGATTAATGATTGCCATCGAATTGTATGAGCCTTGCGCAGCTGTACGTAAACGATTATTGGACGAATTCGGAATTTTTACCGGAACCGCGAGCAATAAAAATACCCTGAGAATTTTGCCTTCATTGGCAGTGACGAAAAAAGAATTGGACGAATTGTTACAAGCTTTAAAGATTATTTTGAAGTAAACGTCCTGATTAGAAATGATTAATGAAAGAGAAATGAAACATTTTACATCAGTAAACGATATTGAAGACCCCATGGCTTTAGTGAAAGAAGCCATAGAATTAAAAAAAACAGAAAGAATATCTCAAATAGGGAAGAATAAAACCATCGGATTGTTATTCTTCAATTCAAGCCTGAGAACTAGAATGAGTACGCAAAAAGCCGCACAAAACCTAGGAATGGAAGTGATGATTCTTAATGTAAACAACGATGGTTGGGCACTGGAATTTGAAGAAGGAGCCGTGATGAACGGAAAAACTGTGGAACACATTAAAGATGCAGCTGCCGTTATGGGTTTGTATTGTGATATTTTAGCCATTCGTTGTTTCCCCAATCTAGAAAATAAAGAAGAGGATTATGCCGATAAAATTATCCATCAGTTTATGCAATATGCTAAAGTCCCAGTGGTGAGTTTAGAATCGGCAACAAGACATCCGTTACAAAGTTTGGCGGATATGATTACAATTCAGGAATACAAAACCAAAGAGAAGCCAAAGGTGGTGCTGACTTGGGCGCCACACATCAAACCGATTCCGCAGGTGGTAGCCAATTCGTTTGCCGAATGGACTTTGTCCAGCGGTTATGATTTGACTATTACACATCCTGAAGGATATGAATTGAGCGAGGAGTTTACAAAAGGCGCAACAATCGAATTCAATCAGGAAAAAGCATTACAGGATGCCGATTTTGTTTATGTAAAAAACTGGTCTTCGTATACCGATTACGGAAAGGTTTTACCTGTTACAGAAAATTGGATGTTAACTAACGAAAAATTGAAAGTAACCAATTCAGCAAAAGTGATGCATTGTCTGCCAGTGAGAAGAAATGTAGAAGTATCGGATGAGGTTTTGGACAGCGAAAACTCGTTGATTCTACAACAAGCTGAAAACAGAGTATATGCGGCTCAAACGGTATTGAAAAAAATAGTGGAATCTAATTTTTAAGCTATGGTACACGTAATAAAAATTGGTGGGAATATTATTGACGATGCAATAAAATTAGATGATTTCCTTAACAGATTTGCTAAGCTGGATGGACCAAAAATTTTGATTCACGGTGGCGGAAAATTGGCTACCAGTGTAGCAAAGAATTTGAACATTGAACAACAAATCATCGACGGTAGAAGGATTACTGATGCTGAGACTTTAAAAATTACTGCGATGGTCTATGCCGGATTGGTAAATAAAACCATTGTGGCTAAATTACAGTCAAAATCATGCAATGCTATTGGATTAAGTGGTGTAGATGGAAATTGTATTCAATCGGTAAAAAGAAATCATCCAACTATTGATTACGGTTGGGTAGGTGATGTGGAAAGTATTCATGCCGGTTTTTTGCAAAATCTTATAGACAATAGAATTGTACCCGTTATCAGTCCAATTACCCACGATGGAAAAGGTAATTTATTAAATACCAATGCCGATACTATTGCAACCGAAGTAGCTATAGCACTTTCTGAAACGAACGAAGTGAATCTTAGATTTTGCTTTGAAAAATTAGGGGTGTTGACAAATCCTGAAGTCGATGGTTCATGGTTAAGAAAGCTCGATAAGAAAGAATATCAATCTTTAAAAGAGACACAAATTATTTCAAAAGGAATGCTCCCTAAATTGGAAAATGCTTTTAAAGCGAGTGAATCTAAAATAACGAGGGTCGAAATCTGTCATGCCGATTATGCTAATGAACAAGGGGAGTCGTTTATTGGAACTTTAATAGTATAAAGAATGGAACAATTACAAAAAGAAGCATTGGAATTGCTGAAAAAGTTAATAGCGACACAATCTTTTAGTAAACAAGAAAATCATACGGCTGAAATTCTGAATGATTTTTTTGTTCAAAAAGGGATCCTTACTAATCGATTGCTACATAATGTTTGGGTAAAGAATAAATATTTTGACGATTCAAAACCAACAATTTTACTGAATTCACATCACGATACGGTACAACCAAACAAACAATATACTAGAAATCCTTTTAGTCCAGATATTGAAGACGGGATTTTATATGGTTTGGGAAGTAATGACGCTGGTGGACCACTGGTTTCTCTAGCGGCCTGTTTTTTGCATTTTTATGACAGACAGGAGTTGCAGTTCAATTTGATTTATGCGGCCACCGCAGAAGAGGAAATTTCTGGAAATAACGGAGTGGAAATCGTTTTACCAGAATTAGGAAAGATGTATTTCGGTATTGTGGGCGAACCTACCAAAATGGATATCGCTATCGCAGAAAAAGGACTTTTTGTGATTGATTGTATTACCCACGGGAAATCAGGACATGCCGCCAGGGAAGAAGGAGAAAACGCCATTTATAAAGCGTTGAAGGATATCGAATGGTTTCGAACATTCGAATTTCCAGAGGAATCGGAAATGCTGGGCAAAGTCAAGATGTCGGTAACTATTATCAATGCGGGTGTACAACATAACGTGGTTCCAGAAAGATGCCAGTTTACAGTGGATATTAGAACCACCGATATATACAATAACGAACAAGCTTTGGAAATTATCAAACAGCATGTGGATTGCGAAGTCATTCCGCGTTCGACTCGTTTGAATCCTTCATTTGCTCCAATAGAGCATCCAATTGTGCAAAGTGGTATCGCATTAGGAAGAGCTATTTATGCTTCACCAACCACTTCAGATCAGGCGTTGATGAGTGGTTTTCCAACGTTCAAAATGGGACCAGGCGATTCGGCAAGATCACATACAGCCAATGAATACATTTATGTGGAAGAAATCAACAAAGGCATTGCAATCTATATTGAAATGCTAGAAAAATTTAATACGATAGACTATGAAGTTGTGGCAAAATACATCAGATAACGTAAAAACTTCCATTTCAGCAATGGTGGAACAATTTACGATAGGCCAAGATACTATTTGGGATTTATATTTGGCAGAAGCTGATATCAAAGGTTCTTTGGCTCATACATCTATGTTGCATGAAATAGGGTTATTAACTACTGAAGAACTAAAAGAAGCCCACGAGGGGTTGCAATCCATTCTGAAAATGGTACTTGATAAGTCATTTATAATTGAAGAGGGTGTAGAAGATGTGCATTCCCAAGTCGAATTGTTACTAACTCAAATGAAAGGAGAGGTAGGAAAAAAAATCCATGCCGGTCGTTCCAGAAACGATCAATCATTGTTGGATATTAAGTTGTTTCTAAAATCAGAATTGAAACAAATTGTCGAAAAGACCGAAACTGTTTTTAATACTTTGATTGATTTAAGTGAGAAACATAAAAACGAGTTATTACCAGGCTATACGCATTTTCAATTAGCAATGCCTTCCTCGTTTGGTTTGTGGTTTGGCGCTTATGCAGAAAGCTTAAGTGATGATTTAGAACTGATTTTAGCGGCTTATGCTATGGCTAATAAAAATCCTTTGGGATCTGGTGCTGGTTATGGTTCTTCTTTTCCTTTAAATAGAACATTCACCACCTTGCTACTCAATTTTGAATCGATGAATCATAATGTGGTCTATGCTCAAATGACAAGAGGAAAAATGGAAAAAACAACTGCTATGGCTTTATCTGGAATAGCAGCTACACTCACAAAATTTTCAATGGACGTGTGTTTGTACATGAATCAACATTTCGGATTTATTAGTTTTCCTAAAGAATTAACCACAGGAAGTAGTATCATGCCGCACAAAAAAAATCCAGATATTTTCGAATTGATCAGAGCCAAATGCAACAGAATTCAAGCTTTGCCTAATGAGCTAACGTTATTGACTAACAATTTACCCTCGGGGTATCACAGGGATATGCAATTAACCAAAGAATGTTTATTCCCAGCGATTATCAGCTTGAAAGAATGTTTAGACATGCTTCAAGTAATGTTAGAAAATATTACCATTAAGCAAAACATTCTATCAGACGAAAAATATTTGAATCTATTCACGGTTGAAGCCGTTAACGAATTGGTTTTATCCGGTATTCCGTTCAGAGAAGCCTATAAAATAGTTTCAAAACAAGTGGAAGAAAATCAGTTTATCTATAATTATGAAACGCTAAACCATACCCACGAAGGAAGTATTGGTAATTTGCAAAATGATAAAATCAAAGAGGAGTTTATTAAAAAGAAAAAGAAAATGATTTAATCCTCAGCTAAATAGTAAGAAGTTTCATTTTTCACCATACTCATCACAATATTACTGTGATATTGTCCAATGTTTGGAATATTGGCTAATTTATTCACTACAAAATTATTGTAAGCATCAATATCTGTAGTCGCAATTTTTAACATATAATCGTAAATACCTGAAAGACTAGTAACTTCTAGTATTTCAGGCATTTTCATAACTTCATCCTCGAAATTTTTTAAATGCTCTCGAGATTGTTTTTTGAGTGTAATATTGCAGTAAGCAAATAGCTTGATACCTACTTTTGAAGGGTTAAGAATAACAGCACTTTTCTTAATAACTCCTGATTCTTGAAGATGTTTAATTCTTTCATAAGTAGGAGTATAGGAAAGCCCCACCATAGCCGCAACATCTTTCACCGAAAGTGTACAATCTTGTTGTAAAATATTAAGAATCTTTGCGTCTATTTTATCCATAAAAAGAAGGTAAATAGTAAGAGTTACTCTTTAGTTTCTTCTTCTTTTTTTGGTGCAGCAGTATCTTCTCCTTTAGAAGCTTTTTTGAATTCATTCAATCCACTTCCTAAACCTTTCATTAATTCAGGAATTTTCTTACCGCCAAATAACAATAATAAAGCTGCAATTATTAGTATAATTTCCGTTGGACCTAATCTTCCCATATTCTTAAAAATTGTGCAAAAGTTGCATTTAAATTACTTTGCAAAGATAATAAAGAAAAAACTCAAATGTAATTTTTAACGAATTATTATTCGTATACTGAAGAGCCATTCTATTTTCCTATATTTGTAATAGGTATAAATTTAGTTTATGACGATACTTAAAAGATTCAAACGCAAAGAATTTCTTGATAAAATTATCACGAAAAGACGTTTAATTATCTTAAATGAAGATACTTTTGAAGAACAATTTTCACTTCGATTAACCATTTTAAATGTTTTTCTATTATTATCCATTGGCGCTATTTTTTTAATTTCAGTAACTACTTACATAATTGCTTTTACAACTTTAAGAGAATACATCCCAGGATATTCATCAACAGAATTGAAAGAAAAAGCATTGTTACTAGGTTTAAAATCAGATTCATTAGATTTTGAGATAAAAAAGAATGACGCTTATATACAATCGGTTAAAAAAGTATTAACAGGCGATTTAGAATATGCTAAAGTAAACAAAGATTCTATTTTAGCTTCTGATTATGTGGATCCATCGGAATATGATATGCAAGTATCCGAAGAAGAAAAAGAATTACGAAAACAAGTAGAAGCAGCTGCGAAAAAAGATAGTAAATAATGTCGATCAAAAGTATTGGAGCAAAACTATTTGCCTCCTTCATTTATCATAAAACCCAAAAGTGGGTAAATAATCCTATTGAAACCCAACAAAAAATCTTTAAAAAATTAATTCAACAGGCAAAAAACACCCAGTTTGGTAAAGACCATCAATTTGAACAAATACACACATATAATGATTATGTTCAAAAAGTCCCTGTTCGCGATTACGAAGAATTACGTCCCTATGTAGATCGAGTAGTCAAAGGAGAAGAAAATATTCTTTGGACTGGTAAACCTATTTATTTTGCAAAGACTTCAGGAACGACTTCAGGAGCAAAATACATTCCGCTAACTAAAGAATCTATGCCGTATCACATAGAAGCAGCTCGTAATGCCATTTTAAGTTATGTACATGAAACAGGTAAAACTGATTTTGTAAATGGAAAAATGATTTTTTTGCAAGGGAGCCCAATTCTGGAAGAAAAAAACGGAATCAAATTAGGAAGACTTTCAGGAATTGTGGCACATTTTGTTCCAAAGTATCTTCAAAAAAACCGTATGCCTTCATGGGAAACGAATTGTATTGAAGATTGGGAAACCAAAGTCAATGCCATTGTTGAAGAAACGTTTCACGAAGACATGGCGGTAATTTCTGGAATTCCATCTTGGGTACAAATGTATTTTGAAAAACTTTCCGAAAAAGCTAAAAAGCCAGTTGGTGAGGTTTTTAAAAACTTCAATTTGTTTATTTACGGTGGCGTAAATTACGAACCCTACCGCGCAAAATTCGAAAATTTAATTGGGCGAAAAGTAGATGCTATAGAGTTATTTCCAGCTTCCGAAGGGTTTTTCGCATATCAAGATTCTCAGAAAGAAAAAGGAATGCTTTTGTTGTTGAATTCTGGAATTTTTTACGAGTTTATAAAAGCCGATGAGTTTTTTACAGAAAACCCTAAAAGATATACCATTGGAGAAGTCGAATTAGGGATTAATTACGCATTGATTATATCTACGAATGCGGGATTGTGGGCATACAATATTGGGGATACAGTACAATTTACTTCTTTAAGTCCGTATCGAGTAATAGTTTCTGGACGAATCAAACATTATATTTCAGCTTTTGGAGAACATGTCATAGGTAAAGAGGTAGAAAGTGCTCTACAAGAAGCTATGGAAGGGACATCAGTTCGGGTAAATGAATTTACAGTTGCTCCACAAATTAATCCCTCAGAAGGCTTACCCTATCATGAATGGCTCATTGAATTTGAAAATGAACCCGAAGATTTAAAAGCTTTTGCATTAAAAATCGATCAAGCCATGCGTAAACAAAACGTGTATTACGATGATCTAATCGTTGGACGCGTTTTACAGACTGTTGTGATTACTAAAGTGGCAAAAAACGGATTTCAGGAATATATGAAATCTATTGGTAAGTTAGGTGGACAAAATAAATTACCACGTTTGGGCAACGATCGTAAAATTGCTGATTTTTTTAAATAAAAAAAGCCTCCTGATCATAGGCAAGAGGCAACCTAAATGTTTTCACAACGGAATAATCCTTATTGTGAATTGCTTTCAAATTTTGTTATACGAATATACAATTTTTTGATTAAAAAAATAGTATTAGTTTATTTTTTATAATAATATTGTTATAAATAAGTACACTAATGATGAAATTTAACTTAGGATTAGATATAGGGACCAATTCTATTGGTTGGGCTCTAGTAAATGAAGACTATGAAAACAAAAAAGGTAAAATTATAGCGGCTGGTAGTAGGATCATACCTATGACACAAGATATTTTAGATAAATTTGGTTCAGGAGCAATTACTGAAACGCAAACCGCTTTACGCACAGATTATCGTAGTAAACGCAAATTAATACAAAGATTCTTATTAAGAAGAGAGCGTTTACATAGGGTTTTAAACGTACTAGATTTTTTACCTAAACATTATGCTGAAAGCATTGATTTTGAAAAGTATTTTGGAAAATTTCTGCCTAATACAGAACCTAAGTTAGCATACAATCAAAATCAATTTATTTTTCAAAATTCTTTTCTTGAAATGCTAAAAGAATTTCAAGAAAAACACCCTGAACTACTTACTAATAATAAAAAAATCCCTTATGATTGGACTATTTATTATTTACGAAAAAAAGCATTAAATCAAAGAATAGAAAAGGAAGAATTAGCTTGGTTATTACTTCAGTTTAACCAAAAAAGAGGATACAATCAATTAAGAGATGAGGAAGAGGAGAGTGTACCGAACAAACAAGTAGAATTTTATTCTCTAAAAATTATAGATGTTGTAGCGGATCAACCCAAAGAAGGAAGGGATAAAAGATGGTATAGTATTAATCTAGAAAATGGATGGACGTATAGGAGAGAAAGTAAAACGCCCTTATTTAATTGGGAAGGGAAAACAAAAGATTTTATTGTTACTACTGATCTGAATCAAGATGGGTCTATTAAAAAAGATAAAGAAGGAAAAGAAAAAAGAAGTTTTAGAGCCCCTAGTGAAGGAGATTGGACGCTACTTAAAAAAAAGACAGAAAAAGAAATTTACGAATCAGGAAAGACTCTTGGAACGTATATTTATGATGCCTTACTTAATACCCCTGATCTTAAAATAAAAGGTGATTTTATACGAACCATAGATAGAAGTATTTACAAAGAAGAGCTTCAACAAATCATTAACAAACAAAAAGAATATCACCTAGAACTGAATAGTTCTAAACTCTATAAAGCTTGTTTAGAAGAATTATATCCTAAGAACGAGATATATAAAAGCGCATTAAAAAATAAGGATATTGCGTACTTATTTATTAATGATATTTTGTATTATCAACGTCCATTAAAAGCCCCAAAATATAATATTGGAAAATGTACTTATGAAAGTCGTACATTCAAAAAAGAAGATAAAAAAATCAGAGAGTATATCCCAGCAGTTGCTAAATCACATCCTTTATTTCAAGAGTTTCGTTTATGGCAATGGATAAAAAACCTAAAAATATATGAAAAATTATCCAGTGATAATTGCACGGATTTTTTTCTTACTAATGAACAAGATTTTGAAAATCTTTTCGAATTTTTATGGAATAAAAAAGAAATTGACCATAAAGGGATATTAGAATATTTAGTAAAAACAAAATTTCCCGATCTAAAACCCAAGCAAGTTAAAACTAAGGTTAAAGAATATCGTTGGAATTATGTATATGATCATGAAAAAGATGAATCTAAAACCTATCCTTGTGGTGAAACCTATTTTTTATTAAAAAATAAATTAGATAAAATTTACAATGCTCAAGACGATTTTTTAGATAAAGAAAGACTTTATAATCTTTGGCATATTATTTATTCCGTAACAGATAAAAAGCAGTATGAAAAAGCCTTAGCAAAATTTGCTCTTAAGAATCACCTTGATACAAAATCTTTTGTAAATACCTTTAAAAGAATTCCTCCTTTTAAAAATGATTATGCTATTTACTCTTTAAAAGCAATAAAGAAATTATTACCATTAATGCGAGTAGGAAAATATTGGAATTATGATGATATTGACCCAATTACCAAACAAAAAATCCAATGTATTATTACAGGTGAAGAAAATGATACTATTTCTACTCTAGTTAGAGAAAAAACAAATCATTTTTCTAACGAAAATGATTTTAAAAACCTACCTCTTTGGTTGGCAGGGTATATAGTATACAATAGCCATAACGAAAGTTCTGAAATTGAAAAATGGAAATCGCCTCAAGATATAGATACTTTCTTAAAAAAGTTTAAACAACATGCTCTAAGAAACCCTATTGTAGAACAAGTAGTAACCGAAACCCTTCGAGTAGTAAGAGATATATGGTCAAAAAAAGGCCAAGGTAAAAAAGATTTTTTCAACGAAATACATATAGAGTTAGGGAAAGATTTAAAAAACCCTGTTGATAAACGCAGAAAATTATCCAGTACTAATACTAAAAATGAATCTACAAATACAAGAATAAAAGCACTCCTTATAGAGCTATTTACACAAGGTGTTGAAAACGTAAAACCCAATTCGCCCAAACACCAAGAAATTTTAAAAATATTTGAAGAAGGGGCTTTAAATTCAGGAATTGAAATAGAAGAGGATATTATAAAAATCAGCAATACAGATCAACCTACAAAAAAGCAGTTAGAACTTTATATACTCTGGTTAGAACATAAATATAAATCGCCTTACACAGGCCAATCCATTCCGTTAAGCAAATTGTTTACTCCTAATTATGAAATAGAACATATCATACCTAGAAGTAAATATTATGATGACAACCTATCAAATAAAGTGATATGCGAAACAGAAATAAATAGATTAAAAAATAATCAATTAGGATACGAATTTATTAACAACCACGAAATACGAGAGGTTACTTTAGAAGAAGGCAAAACAATAAGGTTATTAAGCCCAGAACAATATTGGAATTTTGTTACTACATATTATGCAAAAAACAAAGCTAAAAGAGAAAACCTTTTGTTAAAAGAACTTCCAGTACAAATGGTTGAAAAGCAGTTAAACGATACCCGTTACGTAAGTAAATATGTGATGCAATTATTGTCTAAAATAGTTAGAAAAGAAGACGGAACAGATAATGGCATAAATTCAACAAATATCTTATCTATTTCAGGAAAAATGACCCGAGCACTTAAAAACGATTGGGATCTTAATGATGTCTGGAATGATTTATTACTCTATCGCTTCGAGCGGTTAAACACAATTACAAAAACAAATTTGTTTACTACCTATAGTGAACAAAAACAAAAAAGGATGCCTATAGTGCCTGATCAGTATGCTAAAGGATTTCATAAAAAAAGACTAGATCATCGCCATCATGCCTTAGATGCCATTGTAATAGCCTGTATTACTCGTAACCATATTAATTATATGAATAACCAAAATATACAAGGTGAAAAATTAAAGAAGAACGCAATTGAGAAAGAAAATTATCGTGAAATACTTCAAAAATCACGATTGGATATCAGAGCACAATTATGCGAAAAAAAATACAATGATAATGATCCAACAAAATACAATTGGGTTTTTATAAAGCCTTGGGCTGATTTTACTGAAAACACAAAAGATATTTTAGAATCTATTATTCCGTCTTTTAAACAAAATTTAAGAATCATAAACAAAACCGTAAACTACTACGAAAAGTATAATGAAAATGGAAAAAAAGTAAAAGTAAGACAAATTAAAGGAGATAATTGGGCCATTCGTAAACCATTACATAAAGAAACCATTTCTGGAAAAGTACATTTGTCATATAAAACACCAGCCAAAGGAAAAATCTTAACAGCAACGCGCAAGGTATTGGATAGCAGTATGGATTTTAAATCTATTGAAAAAATTACGGACACAGGAATTCAAAAAATACTCAAAAATTATTTAGAATATAAAAAAAGTCCTGAATTGGCTTTTTCCCCAGAAGGGATAGAAGAACTAAACGCAACGATAACAAAATATAACAATGGTTTTCATCATAAACCTATTTATAAAGTACGTATTTATGAAGAAGGAGTAAAGTTTCCTTTAGGGAATAAAGGCAACAAAAAGAGCAAATATGTAGAAGCCGAAAAAGGAACAAATTTGTTTTTTGCCATTTATAAAGACCAAGAAAATAATCGTTATTTTGAAACAATCCCTTTTAATGATGTTTTAGAAACATTAAAGAAAGGAATGTCCGCAGTGCCAGAAAAAAATCAAGAAGAAAATACTTTAGTCTTTGCATTATCACCACAAGATCTAGTATTCGTACCTACATTAGATGAAATAGAAAATCCAGATATTGTAGATTTTAAGAATTTGACAAAAGACCAAACCAATAGAATTTATAAAATGGTCAGTTCCTCTGGAAAACAATGTTTTTTTATTAAGGCTGAGGTTGCCACTTCTATTGTAAACAAAATGGAATTTAGTACTTCTAATAAAATGGAAAACTCCATTGAAGGTATTCAAATTAAATCAAACTGTTGGAAATTAAAATTAGATAGATTAGGTACTATTACAAGAGTAATCAAATAATCCCCGTTCTCCCCACCTCATTCAACCTATTTAGAAGTAAAGGACAAACAATTTTATTTTGTTTGTCCTCATCCTCGATAAAAAACAAAACACTCCTTTAAGTCTATATATTCCTTTCGTATTCTAATACAACTTGATAAAAACATAAAAACTTAGCATAGGAAAGTTTCTAAATCAACTTAACTCACACGAAAGGAGTTGGATAACCTAAATAAAAACGTATGATTTTTTTAGTTAACATGGTATCTGATTAGTACTAAATCATCCCAAAGAAACCAAGAATGACAAAAAAGAATAAACTTTTAGATTAGTACGAAATATAGAACCTTCTTTTTTAGAGGAACTCAGTTTATATACTAATCCTCTGATTTTCTAAAACTTTTAGTAGGATATAAGTATTCTTATATTAGAATAAAAAAAAATCAAAGTTTAACTGCTAATTCCTAAAAGGAAGCAAAAAGAGCTAAAAGACCAATTTCTTTTTTAATTGAAATTGTAACGCATTATGAAAAAATCAAAAATTGAAAGCAATTCACAACAAATAAAAAAACTGATTAAAAGGGTTTTAGACTGTGAAACAGTACAAAGATACAAAAAATTGAAAGCAATTTACAACTGTAATATCTGTTAAAAAAATCATAATAATGGATGTAATTTCTTACAAAGATAAAAAATATAAGTTATAAAACAATTTTTTTTTAAAAAATTTAATATCTAATATTTAAAAATCACAAAATATTAAATATCTTTCACTGTGCTATAGATGATAATGTTTTGATGCTACATAAAAATCTATCCAAAATTTATTAAAAAAGGAATCTAAACACACTAAAAAAGATAAGATCTCATATCAGAAAACATTATTTATTGAATCCTAGCTTCACGTAAAAAATATCTTTAGTTTATTATATATTGTGTGTTTTTAAAAAAATGCACAAAAAAAACACATGTGTAGATAAAAAAAAATAAAAAACAAATTACATTTAGTTAAATAATTAAAATATATTATTTAATGCGAAATTTTTAAATTTGCTAATAGAAAAAAAACAAATGTTGTTATATTCTGTTTTTAAACTTATGAACATCAGTTGGTCTGTACAGGTAGTACAAAAAGGAGACACCCTAAACTCCTTAGCTGAGAAATTTGCTACAAAAGACGGAGCCCATCTTCGAGCATTTCACAACCTATATTGCGCTTTAGAAGACTTATTAGAGGCAGAAGTAGCAGCCGGAAAATGGAGTAAAACCTACGACAAAGTAAAAATTTTAGACAAAAAATGCGTTACAGAAATATCCAAATTAAAGTGCAGTACAGGAGGTAAAATAACGATTTTAAAACACGGACAACAAAGTCAAACCAGTAAAAGCCAAGTAAAAAAAGCCAATCCACGAGAACAACATTTATACAACCCCATTATGAATTTTGAAGAATTTCAAGAAGAAATCAGCAGTAAAAACAACGAAGCTTGGTAATAAAAACACAAATATATAATGAAAAAAGGCATATCCGCAATATCAGGAGTAACCTCGCCCACAGTAGGCGAAAAATACACCTATCACATATCCGAATGGTACCCTAATACCCCGATATCCGAAAGAGAACAAGCAAACGTTACCTGGGAACTATTCAAAAAAAGAAGCGATGGTAGATTTACCACCACCCATATTAAGAAAAAAGGAGACAGCAGTTTTACCTTTGGCGAATCCTCAGTAGGAGAGACCTACCGATTGGAAGGATA
>NZ_PCMX01000050.1 GCF_002530675.1 Flavobacterium columnare NBRC 100251 = ATCC 23463
ATTAGCTCGTACTTTTCTGTTTGAGGTTACTAAATTTACAAATATTATTTTAAAAATTATGAATAAAATGAAAGGGGTTTTTATTGTATTTATAGTATTGCAACTGCTTGTGTTGAGTTGTAAAAAAGAAGAAGAACTTGAGGAGGCTAATTTTATACATCAGGAAAAAAAATCCGATTTTTTATTGCCAGAATCTAAAAAAGGACAGGTAATAGATCATAACTACTATTCTTTATCTTATAGAGAAGAGCATGAACAGGCAGAATGGGTAGCGTATTGGTTAAATCGGAAAGATGTTGTGTCTATACATCGTAAAAGGCCTTATTTTATAAATGATCCGATGATTGTAAGTAGATCAGCTAGTTGGAAAAATTATATTCGTTCTGGATATGATCGAGGTCATTTGTGTCCTGCGGGAGATAGGCGATTTTCGAAGCAAGCTTTTGAAGAAACATTCTATACCTCTAATGTTACTCCTCAAAAAAAGGATTTTAATGCAGGAATATGGAATCGCTTAGAACAAAAGGTACGATATTGGGCAAAGAAATATAATGAATTGTATGTGGTTACAGGAGGTGTTTTATCTCAAAAATTAAATCATATCGGAAAAGAAAATGTTACAGTACCAAATTATTTTTATAAAATAGTATTAAATAAGCGAGGAGATACCTATCATGGAATTGCTTTTTTACTACCACACGAGGATTCAGATCGTCCGCTTTATGAATTTGTTGTGTCAATAGATAAAATAGAACAATTAACAGAAATTGATTTCTTTCCAAAACTGCCTGATGAGATAGAAAATAGATTAGAAAGAAATCAAAGTTATAGAGAGTGGCGTTTTTAAAAAACTACCACTCATTTACTTTATTAGCATCCATTTTTAAAAAGACAAAGAGTAAAATGGTAAAAGCCCATAAGCTAGATCCTCCATACGAAAGAAAGGGTAGTGGAACTCCAATGGTTGGAAAAATACCAATAACCATAGCTATATTTACAAAATAATGTGTAAATAAAATAGAAGCTACTCCATATCCATAAATTCGACTAAATTTAGTGCGTTGATTTTCTGCTAAATATAAAATACGAAGCAATAATCCAGCAAATAATAAAACGACTATGGTTGAACCTATAAAGCCCCATTCTTCTCCAACAGTAGTAAAAATATAGTCCGTATGTTGTTCGGGAACAAAGTTTCCCTTGGTTTGAGTGCCTTCTAACCAGCCTTTTCCTAACAGTCCACCTGATCCAATAGCTATTTCAGACTGATTGGTGTTGTAACCTATTCCTGCTAAATCAACTTCTTTTCCTAAAAGGATGTTAAAACGATCTCTGTGATGTTGTTGGAACACATTTTCAAAAACATAATTTACAGAAATACTAAAGCCTGACATTAGTAGAAAAACAATCGAACTAGCAACAATATTTCTTTTTACTGGTTTTGATTTGTAAAAATGCAGGATTACACCTGTTAAAGCAATAAGTACTACATATTGTGGTTTTAATAATAAAGACATGATAAAAAGAACAATAGCTCCTACGCCAGTCCATAGATACCAAGAAGGTAATCCTTCTCGATTGAGTACGAAAATCATGGTAATGAATATGAGCGCACTACCTGCATCTGGTTGAAGCATAATGAGGCCTACAGGTATAAAAAGGATAGAAAGACCTAATAACTGATGGTTGAAATTTTTTAGATTAATTTGACTATCGCTTAAAAATTTTGCCAGAGCTAAAGCAGTTGTTGATTTAGCAAATTCGGAAGGTTGTAAAGTAAAAGATCCAATAGCATACCAGCATCTTTGTCCTGCTATGGTTTTACCAGCAACAAACAATCCTATTAAGGTTAGTAGCGAAATTCCGTAAAGAACACTCGAAAAACGTTCGTAAAATTTAGCTTCAATAGATAATACAACTATAATTACTAAAATAGTAAAAGATATAAAAATTAATTGTTTACCATAATTTTGCGTAATATCAAAAATGTAATTTGAATCAGGAGTTACATCAGCCGAATAGATGTTAGCCCATCCTATTAATACCAATAGGATATAAATTAATACTGTAATCCAGTCGATGTTTTTTCCAACACTTTGATGTCTCATTAATTTGTTTTTGTAACAGAGTTAGTAGTTTTTTCTAATGAATCTAGTTTTTGTTTTGCTTTGATTCTGTTTAAGGAATCTTTACGTAACCTAATTCTATACATGGAATCAATATATTTTCTAGTAAATTTGTTATATTGATGCTGAAGGCTTCTGTTGATGATGTTTTCTTCTCTAAATTTGTTAGTAATCTTTCCTTTTAGATATTTTTCAATCATAAGAGAAGTAATGGGGCCTGCAATGGTAGCTCCATAACCGCCATTTTCAACAAAAACGGCCATGGCTATTTTAGGGTTGTTTTTAGGAGCAAAAGCTACAAATATAGAATGGTCTTCTAATTGGACTTTTTTTCCGTTTATTCGTGCAAAATTTTCTGCGGTACCTGTTTTTCCACATATTTCAATACCTTCCACGCCTAAAAAATAAGCGGTACCTGTTTTAAATACTTCTGCCAAGCCTTCAATTACTGGAGGAAAGTGTTTTTTATTTATGGTAGTGGTGTGTTTGGTTCTAAATTTAGCGTCAATTGGTTGACCTTTTATTCTCTTAATGATATGAGGTGTGTAGTAATAGCCTTTATTAGCAATCGTTGCCATCATGTTGGCTAGTTGAATAGGAGTCATGAGTATTTCACCTTGTCCGATAGAGTTAGATACAATCATGGTCGATTTTAAACGACCGTTGGGGTAGTAACGTTCGTATGTTTTAGCGGTAGGAATATTGCCTTTTCTTCCCGTAGGTAAATCATATCCCATAAATTGGCCTAATCCAAAACTTCTTAAATGATCGCTCCAATAATCTACGCCTTTGGAAGCATTAGGAAACATACCAAGTGTTCTTAGATAGGTCGTTCCAAAGTAGGAATTGCATGATTTAGCTATCCCCATGTGTAACTTTCGCATACCTCCTCCGCAGTGACAACGCATAAATCGTCGACCGTAACTGAATCCGTGATGGCATCCTACAGCTGTTTCTGTGTTTATCGCGCCAGATTGAAGTCCAACTAGGGCTGTTAGGATTTTAAAAGGAGATCCTGGTGGATACTCAGCTAATAAACTTCTGTCGTACAAAGGTTTTGCTAAAGAATCATTGTACAATTTAGTGTAGTTTTTTGAACGCTGACGACCTACTAAAATAGCGGGGTCGTAAGTAGGAGCTGTAACTAAGCATAGTATTTCGCCTGTTTTAGGTTCAATAGCAATAATTCCTCCTCTTTTGTTTTTCATTAATAACTCACCATATTCCTGTAGTTTGGAATCAATGGTTAAGGTGATGTCTTTACCTTGAATGGCAATTGTGTCGTATTTGCCTTCTTTATAAAGACCAATTTCGCGGTTAAAACGATCGCGTTGAATATGTTTTACTCCTTTTTGACCTCGAAGTATTTCCTCATACATTTCTTCTACTCCTTGTTTGCCGAGTAAGTCACCGCTTTTATAATAAGGATTTTTAGTGATTGTGGCTTCATTAGCTTGTGTGATAAAGCCAAAAATATTAGCTCCATGATGAAATTGATAATCTCTTAAGGAGCGTTTTTGAATATAAAACCCATCAAATTTGCGTTCTTTTTCTTGAAAAGCAGCATACTCCATTTTATTTAATTGTCCCATAAATACAGAGGGGAGAAGAGGAGAATAAACTACCGCTTTTTCTAAACGTTTTAGAAAGTCTTTTTTAGTAATGTTTAATAGTTTGCAAAACTCGACTGTATCTAGTTTTTTTACTTCTCTGGGAACAACCATAATGTCATAAGAGGGTTGGTTGGCTACCAGTAAGTTGCCATTACGGTCATATATATATCCTCGTTCAGGATAATCGTATTTTATTTTAATAGAGATGTTTTCTGACTTTAGTTTTAGTTCATCATCTATTACTTGTAAATAAAAAAGCCTTGCTATGATTAGGATAGCAGAAACTATAATCATACCAGGTAAAAGAAGCTTTCTCATTTTTTAACGTTTGCTAGGCTTAAATAAATAAATAAATATAATGCTTACTATTAATGTAAATAGGGAAGCAAAAAGGGTACGGATTAGAGCATCTAACATAAACACGAATTTAAAAAATTCAAGTGTAAAAAGTACAAGATGATGCGTTATGATAGAAATTAGAATAAAAGTAAACCGTTCCGGAGATAATCGGTCGTTTATTCGTATTGTTTGATATTCGTAACTTAAACCGAATGCAAATTTAAAAAAGCTGGGTCTTAAATATGCTAATATTAAACAGGCAGTGGCATGAATACCTCCGGAATTATCAAAATAATCTATAGAAAGACCTAATAAAAAACTACTTACCAATAATCCCGCTTGATTCGTGTTGACAGGGTATAAAAGTATGAATAGAATGTATGGAAAGGGATTTATAAAGCCAAATAGGTTTATTTTGTTTAAAATAATTACTTGAACCGCAATTAGCAGGATAAAGCGAACGATATTTGATATAAGAGTACTATTCATCTTTTTTTACTGTTTCGGCTTCGAGTTTGTTGATTTCGGCGGCGTTTTTGTTTTTGATTATATACACATGATTTAAATTTGTCATATCAGTGAATAAACGAACATCTAGTGTGTAATAATTAGTTTCAGTATCCATGTAGATACGATCAATAATTCCTACAGGTATGTTTTCAGGAAAAATAGTTGAACGCCCACCAGTTACAATTGTATCTCCCTTTTTAACGCTTGCCAATCGAGGGATTTCAATGAGTTGAGCGTAGCCAGCATTTTTTGCTTTCCAGATCAAAGAACCAAAATGATTTGTCCTTTTGACTTTGGCATTTATTTTAGATTTTAAATTTAATATGCTTATTACCGTTGAATAGTTGGGAGATGTTTTTTCGATAACACCTACAATCCCTTCACTACTAATTACTCCCATGTCTGGTTTTATACCTTTGATTGAGCCAGAACTAATTGTTAGATAATTTTCTGTTTTGTTGTATGAATTATTAACAACTCTAGATTGTATAACTTCGAGTTTGTCGTAACCTTTGATAGAATCTTTTGGTAGGATTGTAACACTATCTTTTTTATTAAAAAGTAGTTTTCTTAAAAAAGCATTTTCCTTTGCTAATTTGTTATTCTGATCTTGTAAGCTAAAATAGGTTTCTACTTCATTTACTTTTTCGTACACACTTCCTGTAACTGCATTGGCGGAATTTACCATTTGACTTCTATGGTAAGAATGTGATTGAATGGTAAGTGTTAACGAAAATACCAAAAGCAGCAAAAACAGCAACCGAGTGCTGTTTTTTATAATGAAATTTAGAATTTGCTGCATCGTAAAATAATAGTAAAGGTTGTTATACTATGTTGTGTTTGAAAAGCATTTATTTGATTAAAATGCTACGGAATCGGTTTAAATTTTTAAGCGTCATACCAGTTCCTCTAACGACAGCTCTTAACGGATCTTCTGCGATAAAAACAGGTAAATCCGTTTTTTGAGAAATTCGTTTGTCTAGCCCTCTTAGCATAGAGCCTCCCCCAGCTAAATAAATACCTGTATTGTATATATCTGCAGCCAATTCAGGAGGTGTTTGTGATAAAGTTTCCATGATGGCATCCTCAATACGCTGAATAGATTTGTCTAAAGCTTTAGCTATTTCGCGATATGATACTTCTACTTGTTTAGGTTTACCTGTTAATAGATCACGGCCTTGAACAGACATATCATCAGGTGGTGAGTCTAAATTTTCTATAGCTGCTCCTATTTCAATTTTTATTTTTTCGGCTGTGGTTTCTCCTACAAATAAATTATGTTGTGTACGCATGTAATAAATGATGTCGTTTGTAAATACATCACCAGCAATTTTAACTGATTTATCACAAACAATACCTCCCAATGCAATTACAGCAATTTCAGTTGTACCACCACCTATATCTACAATCATGTTGCCTTTGGGTTGCATGATGTCTAAGCCAATACCTATAGCGGCCGCCATTGGTTCATGAATTAAATATACTTCTTTACCATTTACACGTTCTGCGGATTCTTTTACTGCACGCATCTCTACTTCGGTTATTCCTGACGGGATACAAATTACCATGCGTAGAGCAGGAGTAAACAATTTTTTTTGTAGAGCAGGAATGCTTCTTATGAGCATTTTTATCATTTGCTCAGAAGCGTCAAAATCTGCAATAACACCGTCTTTTAACGGACGGATTGTTTTTATATTTTCGTGAGTTTTCCCTTGCATCATATTAGCTTCTTTTCCCACGGCAATAATTTTGCCAGATATGCGGTCACGTGCTACTATGGAAGGGCTATCGATAACAACTTTGTCGTTGTGTATAATTAACGTGTTTGCGGTACCAAGGTCAATTGCAATGTCCTCAGTCATAAAATCAAAAAATCCCATATTTCCTTTTGAGGGTTACTTAGTTTTATAGAATATACTAAGTTGCAAAAGTATGAAAATATTTTGGTTTATACGAAAATAAAAATTGCGTTAAAAATTTTTTTAACGCAATTTTTATTTTTAGTTGGAGAACTGCTTGCTTAATAATCGGGATAAGTATTTTGCGGTGCTAATTCTGTCATTTTTAAAGGTTTCTTTTCCTTTTTCCCAGTTAGCAGGACATACTTCTCCTGTTTCTTGTATACTTGTGTACCCCTCTATAAGTCGCATGAATTCTAATACATTTCTACCTAGAGACATATTATTTAAGCTTTGGTGGAATACAATGCCGTTTTCATTAATTAAATACGTAGCTCTATAACTTATATTGTCATTAATGGTTATTTCGTGGTTGTTTTCTGTGGTTTTCTTTCCATCTAATATGCCTAATATATTAGAAAGATTTCTGTTTGAATCAGAGATTAACGGATAGGTAATTCCTTTAATTCCACCTTCAGTAGCATCTGTTTGTAGCCACGCATCATGTGTTTCTACTGTGTCGCATGATGCTCCGAACAATAGTACGTTTCTTTCTTCAAGTTCTTTGGATATTTCTTGAAAAGCAAATAACTCAGTAGGGCATACGTATGTGAAATCCTTCGGGTAGAAAAAAAGTAATATTTTTTTGTTTTCTTTTTTTGCTAATTCGAATAGATTTACTTCTGAAACACCTTTGTTTTTTTGAATTGTTTTTACAGAAATACTAGGGAATTCTTTGTCAATTAATATCATATTTATCTGGTTTTAATATTTAAAAAAGTACATGTTGTTTTTTATTATAAGTGTTTTTATTTTTAATTTATCCTGTTATGTGTAAATATATTTACCACTAGATGGTAGCGTTTATTATGTTTTGGAACTTAATAAAGGGGAGTGAAAATTATTTGTTTTTACTACTTATCGCTTTTCTAAGTCTGTTATTCTTTTGTTTTGTTCTTCAATCTTCCTGTTTTGTTCAATAGAATAAAGTGTTAACTCTTCAATTTTTTGAAGAAGTTTTATTTGAAACTCGCCTATATTTACTCCTTCTTGTTGCATTTGTTTTGCAGAGGCTATTTCGGGAAGGTGTTTTTTTGTTTTAATATGTTTTTCTACGTCTTCTAATTTGGGGAGATTGTAATTTTCCTCAAATACAAAGTCTGCTGTAGGGGTAGTGGTTACCTTTATTTCTTTTGCTTCAAGTCTGCCTTGTAAGGCAGTGTCTCCGTTGTTTCGTATTATTGCGCTTTTACCTATTCTTGTTCCTCCTTCAAAATCGCTCATGTAATTAACCCATAATTCATCATTATTTCCATGTACCAAAGCTCTTTGATCTAATATTTTACCTTGGTCCTGACCATCACTCATTCCTAATTTTAAATCAGCTCCTCCTATAGATGTGTTTCCATAAACTTCAAATTTATTATCTGATGATTTGCCACCAATTCCTACATTACCATTTTCACCTATTAGTAAAGCATCTATATATTTGTGTGGTATTGTTTCGTTGTGTACTCTAAAGAAATACCCTCCGCCATAGTGTTTTTCATTTGAATTGTCAGAAATGATATTGTCATTTGCATCATGACCAATTTTTATATGTGTATGATTGGATGACTGATTGTCAAAAATAGTATTTCCATTAACCTCAAGTTTTTGAGAAGGAGTTAGCGTTCCAATTCCGGTATTTCCTGAAGTAGGAAAGATGTTTTGAGCGTTTGTATTGTTGAAGATGAATATTATAAAAAAAAGGACTGTCAACTTTTTCATTATGGTGTTTTTGTTTTGATGGTTTATTTTACTGAATGAGTACTTTGTTTTTCTTTATTTGACCTAGATTCTATACAATTATACGATTTGAGTGTTTTTAGTTACAATAGTTTGTTATTGTTTGGAATTTTTCCTCTTTTTTAAGGATTTTTTTGCGATTTTTAAGTTATACAAACGGATATTAGAATTTTGATACTAATATATCTGTATGTTTAGAAATTCGTTAGGCAATTTCTGTTATAAAAATCATTTGAGGTATTTAAGGGCGTTGCAAAAATAAGTTATGTAGATAAAATAATTGGTATTTATAACAAGATATATTGTTAGTGAAAAGTTAAAAATGTTATTTTAGAAAAACCCTTGTTAATTTAAATTAACAAGGGTAGGAGTTTGGTTTAAAAATTACTTTTAATGTTTAAAATGTCTCGTGCCTGTAAAGACCATGGACATTTTGTTTTCATTGCAGTATGTTATGCTTAATTCATCTTTTATTGATCCGCCTGGTTGGATTACCGATGTAATACCTGATTTATGGGCAATTTCAACACAGTCAGGAAAAGGAAAGAACGCATCACTTGCCATCACGGCACCTTGTAAATTAAAATTAAATGATTTTGCTTTTTCTATTGCTTGACGTAAAGCATCTACACGAGAAGTTTGTCCTGTGCCTGAAGCGTATAATTGTTTATTTTTAGCTAAAACAATCGTATTTGATTTGGTGTGTTTGCAAATTTTTGAAGCAAATAATAAGTCTTCTATTTCTTTTTCTGTAGGAATAGATGTTGTTACAGTTTTTAAAATTTCTTTAGAATCGGTTATTAAATCTTTTTCTTGAACCAAAGTACCATTCAAGCAAGTTCTTACATTAGTTTTGGGTAAATCAATAGGATTTTGGATTAATATGATTCTGTTTTTCTTTTCTTTTAGTATTTCTATTGCCTCATTGTCGTAAGCAGGAGCTATGATTACTTCGCAGAATAGTTTATTGATTTCGTTTGCAGTTGCTACGTCAATTGTGTTGTTGGCTATTAGAACGCCTCCAAAAGCAGAGGTAGGGTCGCCAGCCAAAGCATCTAAATAAGCTTCTTTCATAGTTGTACGAGTAGCTATACCACAAGCATTATTGTGTTTTAAGATGGCAAATGTAGGGGCATCATTTTTAAATTCACCCATTAGATTTACTGCAGCATCAATATCTAATAAATTGTTATATGACAATTCTTTGCCATTTAATTTGTGAAACATCTTGTTTAAGTCGCCAAAGAAAAATCCTTTTTGGTGAGGGTTTTCTCCATAACGAAGAACTTCTCCTTTAATTTCGCTGATTTTTAAAATAGGTTCTTCGAGATTTTTGTTGAAGTAATTAAAAATAGCGGAATCATAATGAGAAGAAACATTAAAAGCTTTAATGGCAAATTTTTTGCGTTGTTCTAAAGTGGTTGCTCCGTTTTGATTACTAATAAGTTCTAATAATAAATTGTATTCGTTAACAGAAGGGATGATAACCGTGTCTTTAAAATTTTTAGCCCCTGCTCTTATTAAAGAAATTCCGCCAATATCTATTTTTTCAATTATTTCGTTTTCATTAGCTCCTGACGCAACGGTTTTTTCAAAAGGATAAAGATCTACTATGACTAAGTCAATTTGAGGAATTGCATACTCTTGCATTTGTGCTAGATCATTTTCGTTGTCTTGACGGTTTAAGATCCCTCCAAAAATTTTAGGATGTAAAGTTTTAACACGGCCTCCTAAGATTGAAGGGTAGTCGGTAACTCCTTCTACAGGCACGACAGGTACTCCTAACTTTAAGATAAATTCTTCAGTTCCTCCTGTAGAGTAAATTGTAACATTTTGTTCGTGTAATTTTTTTACAATAGGTTCAAGACCCGTCTTGTCGAACACTGAAATCAATGCCGATTGAATTGTTTTAGTAGTATTCATTGTGTTGTTGTTATTAAAGGGCAAAAGTAGTTTTTTTTAAGAGCTATTCAAAATAAGATTTTAGAATTGTAACAAAAGAGAATAACTTAGTACCAATAAATAAAAACGTTATGATCATATACCTACGATTGCTTCAAGAGAGCTTTAGTTTTGCTATGAATGCGTTGCATAATAATAAATTAAGAACATTGCTTTCTTTGTTAGGCGTTACTATTGGGATTTTCTCTATTATAGCTATTTTGTCAGCTGTAGATTCATTGGATCGGAAAATTAAAAAGGATGTAGGGAGTTTAGATAATAGTGCGGTGTACTTGTTTAAATATTCTTTTTCACCTACGGATGTTCCTGATTGGAAAATAGAGCAATTCCCTAAAGTAACCTATGATGAATATCGTTATTTAAAAGATAATACCTCTAAAATAGAAGTGCTTTGTTATCAGTATTTTACAAATAGAGAAACGGTGAAGTTTGAGGATAAATTAATGAGTAATGTAGGAATTGTACCTTGTACTTATGAGTATATAGATATTAATAAATTAGATTTTTTGGAAGGACGTTTTTTTAATGAACAAGAATCTAATTCGAGTACCGGTGGTGTGGTTATTGGCGCTGAAATAGCACAAACACTTTTTAATGGTATGTCAGCGGTAGGGAAAGAAATTAGAATATACGGACAACGTTTTAAAGTGTTTGGGGTCTTAAAAAAAGTTGGGAATCGCATGATTAATTTTGGAGAAAACCCAGATGGGAGTGTATATCTTAATTTGAATAAAGTTCGTACCCTTTATGGTGATAATAATGAAAAATTTATGCCTGTTGTGATTATTAAACCTCTTGAAGGGATAAGTCAAGCAGAAGTGAAAAGTGAAATTGTTCAAAAAATGAGAACTTATAGAGGGTTAAGTTATGGGCAAATTAATAATTTCTTTTTGAATTTTATAAAAGGAGCAACCGATATGTTGGATGGATTAATTTCGCAGATGAATTTAATTGGTTGGATTATAGCTGGTTTTTCGTTACTAGTGGGTGGTTTTGGTATTGCCAATATTATGTTTGTATCGGTAAAAGAGCGTACCAATTTAATAGGGATACAGAAATCATTGGGGGCTAAAAATCATTTTATTTTGTTGCAATTTTTGTTTGAAGCAATTGTTTTATGTTTAATTGGCGGTGTGATAGGTATCGTATTCGTTTGGTTAGTTGCTTTAGGGCTGACACAAGTGTTAGACTTTGATTTTGTTCTGAGTTTTTCAAATATTCTATTTGGGACATTTTTAGCTATTATTATTGGTTTAGTAGCGGGTATATTACCTGCTATTTCGGCTTCAAAATTAGATCCTGTAGAGGCAATAAGAAGCGGGATGTAGTTTTTTAAATTCTTTTATTAGGTTTGTTTTTATCTCTAAATCCTGTTTTTATATTGAATTTAATGATTTTAAAATATGTTGTCGAGGGTTAAATAACCGTAATTTTAATATGTTTGAAAGAGGATAAGTGTTTTTCTAAAAGAGTGGTAGTTTAAAAAATACTTCGTCCGATTCTACTGTTAGAGCGATTCGAACGAAGTAAATACAGGCGAAGATCATAATGTTGATAATGAACCTTCTTTTGATTATTGAAAAAGAGGCACGTTAAATGGTAAGTGCTTTTCAGAGAGCCTCTTTTAATTATCTTACTTCTTGATTTAAAATTAGATCAATGTAAAGATTTATTTTGTTTTTAAGATCTTTTCTATGTGAAATAAAATCTAGGAAACCATGGTCTAGTACAAATTCAGATGTTTGGAATCCTTCAGGTAAATCCTTGCCTGTAGTGTCTCGTACTACACGAGGACCAGCAAAACCTATTAAAGCTCCAGGTTCAGCTATGTTAATATCTCCTAACATGGCGTATGATGCGGTGGTTCCTCCCGTTGTAGGGTCTGTACATAATGAAATGTAAGGGATTTTTGCGTCTGCCAATTGAGCTAATTTAGCAGATGTTTTAGCTAATTGCATAAGTGAATAAGCGGCTTCCATCATGCGAGCTCCTCCTGATTTTGAAATCATGACAAAAGGAATTTTGTTTTTGATAGCATGATCAATACCACGTGCAATTTTTTCGCCTACAACAGCTCCCATAGATCCACCAATAAAGGCAAAGTCCATACAACAAACTACAAGGTCTTTTCCTTTTGATTTTCCTACCCCTGTGCGTACAGCATCTTTTAGTTGTGTTTTTTTGATGGTATCAACCAAACGATCAGAATATTTTTTAGAATCAACAAAATTTAAAGGGTCTTTAGCTGTCATATTAGCATCTAACTCAGTAAATTGATTGTCATCAAATAGTATCTGAAAGTATTCAGCACTTCCTATGCGTACGTGAAAATCATCTTCGGGGCTTACCCATAAGTTTCTGGCTAATTCATCAGCGTCTACAATTTTTCCTGTAGGTGATTTGTACCATAAACCTTTAGGTACGTCCATTTTTGCCTCAGTAGGAGTCGTAATTCCTTTTTCTTTTCTTTTAAACCAAGCCATAGTTAGTTATGAGTTTAAAGTTATAAGTTTGAATTGTTGGTTTAATTCATAACTTATAACTGATAATTAAAGAGTATTTATGTTATTTAAGTCGGCAAAAGCCTGTTCTAATCTTTTATTGAAAGTTATTTCGCCTTCACGAACCCATTTGCGAGGATCGTAGTGCTTTTTGTTTGGTGCCTCAGTACCTTCTGGATTGCCAATTTGGGTTCTTAAATAGTCTATTTTAGAAATTACATAGTCACGTATTCCTTCAGTGAATGCAAATTGTAAATCGGTATCGATATTCATTTTAATTACCCCATAAGAAATAGCTTCTCTTATTTCTTCAAGTGTAGAACCTGATCCTCCATGAAAAACAAAGTCTACAGGGTTATGTCCTGTATTGAATTTGTTTTGAACGTATTCTTGTGAGTTTTTAAGGATTTTTGGAGTTAATTTTACATTTCCAGGTTTATATACACCATGCACATTTCCAAAAGCAGCAGCAATTGTAAATCGAGGTGAGATTTTCATTAATTCTTCATACGCATAAGCTACTTCTTCTGGTTGAGTGTAAAGTTTTGAACTATCTACATGTGAATTGTCTACGCCATCTTCTTCACCACCTGTAATCCCTAATTCTATTTCAAGAGTCATGCCCATTTTACTCATTCTAGCTAAATACTCTTTGCATATTTCGATATTTTCTTCTAATGGTTCTTCTGATAAGTCAATCATGTGTGAAGAAAACAAAGGTTTGCCTGTTTCTGCAAAATGTTTTTCAGATGCATCTAATAAGCCGTCAATCCAAGGTAATAAATTTTTAGCGCAATGGTCCGTGTGTAATATGACAGTTGCTCCGTAAGCTTCCGCCAGAGTGTGGATGTGTTTTGCTCCAGCTACGGCTCCTAAAATAGCAGCTCGTTGCCCCTCATTAGAAAGTCCTTTTCCTGCATTATACGCAGCACCACCATTAGAAAATTGAATAATTACAGGAGCTTTTAATTTAGCAGCAGTTTCAATAGTTCCATTAATAGTACTAGAACCTACCACGTTTACTGCTGGTAACGCAAATCCTTTTTCTTTTGCATAATTAAAAATTTCTTGAACTTGATCACCGGTTGCTACACCTGATTTTATGTTGTGTGTCATTATGTTTGTTTTTTAAAAGATGGACAAAATTACAAATTTATTTAGAATGGATAATTAATGCCTATATTAAATTGAGATTTATTTATATTGAATTCTGTAAACCAACGGCTTGCTTGATTTAGACTGGGTGAATATGTTTTGAATCCCCAATCTAATCGTAATACAAAAAAGTTAAAATCATAACGATAGCCTATTCCTGTTCCTAAAGCTAAACCTTCTAATGAATTGAAATTTTTAAAAACCTTTTTTTCATCTATTTCGTATGCTTTTCCAATATTAGCATTCCAAATATTTCCACAATCTGCAAATAAAGCGGCATGATGTTGGCCTAAAACAGTAAATCGAATTTCAGTATTGAATGCTAATTTCATATTAGCTTCGTTGAAATCATTTACGGAATTTGAGTTTCCAGGTCCCAAACTATAGGACTGCCACGCTCTGTTGTCATTAGCACCTCCTGCAAAATAACTTCGAGTAAAAGGAATAGAGTTTGAATTACCATAAGGAATGGCAAGCCCACCAAAAGCTCTGAAAGCTATGTATATTTCGTTTCTTAAATCCCAATGTTTTATATATTCTAATTCAGCTTTTAGATATTGTGAATATTCAAGTCCTAATATGTTACGATGCCCATTAAGATTTTTAGGTCTATTGGTTAAGTCCGCAATGAGAGACATAATATTTCCTGTGGATTCAAATTTAGTTTTAACGCTATAAAACTCTTTATCAGAAATGTCTGTTTGAGAGGTTTTGTTGTAACTAATACTGCTAGATAGGATTAAATTGTTTTCAGTTAATCTTTTTTTTCTTTCTAAAATACTTTGAATGGTTCGTAAGTCTTGTTCGTTTTCATTTAATTTGGGGTAAAGCCCCTCAAAGGCGTATTTCATAAATAGATCGGCTCCACCATTTTCTATTGATAAATTGTTTTGATCATCTAATAATTCTGGATAATGGTTGTATAATTTTGCTAATTGATTAAGCTGGTCATAACTTGATGTATATACATTGAAATAATTATTGATATTGATGTTTTTTATATACTGTAAATTTGCTAAATCTAATTTGAAGTTGGTTTTAGAAGAAGGAGACCAGTTATAGTTTATTACTCCTGTAATACTTTCTTTGTCCAAACCAATATTGAGTTGTTTAGAAAAACTTGCTCTTATGAGTGTACTAGGAAACATAGATTTAGGAATAATACTTTTAGTATTTAAAGGGAAAAATATTCTAGGAAATGATAATTTTAAGTCTGCTCCATATTCTTGAATGTTAAAAAATAATTTTTTGGGGTTAGCAAAGTCTTTGGAAGAACCTAGATTTCCTTTTACACCAATTTCTAAAATTTCCGCTCCTCTAAAGATATTATTGATAAGGACAGATGTGTTTCCTGTAATACCAAAGTCTTGTATGTTGGAATGAGTAAAATCCGCACTAGCTCTAAAACTAAATCGGTCTTTTGGGATAAGTGTGATTTCAGTTGTAAGAGTCTTATCTTTAGGGTTTTCGGCAAAAGTAATATTAGGGAAATTAAACACGCGTAAGTTGCTTAAAGAACGTAGTGTTTGTGTTCTGTTGAAATCACTAAAGACACTATCTTTTTGTATAAAAATACCGTTTGTTATTGATTTGGCGCGGTGTTTTATTTTTTCGTTGCTATAAAAGGTGTAGTTTTTATAAGTTACACTGTCTTTTATTTCCTTTACAAAAAAACCTTTTTTAGGTTTGTTTATGATATTAATGTTTATTTTTCCTATTTTTTTGATTTCATAAGGTTTGGTAATTAGAGAGTCTCCTTTTTTTATTTTGCGATCTGTAATTTTTATTGTTACAGGGGTTTTATAACTTGCTGTGTCAATTTCAAATTCAATATTTTGTTGTTGGAAGTCATATATTCCGTTGTTTTTAAAGTGCTGTGTAAGTCTGTTTATTTCATTACTAAAGTTACTTTCTTTGTATTGTTTGCCTTGTTTTATGTGTGATTTTAAAGCAACTTTTTGGTATAAAGAATCAATAGATTTATTCGCTATATCTGTTTGAATTGAGTCTAAAATGTACGGTTTTCCTTTTTTTACAAAATATTCAATACTTGCTTTTTTGTTTTTTAAGTAATTAATTTTATAGGAAGATTTAGCGTGTAGATAGCCTTGGTTTTGGTACCAAGCTTCTATGTTTTTTGCATTTCTTATTGTTTTAATTGAATCAACAAGCACTGGAGGTTCCCCCGTTTTTTTTAAAAAAGAATGAATTCCTGAATACAAAAAAGATTTGCCAAGTCTATGTACTTGCTTTTCAGATAACCATTTAGATAGCTTGTTGTATTTTTTAGGATTATCTAATATGTTTTTTTTAAAAAGGGAATCAGTGTGTTCTTTTGCGAGATTATATAAGTGTAATCTGAAATTAAACCCTAGGATAGAAGTATTGGGTTGCTGATTTATTTGTTCAATAATTCCGTCTTCATTTGTTTTAAATTTCAGACCATCAACATCTAATGTGTTGTTTACTAGCAAATGTTTATTGGCAGGAACTTTTTTTACCGTGCTACATGCGGTATAAAGTACTGCTAATAGAATAATTATTGATATTTTTGTAGGGATTTTGTTCAAACCAAAAAAATTAATTCAAAAATACATTTATGCTTAGCAAAAACCAAATAAAACTTGTTTCTAGTTTACATCAAAAAAAATACAGGAAAGAATATGGTTTGTTTTTAGCGGAAGGAGTAAAGGTTATTCGGGAACTTTTAGCGTCTAAATTTGAGTTGGAGCATTTGTATATGGTAGAAGAACTGTTTGATGATTTGCCAGCTAAATTTAAAACGTTAGTGTCCACCGTTGAATTAAACAGAATGAGTGCTTTGACTACGGCTAATAATTGTTTGGCTTTATTTAGAATTCCAAAAGAGCGAGTATTGAAAGAGGAAGGACTTATAGTTGCTCTTGATGATGTTAGAGATCCAGGTAATTTAGGGACAATAATCAGACTTTGTGATTGGTTTGGTGTTTCACAAATTGTATGTACTAAAGAAACAGTTGATTTGTATAACCCTAAAGTAATACAAGCTACTATGGGGTCTGTTAGTAGAGTTGATGTTCATTATGTTGATCTAGAAGTGTTTTTGAATAGTACAAAACTTCCTATTTATGGTACTTTTATGGATGGGAACAATATATACAAAGAGGAACTTCCTAATCAAGGAATACTTATTTTAGGGAATGAAGCAAATGGTATTTCTGAAAAAATAGAAAATAAAGTTGCGCACAAAATAGCAATACCTCAATTTGGCGATTTGCAAAAAACGGAAAGTTTAAACGTAGCCACAGCTACAGCAATAGTTTTAAGTGAATTTAGGAGAGGTTTTTAGTGAAAAGAAAAGTTTATAAAAATCCCTCGTGTATTCATACTTTCAATGTTTCCAGTCCAAGGGCTATTGGGGTTGTTATCTGGGATCATTTCATTGTTAAATCCAAAGATACCTCGTATAGACGGTGAAAATTTGAAATACTCAAGATAAATATCAATACCAGCTCCTAGTTCATAGTTATTACTCTGTTTAATCATTCTAAAACGATTAACAGAGTTGTCATCTGTAGATTCTGCATTGCTGGATAAATTAATAGATCTAGAGACACCACCTAGTACATAGGGCTTGATGTTACCTGTGCGTTTTGATGAAAATTTCAGAAGAAGAGGGAAATGTATATATGTAGATTTTACCTCTCTGAGTTCATCTCGGGTTTCCTTCATGTTAGGGAAATGAAGGTTTCTTTGTCCGTAATGCAGTCCTGGTTCAAAACGCAAATCAATGTGTTCGTGTAGTCTTAAATTGCTTATTAAGCCTACATTAAAACCTGTTTGACTATCCACAATTACATCTTGTCCGTTGTGTTTTTTGTTGATTTTGAAGTCATAATTGTTGAAACCTAAAAAGAAACCAAAATGCACTCGTTGTTTGTCAAAATTAGCTAGGTTAGTTAATGGTTTTTTTGCAAAGATATGTTTGCTGAAAGGGGTTTGCCCTAAAACAGGAAAAGCAAATAGTAGCAGTATTAAATAGTTTTTCATTTTTTATCTTTTTGAAGCAGAATAAATTGTTGCAACTCCCATAGTTTGTGGTGTATGTTTTACATCTATAAACCCAATTTTTCGTAAAATATTGTTTAACGCTTCTCCGTAAGGAAAGATAGATGCGGAATCTGCTAGATAACGATAAGCAACTTTGTCTTTGGAAAAAAATTTTCCAATTAAAGGCATAATCATTTGAGTGTAAAATTGATACCCTTGTTTGAATGGAAATTTTTCAGGCACTGAAGTTTCTAGGATTACAAAGATACCTCCTGGTTTTAATACTCTAAGGATTTCGGAAAGACCTTTTTCTAAATTTTCAAAATTTCGAATCCCAAAACTTACTGTTATAGCGTCAAAACTATTGTCTTCAAAGGGAATGTTTTCAGAATCACCTAATACGAGTTCAATTTGGTTGGATAAATTCTTTTTACGTATTTTTTCTTGTCCCACTGCTAACATTCCTGCCGAAATATCTAGGCCGATTATCTTTTCGGCTTGTGTGTCTTTCATTAATATTGCTAAGTCTCCTGTTCCAGTAGCAATATCTAAAACTTTTTTTGGTTGAATAGAACCAACTAATTGTACTATTTTTTTTCGCCATTGCACATCTATTCCAAATGAGATTACACGATTTAAACTATCATACTCATGGGAAATAGTGTCAAACATTTTAGATACTTGTTCTTTTTTGCTTGAGTCAGAGTTTTTATAAGGTTTTGTGCTAATTGACATAAAAAAAATATTTGAAGCAAATATAAAATTTAATTTTGAATGGAGAATAAGGTTGTTTGTTGATAAAAAACAGATGTTTTGTTCATAAAATAGGGGTGTATGCTTTTTAGTGTGTTATTAAGGTTATTTTTAGGCTCTCAGCTAGAATTGTTGTTGAATAAAGTCTTAATTTGTAGATCTTTTTTTCTTGGTTTTAGTGTTTTGTTTCAGGATAAAAAAACTTAAAAAAAAATGTGTAGAATTGTTTTTAAAAGAAGTTTTACTTTATATTTCAGTCAATTGAAATATTGGCTTTGAGTTAAAAAGAGCTAAATTTTTAATCATAATTCACTTTAATTGTAATAAAATAAGCGGTATTTTTTTAAAATACCGCTTATAAAATATTTATATCTATATAATTAAAAACTGTTTTCAGCAATCAAAAAAAATAGAAAAGAATTATTTTATGCTGAATAATCCTTCAGGTTTGTTTTCCAAAGCATTAAAACGATCGATACATTCTTGTATAAGTTTTTTAGCTTCAGTAATATCACCCCATCCTTGAACGTCTACTTTTTTATTTTCAAGGTCTTTATAAACTTCAAAGAAATGTTCGATTTCTTTTAATAGATGTGGATTGATGTCGGATAAATCATTTAATTTGTTCCAGATAGGATCAGAAATAGGGACACAAATAATTTTTTCATCAGATCCTTTGTCGTCTGCCATATTAAAAACACCAATAGGTTTTACTTCTACAACACAACCTGGGAATGTAGGTTTCGTAACCAAAACTAAAACGTCTAGAGGATCACCATCTAAAGCTAGAGTTTCAGGAATAAAACCATAATCCGCTGGATACATCATAGAAGAATATAACATACGATCAAAACGCATTCTTTTTAAATCAAAATCATATTCATATTTATTACGGCTTCCTCTAGGGATTTCGACTAACACGTCAAATGTAGTGATTTTATCAGTAGTCATTATTTTATATATTTAATTTTGAGGGTGCAAAGGTACGTTAAAATTTGGAATATGGAAATTTGAAATGCTAGTTTTTCAGTAAATATTCTTTTGTTGATGTTGAAAACGAGTTGATTAGTACTGATGTGGAATTTTATACCTTATTTTTTAAGGTAACAACGACGAATAAAAAAGGGATACGTTTTATGAGATGGCGTATTTTTGAGTATATTATGACTGTTTCTTTTTTTGCTTTGAAATGTAATAATTTTTTAAGAGGGCTTGTAGTATTTATATGATGTGAAATCAAAACATCTGGATTCTTGAAAGCAAGTATCTGGTAAGAGCATCTAATAAATAGGTCATTTTATTCTAATTAAATCGTTTTTAGTATTTTCAGTTGGTTTAGATGTTACTCGCTTCGTAATTTTTAAATTGTTTTCTGAAATATTTAATTAAGATTTTAGTAGTAATTCCTTTAATTCAAATTATGCGTTAGACTTTGTAATGAAGATAAAAACGCACGGAAATATTTTACTACGGCTGTAGTTTTACTTGAGGGTAAAAAATCGAGTCCTTTTTTATTTTCAAAGTTGTTTTATTCTATAAGAGGCAACTGTTTGAAATTATTGAGGAGGAGGGATTATTTTAGACAAGTCATAAAACGTTATGACTTGTCTAATTTTTTTAAAATAATGAATTAATAGTATTAGAATTCAGGGAAGAAACCAAAACGTACACCAAAAGTAGGAGGAATACTACCGTTAATATCTGTAAATGCTGAACGCCAAATACAATCTATACGAATGGGTTTGAAATTTCCAAGACCAATGTTTTCAATACCAAAACCATATTCTGAATAAGCATTAGTTGGTGCGTTATAGTTTATAGATGAATGATTGATTGTTTTATTACTTTGAGATATACTGCCCCAAACGGTTTTGTAAAATAGTACTTCTCTTAATTTTAGTTTTTTTAATAGAGGGATCCTGTTAAATATATAGCCATTGAAATGATGCTCAAAGCGTATCGAAAGATATTGATCTGTGACTAAATCATAATAGTCTAGTAAGGAAAAAGAATTAGGAGAAATAGAATATGCCTGATTTACAACAATTGGAGTTAAGAGATTGAGAGGTAGTTTTTGGAAAACTTTCGCCCCTTCTAATGTAGTTCTTAATACACCAAAGTTACTTAACTGTAAGGGTTTTTCGTATAATAGTTGGACTTTATCATAATTATATTGTCCATTAAATACCCCTTTTAAGCCATGTGTGTACTTAAGAGCAAATGTACTATAGAGTCTTCCTGTATAAGTTTGGTCTACTCCAAATCCATAAACATCTCGCTTAGGAGTATAGAAAACACCGCAACTAATAGCAAAATCAGTTAATGTGTTTTTTATTTCTCCGTTGTAATTGTACGCTAATGAAAATCTGTTTTCACTTGCTGATTTCATATATCTGTGCACAAAGCTTAGGTTGAATTTTAAGTTATTGTGGGGTTGGTAATCAGTGCTAAATACACTTTTTTCTACATTTGTTAGACTGTAATTTTCACCTCTTGCAATAATTACATTTGTGCTAGGACCTGTAGCTATAAGTTCTGATTCCTCTAAACCTATACCGCTTAGTTGTAGGTTGTCTTTTAGAAAACCTAATCCTAATGTAATACGGGGACTGCTATTGATTAAATAACGAGTGCTAAGTCCGAATTTTGTAGCATGATCCATTGATCCATACGCCATATATCCATTTACTCTAAACATATCATTAGGGTTCGTAAATGTTCTGAAACCTGCTTTTAGTCTAAGGCCTTCGATATTATTGTTTGAAAAAGTTTGATATAATGAGCCGTATTGTATGTTTTTAAAAACAGTAAAATACCCAGAAGTAAGTATTGTAATTAGATTGGTAACTCTTCTTATTCTTTTGTTGTTTCCTAGGTCTGTAATGATTTTTCTTGTGTTGTTTATCCCTGCTTCTCGAGTAGTAAGCTGTTTCCAGTAGTTATCTTCTTTCTCAAATTGATTGGCTAGTGTTTGTACTTCAACTTGGTCATAAAAATTTGGGGCTAATTCTTGGTTAAAAATATAATCAGAATATAGTATGTTTTTTTTTAGATACATACCTTTTTCGCCATCTTCTTTAGAAAAGAAAGTAAAGTCTCCCTCGTAAGTTTCACGTTCAGGTAGGTATACATCATTATCCTGTATGGTATAAATTTTTTCAATAGAAAGGTTTCTTACGAAATTTAAATTTACTTTAGGGTTGTTGCGAAGATAGATTTCCGTAATGGCAAAATTTTTGTCGCTTACTTTAAAAGAACCTTGAAAAAGTAAGTCTTGATTATTTCTAGGAAAATAAAAGATTTCGTAAATCTTCTTATTACCCTCTTGAATACTGTCTTTTAAGACATACTCATATTGGCTATATCCGCGTGTGGATAATGGACTCATGAAAACTTTGTTAAGTATTACTACATCATCATCATATACGTCAAAAGGTTTTATAAAATTGCCTATTTTTTCCATCATAAATCCTTTGTCTGCCAATCCCGTAGTACGTTCCCCTTCAACAACTTCTTTGTATTTGTTGTTTATATTGTTGCCATAAATTTTTTCGTTTGTTTCTTTTAAGTAAGTGGGAATTATGTAGTTGGTTTGGTTTCTTTTTTGTTCGGCAATTTTTATTACACTATCATAATGACTCCCCCAAGACTCTTTTTAAGAAAATGCTGTCTAAATTGCTTAAACCGTTTGCTACTGAGGTATATTTAGTGTATTGGTAAGATTTAGAAGATACTAATCCATTTTTCTTCTTGTTTTTCCAAATTTGTTGTAAGATTCTATAAGCAGGATTTTCCTCTTTTTTTAAATGTTTTTTAGGTTTAGCAACTACAATAACTTCTTTTAATTGTTTTGTTGTAGACATAACCACTTTTAAATTGTTTATGATGGATGTGTTTAGTTCAACTTCTTTATCTTCAAAACCAGCATATTTAATGATGATTGTTTTGTAGTCATTTGCAGATTCAATGCTAAAGACTCCATTTATGTCAGAAGAAATTCCTGTTTTATTGCCTTTGAAATAAATGTTAGCAAAAGGCAAAGGGAGGTTTTGGTCATCATATATTACTCCACTAACTTTTGTTTGTGCATTTACAAATAATGTAAAAAACAATATTGTAAAAAAACTAATCTTTTTTTGCATATTCTTAAAAATTGGTATATACCTAAGAATAAAGCTCCATCATTTTCTAAAAGATGGAGCTTTATATAAATAACAGATATATAGTTAATTATTTATACAATACTTTCTTAACTGCTTTAATCACATCTTGTGCGTTTGGTAACCATTCTTTTAATAAAGTTGGCGAGTAAGGAGCCGGTGTGTCAGCTGTGGTAATTCTTTGAATAGGCGCGTCTAAATAGTCAAAAGCTCTTTCTTGAACTATATAGGTAATTTCAGAAGCTACTGATGCAAAAGGCCAAGCTTCTTCTAGAACTACTAATCTATTTGTTTTTTTAATAGAGTTTAAAATGGTATCGTAGTCCATAGGGCGAACTGTGCGTAAATCAATAATTTCAACAGAAATTCCTTCTTTTGCTAGTTCATCGGCAGCTGTGTAAGCTTCTTTGATTATTTTTCCAAATGATACGATTGTAACATCTGTTCCTTCGCGTTTAATATCGGCTACTCCAATAGGAATTGTGTACTCTCCTTCAGGTACTTCTCCTTTATCACCATACATTTGTTCTGATTCCATAAAAATAACAGGATCATTGTCGCGTATAGCGGATTTTAAAAGACCTTTAGCATCATAAGGAGTAGAAGGTACAATAACTTTTAATCCAGGGCAATTTGCAAACCAATTTTCAAAAGCTTGCGAGTGCGTAGCTGCTAACTGACCCGCTGAAGCAGAGGGGCCTCTAAAAACCATAGGCATTGGGAATTGTCCTGCACTCATTTGTCTCATTTTTGCGGCATTGTTAATAACTTGATCAATACCCCCAACGAGACAAAAGTTAAATGTCATATATTCTACAATTGGGCGACAACCGTTCATTGCACTACCTACTGCTATGCCTGAAAATCCCATTTCAGCAATAGGAGTGTCTATAACACGTCTAGGGCCAAACTCGTCTAACATTCCTTTTGAAGCTTTATATGCTCCATTGTATTCAGCCACTTCTTCTCCCATTAAATACACCGACTCATCGCGGCGCATTTCCTCACTCATAGCTTCACAAATGGCTTCTCTAAACTGTATCGTTCTCATAAAATTTTCTTAGATTCTACAAAATGAATCGCAAAAATATGAAATTTTAAACCAGGATCAATGAAATTAAAAGAGAAACTAACTAAAAAATGATAAAAAATTATTATGCACGCATAATAATTGTATGTATATTTTAGTTATATTTGTAATTCTATAAATTTTAAACCAATTTGATTAGCAATGAAAATATTAGTTTGCATCAGTCACGTACCTGATACTACTTCAAAAATTAATTTTACCAATGGTGATTCAGAATTTGACACGAATGGGGTACAATATGTAATCAATCCGAATGATGAATTTGGATTAACAAGAGCCGTAATGTTTCAAGAACAGCAAGGTGCTACAGTAACTGTAGTAAATGTGGGTGGAGCTGATACAGAACCAACGTTAAGAAAAGCATTAGCTATTGGAGCAAACGATGCAATTCGAGTAAATTCAAACCCAACAGATGGCTTGTTTGTGGCAAAAGAATTAGCTGAAGTAATTAAAAATGGCGGTTTTGACTTAATAATTGCAGGAAAAGAATCATTAGATTACAACGGAGGAATGGTTCCTGGTATGACTGCTGGTTTGTTAGGATACAATTTTGTCAATTCATGTATAGATTTAAAAGTTGAAGGGAATACGGTAACGGCTGCTCGTGAAATTGATGGAGGGAAAGAAGTGGTAACTACATCATTACCTCTTATCGTGGGAGGTCAGAAAGGATTAGTGGAAGAAAAAGATTTACGTATCCCTAATATGCGCGGAATCATGACTGCTAGAACGAAACCTCTTAATGTAGTAGAACCAGTAGGAGTAGATGTTGCAACAAAAGCAGTGAAATTTGAAAAACCAGCTCCAAAACAAGAAGTTAAATTAATAAGTCCAGATAATTTAGATGAGCTTATTAACTTATTACACAACGAAGCTAAAGTTATCTAATTTTGAATTTTAAATGATAAATTACGAATCATTTAAAAAATATAATTCAACGTTTAAACAAAATAGTAAAAATTATGTCAATTTTAATATATGCAGAATCAGCGGAAGGAAAATTCAAAAAAGTAGCATTTGAATTAGCTTCATACGCAAAAAAAATAGCAGAATCTACTGGAACTACAGTAACAGCTTTAACTATTAACGCTGGAGATGTTTCAGAATTAGGAAAATACGGTGTAGATAAAGTGTTAACAGTTTCTAGTGATAAATTAAACAATTTCAATGCTAAAGTATATGCTGATGTAATTAAACAAGCGGCAGAAAAAGAAAACTCTAAAGTAGTGGTATTGTCTTCTACTACAGATTCTTTATACTTGTCGCCTCTTGTTGCAGTAAACTTAAATGCAGGTTATGCTTCTAATGTAGTTGCTTTGCCTGTAAGTACAACTCCATTCCAGGTAAAAAGAAACGCTTTTTCAAACAAAGCTTTCAATATAACACAAATTGATACCGATGTAAAAGTGTTAGCTATAGCAAAAAATAGCTTTGGGTTAGTAGAGTCAATGGGTTCAGCTACAGCTGAAGATTTTGCTCCAGCTATTTCTGATGCAGATTTTGGTGTAAAAACTCAGTCAGTAGAAAAAGGATCAGGAAAAGTTACTATTGCGGATGCGGATGTAGTAGTTTCTGGAGGTCGTGGATTAAAAGGACCAGAAAACTGGGGAATGATTGAAGAATTAGCTTCTGTGTTAGGGGCAGCAACAGCATGTTCTAAACCAGTTTCTGATTTAGGATGGAGACCTCATAGTGAACACGTTGGGCAAACAGGTAAGCCTGTAGCTACTAACTTATATATTGCAGTTGGTATTTCTGGTGCAATTCAGCACATTGCAGGTGTTAACTCTTCTAAAGTAAAAGTTGCAATTAATTCTGATCCAGAAGCCCCTTTCTTTAAAGTTGCAGATTATGGTATTGTAGGTGATGCTTTTCAAGTGGTTCCCGCTTTAATAGAGAAATTAAAGGTATTTAAAGCTCAGAATTCATAAGTTGAGTTATTTAAAATAATCCTAAAAAGAGCCATATTATGGCTCTTTTTTATTAACAGTACAAAGTTTTTTGTTACTTTGCAAAGATATATTCACAGTCAAAAAAATGAGTTTAGTCAGACTATCTATAAAAGGAATTTCATACAGCCAAACGCAAAATGGAGCTTATGCTTTGATTTTAAATGAAGTAGAGGGAGAACGAAAATTACCTATTGTTATTGGAGCTTTCGAAGCGCAGTCAATTGCTATTGCTTTAGAAAAAGAAATACGACCTCCAAGACCTCTCACACATGATTTGTTTAAAAATTTTGCCGATCGATTTGATATAATTGTTAAACAGGTAATTATACATAAATTAGTAGATGGCGTTTTTTATTCAAGTATGATTTGTGAGCGCGATAAAATCGAGGAAATAATTGATGCTAGAACTTCTGATGCAATAGCACTAGCGTTGCGTTTTGAAGCTCCAATTTTTACGTATAAAAATATATTGGATAAGGCGGGTATTTATTTAAGTACTTCTTCAGATGAAAATAGAATATCTGATGAAGACATACTTTCAACGCCTGAAACTTTTGGCGCTTTGCAAGAAGATGATAAAACATCAGCTTATTCAAAATTAAGTTTAGCTGAGTTAAACGAACTCATGGAAGAAGCCGTTCAAGATGAAGATTATGAAAAAGCAGCCAAAATTCGTGATGAGATAAATAAAAGAGAATTATAATTTTTTCAGGGTATTCATTTATTCAAATAAGTTAAAAATGAAGCAATATCTAGATTTAGTTAAACACGTTTTAGATAGTGGAAATCAAAAAGGAGATAGGACAGGAACTGGAACCAAAAGTGTTTTTGGTTATCAAATGCGTTTTGATTTAAGCCAAGGATTTCCGATGGTAACAACAAAAAAACTACATCTAAAATCTATAATTTATGAACTCCTTTGGTTTTTAAGGGGAGATACCAATATTCAATACTTAAAAGAAAACGGGGTGCGTATTTGGGATGAATGGGCTGATCAAAAAGGAGATTTAGGACCGGTATATGGTCGTCAATGGCGCAATTGGAATAATGAAGAGATAGATCAAATAACAGAGTTAATAGAAACTTTAAAGAAAAATCCAAATAGCAGAAGAATGTTGGTTTCAGCTTGGAATCCTTCGGTTTTGCCCGATGATAAAAAAACGTTTGCTGAAAATGTTGCTAATGAGAAAGCCGCTTTGCCTCCTTGTCACGCCTTTTTTCAGTTTTATGTAGCTGATGGTAAATTATCTTGTCAATTGTACCAGCGTAGTGCAGATGTCTTTTTAGGAGTGCCCTTTAATATTGCGTCGTATGCTTTGTTAACCATGATGATTGCACAAGTATGTGACTTACAAGTCGGCGATTTTATTCATACCTTTGGAGATGCTCATATCTACAATAATCATGTAGAACAGTTAGAGTTACAGCTGTCCAGAGAGCCACGCCCGTTACCAAAAATGATCTTGAATCCAGAAATTAAAAATATTTTTGATTTTAATTTTCAAGATTTTACATTAATAGATTACGATCCTTATCCACATATTAAAGGAGAAGTAGCCGTATAAAAAGAGATTTAAATGGATATTAATCAACAGGAACTTTATGAGTATGCTCGTCTACGAATTAAGCAAAAAAAGCGTTTATATGCTCATTTTGTGATATGGTTTACAGCAAGTTTGTTTTTAATATTTACTAATTACGGGCTAAACACTTTTTCTGACTCGAATTGGTCACTTTGGGTTATAACCATTTGGTTTTTTTTCTTTGTTTTACATTTTATTCGCGTTTTTATAACGGAACGTTTTATGAACAAGAAATGGGAACGAGAACAAATAGAAAGATTGGTTTTTAAACAACAGCGTAAATTAGAACAACTTCAAAAAGAAATTCAAAAAAATGCCTAAGAAAATAATATTAATTGCTGCTGCGGGTCAAAATAATGAATTAGGTAAAAACAATAATCTGCTTTGGCATTTGCCAAACGATTTTAAGCATTTTAAAACCTTGACAAGTGGGCATTGTATTATTATGGGACGTAAGACGTTTGAAAGTTTTTCAAAACCACTACCTAATAGAACGCATATTATTATTACTCGGAAAAAAGAATATGCTGTTCCAGAAGAATGTATTGTTGTTCATTATCTGGAAGAAGCATTACAAGCCTGTCCTGTAGATCAAGAGGTATATGTAATAGGGGGAGGAGAAATTTATAGACAGTTTATTGATCTGGCAGATCAAATAGAACTAACAAGAGTGCATGGTTGTTTTGAGGCAGATACATTTTTTCCTGATATCGATCAAGATAAATGGGAACTTAAAGAGTCTATTTTTTATTCTAAAGACGAAAAACATTTGTATTCCTTTTCTATTGAAAAATATGTTAAAATCTAAACATCATTAGTTTTATCTTTTTTGCCCTTTTATTTTTATCAAAAAGGCTAAGACATCATTTGGGTTGAAGTATAAAAAAATATTTTTTTAAACAGAAGCTTTTTAGGTAGATCATCTATTTGAATTAGTGTAGTGGATAGAGGAAGATTTTTTAAGATGATTTTATTGTGTTTTAGTTAATGGATGGTCTTATTCAATAAACAATAATCCACTTTTAGTTAAGGGGAAATAATGCAAAATAAGACAACAACAGAGTTCGTGCTGAAATAGAGGGGGTAAATCAGAATAAAACTATTTAATTCTATTCTGATTTAGACTTATCTGTAAAGGACTTGGTTAGAATTAAAACAACCCATTAATTTCAGCGTCAATTTTATTAATAATCATTCCTAAATCTTCAGGATTGTCAACAAAGTTAATATTATCAACGTCAATTATTAATAAATTTCCCTTGTTGTAAGTCTGAATCCATGCTTCATAACGTTCGTTTAGTCGGCTTAGATAATCGATAGAAATTGAGTTTTCATAGTCACGTCCACGTTTGTGAATTTGTCCAACTAAATTAGGTATAGAACTTCTTAAATAAATTAATAAATCAGGCGGTCCAACTAAGTTTTCCATTAATTCAAACAAAGAGGTGTAATTTTCAAAATCGCGATTACTCATTAGCCCCATAGCATGTAAGTTTGGAGCAAAGATATGAGCATCTTCATAAATAGTTCTGTCTTGAATGATTTTTTTACCACTTTCCCTAATTTTCAAAATCTGACGAAAACGGCTATTCAAAAAATAAATTTGAAGATTAAAACTCCATCTGTCCATAGAGTGATAAAAGTCGTCTAAGTAAGGGTTTTCATCTACATCTTCAAAATGGGGTTCCCATTTAAAATGTTTGGATAGAAGTCTGGTTAATGTAGTTTTTCCGGCTCCTATATTTCCAGCAACTGCTATATGCATTAGGGTAAAATAATTTTATGATTGGTAATTCCTTGAGCTGTAAAAATAGCTAAATTTTGCTTTTTATAGTAAAAACTTATGAATGAATTTTCAATATTTTCGATCGGAATCGTTTTTTGTTTTTTGATGTCAAAAAGAAAAAGTTTTTCATTTCTTTGATATACAATGATTTTTTCGTCAGTTATTGATATTTGATCGTATTCAGGAAGTTTAGTTATCCATGTTTTTTTACCAAAAATACTACATTGGTAAAAATTGTTTTCTGTGTCTATCCAAAAGAAATTGTTGTAAGTAGAGGAATAATTTTTAATTGGTTTTTCAAAAATTACGCCAATAGCTTGTGTTGTGTTTTTAATGTAGTTGTAAAGGAGTAATTGCTGATTGGTTTCATTAAAAATCCAATAATTGTTTAAACCAGCTATTCCAATAGCACTTAAAGCAATTGAGTTGTTAATAGAGTTAAAGTTTAATTTTTGAACCTCGTTTAGTTGATTGTCTAAAGCTATGATGGTATTGAAATTGCTGAAAAAAACAAGGATTCGTAACGGGTTTTGTAAATCAACCTTAGAGATCTCTCCTAATTGAATGTTTTTATATTCATATTTTTCACCGTTTTTTATTTTGAACAAGATATTTTTTTTGATAAAGTAGAGAAAACCTATGTTGTCTTCGCCGATGTATTCATCTGCTTCAATTGGTGTAGCGTTTATGAGTGAAGCATTAATTTTAGGTACTTGACTAAACGTGAAAAGATTCAATAATAATACGAGTATACATAACATTTTTTTCATAATAGAAAGGTATGAAAATAAAACAGCCTTGTAACTATAATTTACAAGGCTGTTTGAGGTTTGTATTTAGTTATTATAAGTTAAAAGCAGTTTTTATTTTATCTACGAAGTCTAATTTTTCCCAAGTGAATAATTCAACTTCAACTTCTTTTTTCTCTCCTGAAGGAGAAACAAAGCTCTTAGTAACCACTTCGTTTTTACGTCCCATATGTCCGTAAGCAGCAGTTTCACTATAGATAGGAGTTCTTAATTTTAAACGTTGTTCAATTGCATAAGGTCTTAAATCAAATAATTCATTAACCTTTTCAGAAATCTGAACATCAGTTAAACCGTTTTTAGCAGTTCCATAAGTATTGATGTATACATTACATGGTTTTGCAACACCAATAGCGTAAGAAACTTGTACTAAAACTTCATCAGCAACACCAGCTGCTACTAAGTTTTTAGCAATGTGACGTGTTGCATAAGCAGCTGACCGGTCTACTTTTGAAGGGTCTTTACCAGAAAAAGCACCACCACCATGAGCTCCTTTGCCTCCATAAGTGTCAACAATGATTTTTCTGCCTGTTAAGCCAGTATCGCCATGTGGGCCTCCAATTACGAATTTTCCGGTAGGATTGATATGATACTCAATTTTATCATTGAATAAATGAGCATATTGCGGATATTTAGCAATAATTCTAGGAATTAAAATCTCAATAATATCTTTCTTGATTTTAGCTAACATTTCCACTTCTTCAGCAAAATCATCATGTTGTGTAGAAATTACAATAGCGTCAATGCGAACCGGTTTGTTATTGTCGTCGTATTCTAAAGTTACTTGGGATTTAGCGTCGGGACGTAAATAGGTAATTTCGTTGTTTTCTCTACGTAATTCGGCTAATTCTTGTAATAGTTTATGAGATAAGTCAAGTGCTAACGGCATGAAATCTTCCGTTTCATTCGTGGCATAACCAAACATGATTCCTTGGTCGCCTGCTCCTTGTGCGTTTGCTTTGGTTTCAAAATCCGCTTCAGCTGTAATTCTATCCACACCACGATTGATATCGTCTGATTGTTCGTGAATAGCAGATAACACGCCGCAAGAATTCGCTTCAAACATATATTCGCTTTTCGTGTAACCAATTTTTTTAATTACCTCACGAGCGATGCTTTGAACATCTAAATAGGTTTTTGATTTTACCTCTCCTGCTAAAATTACTTGACCAGTAGTTACTAGGGTTTCACAAGCTACTTTAGACGCAGGGTCAAATGCTAAAAAGTTATCAATTAATGCGTCACTGATTTGATCAGCTACCTTATCAGGGTGTCCTTCACTCACTGATTCTGAGGTAAATAAATAGGCCATATACTAGTTTTTTTTTGTAATAATTCGTGAGGAAAATTTTGTAGCGATTGCCTAAAGAGTAGTAGTTACTGCTTTAGCATTTTTTTATGAGGTTGCAATCAGTTCAAATTTTTCCTCTTGTAAACTTGGTACAAATGTATAAAAGGAAATTGAATTCTGAAGGATTATTAACTTTTTTTTGAATAAACATAAGTATTGAAAAATGAGGTGTTTTTAGTTTTTTAATGGGTGAATTCGGTTTGTTTTAGAATTAATTAAACTAAATAAGTTTTGTTTAAATAAAATTTAGAAAAATAAACTATTAATTTTATTTTTAAAGAATAATAATCTAGTTTTGTCCTGTTTTTTTATGTTAGATGAAAAAGGATTTTAACAAATATATAATGAGTATGATGGGAATTCGTCTTTCCAGAGTTTACTATTGTATAAAATTTAAAAGTTTACAACAGCACCTCTGCAAATGCAGAGGTTTTTTTTTGAATAAATTTTACAACACAATTGTATAATACATAGAATATGAAAATAGAAACTCTTTTAGCTAATTTAACTCAGCACAGTGGTATCAAAGATGCTTATGGTGCTACCCATTTACCTATTTATAACACAGCTACCTTTGATTATAAACGACAGCAGAATACAGATTTTTAGTATGATTATTCACGAACGGATAACCCTACGCGCAATGCCTTGGAAACGGTTTTTGCAAAAGTTGAAAACGGATACGGAGCTGTTTGTACTAATACAGGTATTGCCGCTATTACGCTATTATTTGAAACTGTTTTACAATCAGGGGATAGAGTACTAGTAGAAAGGGACTGTTATGGAGGAACCTATCGTCTTTTGAATATCTTGTTAGAGAAAAATAATATTGAAGTATCTTATGCTGATTTTACCAATACAGAGGAAGTAGAAGATATTTTGGCTAAAAATAAAGTAACTCTAATTTTATGCGAATCACCTACTAATCCTAGTTTGAAAATTATAGATATAACAGCAATAGCTATTTTGGCTAAAGCCTATCATGCAATTTTTGCTGTAGATAATAGTATGGCAACATTTGCTTCGCAAAAGCCATTAGAATTAGGTGCTTATTTTTCAGTTTTTTCAGCAACGAAATGTGTTTCGGGACATGGGGCCTGCGTGGCTGGTGTTATCGTTGTAAGAGAGGAATCATGGTACAAAAAAAAATCATTATTATTCTAATGCACAAGGTCGTGCGCAAAGTCCTTTTGATGTTTTTTTAGTATCATTAGGCTTGCCTACACTAACTTATAGAATGAAAGCGCAAGAGCAAAGTGCTTTTCAAATAGCTCAAGAATTATTAAAGTTTCCAGATGTAAAATCAATTAAATTTCTAGGACTGAAATCACATCCACAATATGATTTAGTTAAAAGACAAATGAAGATACTACCAGCTGTGCTAACGGTTGATTTTGAAGATGAATTTATAGCTGAATCCGTTATTAAAAACACACAGCTATTTGGAGAAAAAGTTTCATTTGGAACCGCAGATTCAAAAATAGAAATTCCGGCTAAAATGAGCCACGCAACATATTCTGAAAAAGATTTACAAAAAATAGGATTGACTAAAGCTACCGTGCGCTTTTCTATTGGTTTAGAAAATACAGAAGATTTAGTACAAGATATAAAAGAAGCAATTGACTGTGCCTCTCTAAAAGTTTATTAAAAATGTATAATTATTTGAAATCTATTCCTTGTGGAGAATCAATACCTTTTAATAACCCGCACGCAGTTTCTGTTAGTTTACCTACAATCCATGATATAATTAGCTATGAAGAAGGAGATAAGAAGATGCTAGAAAAAATGCAATCGGGTTATCCAAGGTTTTTTAGGAATAAATTGGTACAACGATTGGTAGATTATGTTCGAAAAAAATATGAAGTAACGGAATATTATTTGATTTTACCTATTTCTTCTCAAAAAGCCTATCATATTCTTTGTGAATTAATTCATGTAAAGTTGGATTTTATAGAGCTATTAAATTGTGTTTTTATACGAATAAAATCAGATCATCATTTATTGAAACCAGTTAATGACTATATCCGAAATGCAGGATTTGTTATAAGTTTCCGACAAGCTGAAAATGTTTTGATAAATTTAGGATTGATCCGTCAAATTTACCAAGAAGAAAAAACAAAATTTTTAGAAGCTAATAGAAATATTCATACTATTTTAGGGCAAGCGTATAATGTAAATGATGATGCTATTGTATTAACAAATTCGGGTGCTAATGCTGTGTTTTTAGTTTGTGAAACCATTATTCAAAAAGGCATTTTAGAAGGAAAAAATAAGGTTGTGCAATTAGGATGGCTCTATTTAGACACCATGGAAATAGTACAAAAAAGAAGCCCCAATACCTATTGGCAGGTAGATGTATATAACTTAGAAGCATTAGAAATTTGGCTAAAAAAAAATCACAAAAGGATTTCTTTAATAACAACTGAGGTCGTTTCTCACCCAAAATTAGATTGCGTAGATGTAAAAAAACTCTATTCTATTTGTAAAAAATACAAAATAAAGTTATTGTTGGATGTTACGCTTATTACTCCATTTAATTTCAATGTTTTAGAACATTGCGATATAGCGGTTGAAAGTTTATCAAAATTTGCTTGTGGGAAAGGAGATGTGCTGATGGGAGTAATTGTTTCTAAAGATTTAAGACTATTGCAGAAAATAAAAAAAATATGTAATTAAGCCCTTTTCAGGAGAGATAGAAAGATTAGGAATAGAAATATTAAATTACAAAGAACGGCTAGAAAAAATATCTTTATCGGTACCCCCCCCCTTGATAGATTTTTTTTCTAATAAACCCCAAATCAAGGAGGTTTTAAGCGTTAGAGAAGGGAAGGCCTATGAGAATTATAAAAAAATAGCCACCTCAAATAGGATTCCAAGATTAGTATCTGTGGTATTTAATGAAAATTTGACGAATTATTATGATTGTCTAGAACTTGCCAAAGGGCCAAGTTTAGGAACAGAATTTACGTTGGTAATGCTTATGTGTATTTAGCACATTACGATCTGTTAAAAACAAAAGAAGGACGGAACTATTTGTTAACAAACAATTTAGAGTTTGAATTATTACGCATTTTAATTGGAACAGACCCTATTCAGGATATACTTGTTAAATTTAGAAAAAAAACAATATCTTAATGTTAAAAAAGTGTTAAAAAATAGTTACTAAAAAATATTATCCTTCAAAAAACGTTGTGCTGCTAGTTAAATATAACACTTTGTGGTGTTTGTTTTTTTATGTAGACTGCATGGTAAATAAAATAGAATATGCAACAAATGGAGAGAATTATTTTTGTTTTAAAGGATTTTTATTTTTCAATTTCGGAATTGCCTCCTGTGTTACAATTGGCAATGGTTTTAAGCTTTGTTTTTATTTGTGTGTATATTATAACTTTTCTTAATTTAATTTATTTGAATTGGGAGAAAAAATCAGTAGCTATTCAAAAAAAGACCCTTAATTTAATTTATTTACAAAAAATAAAAGAAATAGTATATTCTCCTAAAGAATATACACTAGAAGATATTAAGCTTGTTTTTGAAAATAAAAAGGATTTTAAAAAAACACATAAATTATTAATTACAGAAACGATTATTGAATTGATAGCTGAAGATGAGGTATATGATTTGCATAATTTTAATGAAATATTGTATTTTTTTGATTTAAAGTCCTTTTGGGAGGAACGATTATTAAAAGGAAATCTTAAAACCAAGTTAGAAGGATTATCACAAATTATAAAATTAAGATTAACGATATCAGAATCTGTTATTATTTCCTTAGTTTACGATAAAAACGAGGCTTTGCGTAAAAAAGCTAGGAAAGCCTATATTTATTTAAGTAAACATGATCCCTTTCGTTTTTTTAATGAAGATTTTGATAGTGAATTTACGGAATGGGATAAAATTCAAATCCATGAAATCCTTTTAAAAAGAGCAAAGGAATTTATACCCAATTTTGCTCAGTGGATTACCAGAACAGAAAATATAGATTTAAAATGTTTTTTTATATATGAAACATCTTTTTATAAACAACAAGAAAATTTACCTTTTCTATTAACACTTTTAACACAAACTACAAATTCTAAAGTTCGGAAGGCCTTGATAGAAGCAATAGGAGTTCTTCAAAACAATAATATAGAAGATGCTTTAATTGCAAATTATGACTTTGAACCTATATCAGTTCAACACAGTATTATAAAAACAGTTACAGAAACAAAACCAGATAATGGATTAGAGTTTTTGAGATCTGCTTTTTATAAAACCTTTGATACTAGTTTGAAGATTAGAATAGGACGCGCTATTTATAATTACGATAATGAAGGGGTAAATTTGATTAACGAAATGGAATCCAAAATTGATGATGGTTTTGAAAATTTAATTTTCAAACACATTAAAAACCCACTAATAAAAGTTTAATTTTTTAATAATAACTGTATGTCAAAAAACTACGGAAACTATAACTATTAATATGGCTGATATCTTTCAAAATCTGATTTTTCTCTATGCCTCAATGCTTACCATAATATATTTTATGCTCATTGTTTATGGTTATAAAGAAATAAAAAAATACAAAGAAAATCAGAGCAAAGAAATGGATGAAGATTTCTTGAATACTCCTTTCGCTCCAGGTATTTCTATTGTAGCTCCTGCATATAACGAAGAAATGACAATAATTGATAACGTACACTCCATGCTTACTTTAAATTATCCAAAATTTGAAGTAGTTATCGTTAATGACGGGAGTAAGGATAGTACATTAGAATTATTAATAGAAAATTTTCAGCTGGTTGAAACCCCCTTTGCCTACGTAGAAAAAATAAAAACCAAACCACTAAAAAGAATTTTAAAATCTACGAATCCAGCTTATTCTAAGTTGACGGTTGTAGATAAAGTAAATGGAGGTACCAAGGCAGATGCCTCTAATGCGGGTATAAATGCTTCTAGTTATCCTTATTTCTTATGTACCGATGTAGATTGTATTTTATCTCGTGATGCACTTATCAAAATGATTAAACCCATCTTAATTAATAAAACACAAGTAATAGGAGTAGGTGCCACTTTGCGTATGGCTAACAGTTGTGTGATTCAAAATGGGGTAGTTACACAAGTTAAAGTTCCTAGTAGAATTATTCCCCTTTTTCAAGAAGTAGAATATTTAAGAAGCTATTTAATAGGGAAAATGGGATGGTCAAGAATAAATGCCATAGGTAATATATCAGGAGGATTAGGGATGTTTGATAAATCTGTAGTTATTGCTGCTGGAGGATATGATCCTTCATCACATGCAGAAGATATGGACTTAACTACCCGTATCATAGGATATATGTGTAATTTTAATAAAGATTATAAAATTGTTCAGATACCCGATACCTGCTGTTGGACAGAAGGACCTCCTAATATTAAAATATTAAATAGGCAAAGGACAAGATGGGCTCGTGGATTGCTGCAAATTTTTACAGTTCACAGAAAATACCTTTTCAATCCCAAATACAAACAATTAGGAATGATTACCTTACCTTATACTTTGTTCTTCGAATTTTCGGCACCACTTATAGAACTAGTAGGGTATTTATACACGGCATACCTCTTAATCACTAGGGGAATAAATTTTTATACTGCAAGCATAATGCTAACTTTTGTTTACTTGTTCGGAATTTGTCTTTCATTAATAACGATCTATCTAGATAAATTAGTACAAGAACAATACAGAACCTTTAATGAATATTTAAAACTATGTTTTTTTACTTTAGTAGAACCTTTTATATATCATCCACTTATCGTTTTTTATAGCTTAAAAGGGTACGTAGATTTTTTATCACGTAAAAAATTCGAGTGGGGACAAATGACCCGTCAAGGTTTTGCACAAAATAAAACCACACCTACTACTGTAGAAAATCAAGAAGTTGAATAATTGTATTAATAAAAAATGATTTCAAAAAATTACCACTTATTACTAGTTCTTTTCCTATCAATATACTCCTTAAATGCCCAAGATACAATGGAAGATTATGCCATTATGGCTAAAAAATATTTTAAAAAGCAAGAATGGCAAAAAGCCAAAGACATTCTTGAAGAAGGATTAAAGCAAGATGAAACAGATTCTAATCTCAGAATGCTTCTAGGTAGGTACTACTATGTAAAAAAAGACTTTCAAAACGCAAGATATCATTTGGTTAAATCCTTGCAATACGATAAAACAAATTTCGATGCAAAACAACTGCTTGTAAATGTAGAAATGAACTCTAAACACTATTCTAGTGCCATTTGTTACATAAATGAATTATTAGAAGTAAATCCCTATTGGAAACAATTATGGATAAAAAAAATAGAAATATACAGATTACAAGGGAATCTTACCGAAACAACCCGAATGCTAAAAAGATTAAATCAGATATACCCAGAAGATGCCACTGTTCAAAAAGATTATATATACAATACACAACAAGAAATAACACGTCTTAAAAAAGAAGGAAAGTTTAATGAAGCCGTTACTTTAGCAGAAGAATTAGTAAAAATAGATAACCAACAAGTTGATATTTACGTAGATATAATAAACAGCTTACTAACGGCTGGCGATAAAGAAAAAGCTCTTTTGTATGCTGAAAAAGGAATTCAAAAATTCCCAGAAAATAAGACCTATATCACTAAAAAAGTTGCCATTTTATCTGAAATGAATAGAAATGCAGAAGCATTAGAGTTTTTAAAAAGAAAGATGTCAAAAAAAAATGATTCTCAGCTTCAGAAAAGTTATGACGAATTAATAGTAGAATCAGCAAGAACCCAAAGTAATAATGATCCGTACACATTATATGGTAAAATTTTAGAAAAAAACCCAAAGGACGAAGAAGCACTAATCTATCTTCTAAATAACGCAATAAGTAAAGGATATTATAATGATGCACTTGATTTTATATCAAAAGCTAAAAAAATAAAAGGAGATACAAAAGAAATTTTATCAAAGGAATATTTTGTTTACAAACAACTAGGAAACGAATCAAAATCAAATCAATTACTACAAAAATTGCATTCAAAATTCCCTAATGACTCCGATATTAGAGATGATTTTACAGCATTTCAGTATAAAACAGCCAAACAACTCATGCTAGAAGGAAATTATCTAGAGGCTATCGACTTATTGTACAGAGTTTCAAATCAAAGAAGACAAAATGATTATTACGAACCCGCAAAATTAGGTTTGTTTCAATGTTACCTAAAAACAGGTTTGTATGACCAAGCCCTCCTTATTATCAATGATTTTTTAAAAGAAAAACCCAATGATGATGCTAGAAATTTAAAAAAAATAAATGCCTTAGTAGCCTCTGAAGACTATACGAATGCGTTTGATATGTACTTACAACTAATAGAAAAATCTTCCGAACCTAAAAAAACAATATATGCAAATGGTTTCGAAGAAGAAGCATTAGCATTCATAAAAAAAGCAATAGAGGAACAAAATATAGAGGAAGCATACGAAGTACTCAAAAAAATACTGCTCGTAAAACCTACTAGTAAATTAGGATTACAATACGCAATCAGTCTTGCTTATCAAATGGAAGACTATTTAGCTATGTTAGATGCCGCAAAACAAGCTACAACAATATATCCAGATAACTTACCATTTAAAGTAAAATTGGCAGAATCCTATACAGCGCAAAAAGAATATGATAAAGCTATTGCCCTTACTTTACCTCTTTTAGAAAAATTTCCACATAATAAATCACTAGTAAATGTATATACAGAAAATGCACGCATTAAAACCAAAGAACTAGTTAAGAAAAAACAACACAATGACGCGTTACAATTAATAAATTCCGCTCTGTATTTTGATAAAAATAATAAAGATTTAAAATTTGATAAAGGGGTACTGCTAGAAACAAAAAAAGTTTTTGATTCAGCTTATTATTATCAAAAACAATACGAACCTTCTCTTATGGAATTGTCAGATTTCAAAAAACATTTAGAAATACTAGAAAATAAAACCTTTAAAAATGAAATAGGAATATATCATTTGAGAAGCAGAATTCAAGGAAGCCAAGAATATTCATCTATTTCTACAATAGAATACGCTCATAAAGGAAATAAAAACACCTATACTTTTCGATTAAATTATTCCGGTCGAGAAGAAGGAACAGGGATCCAACCCATAGTTGAGTGGTACCATCCCTTTAGTGATAAATTTTATGTTAGATTAAATACAGGATACGGAACGAAATATTTTTCTAAAATACAAACGCAAATATCACTATACAAAGCCTTTGGTGACGATTATGAGGCAGAACTAGGCATAGGTTTTAGACAATTACCAAGCCAGATCAATATGATTCAAGGAATTTTAGGTTTGTCAAAAAATGGGCAATCTATTCAGTGGAATGTAAAAGCAGGAATCTTTTCTATAGATAATACACTGTTTTATAATGTCAGTACAGACAGTAGGTTTTATGTCTTTAACGAAAAAAGAAGTTGTATACAAGTAGTAGGAGCCGTAGGGACAGTTTCAGACTTGCAAACACTGAATTTTAATTTATACAATACTTGGAATGCTTTTAATACAATGGTAGGAGCTGGTCCAAAATATATGATAAATTCGAATTTTACAGTTGGGTTTCTCGGAAGCTGGAATACAATAAAAATAACGGAAAATAAGTATACCAATATGTATAACTTATACTTTCAAACCCAAATTTCGTTTTAAATCATTATTTATATAATCCTCTATTAATATGATGAGAGAAATATTTTCCTTTTATATTGCCCTATCTAAAATCTGTTTAGCAATAATTTTCTTTTTTGTATTATGTAGTTGTTCTTTAAAACCTTATACGGATTTAGAAGATGCAAAATTATATTCTGATAAATACAAAATAATCTTTGATTATAAAACTAAATTAGAAAATCTAGAAAAAGATTATTTCTACAATGAATTAAAGAAAAGATCTTCAAACCCAGAAATAATATCTAAAGATAAAAACAAAGAAGGATTATTAATAAGAGTAGTTCTGTCTTCACAACAAATGTTTGATTATCAGATAAAAATAGAAGATAAAAATGAAATTCAATTAATTGCAAACTCAGAAAAAAATCTAAAATGGCTATTTAATCAGTTTTTAAAAAAGCTAAGTATCCAAGATGATAGAATCAAAACGCAAGACTTATTTCCCGCTATTATAACCATAAAAGAAAGTACCGTTAGTTTTCCTTTTGAATACAGAGAACCTCATTTTAGTCCTGTTTTACAACCCAATGCAGATGTACTCTATAATTCTAATAACATTGAAAATGATTGGGGAATTTGGGGGCATAATTTAGGGAAATTACTAGCCAATGAAGGAAACATTCAAACATTTGCCTTAGTAGAAAATAAAAGAAATGCCTCACAAATCTGCTTTTCCTCAGAAGCAACCTACAATTATATTAAAAATTATATAATAGATAATTTGGGTATTAATACGAATAAAAGGTATTCAGTTATGCTGGTTCCCAATGATAACAAGCTAGTTTGTTTGGATCCCAGATGCAAACGATTAGGGAATACCCTTTCAAATGCAACACCTTCTGTTGTATATCTAATGGAAAAATTAGCAAAAGAATTTCCACAGTATAATTTTTTTACCACCGCTTATCTTACAACAGAAACACCTCCAGAAAAAGAACTTCCCAAAAACACAGGAGTAATGATCAGTACCATTAATTTTCCAAAAAATGTATATTTTGAAAACAAACCGCAGGTAAACCCGTTTGAAGAAAAAATATTAAAATGGAAACAAAAAGTAAATAAAGTCTATTTATGGGACTATGCTTCTAATTTTGATGATTACCTAACACCATATCCACTTTTTTACAGATTACAAAAACAACTAGAGTATTTCAAAAAAATGGGTATAAAAGGTGTTTTTATAAATGGAAGCGGTTATGATTATACCAGTTTTCAAGGATTAAAAACATTCGTTATCTCTTCATTACTCATGGATTATAATCTAAAAATAGAAGATTTAGTAAAAAAATACTTTAAACAAGAATTTCCTCAAAATCACCAGTTATTATCAGAATATTATATAGATTTTGAAAAAGCAGCAGAAAAAGAAAACCTCCCTTGCTCTCTTTACGAAAAAGGAAGTAAAAACATAAACGCGTCAAAATTTTTTAATTTTTACAATCAATTAAGTCAAACAATAGATTCTAGTCAACCCAAAGAAAAATCAAAAATAAAAGAATTAATAACCGCTTTAAGTTTTACCTATCTAAAACTTTTATTAGAAAACGAACAAAACGGTTACTACATAATAGAAGAGAATACAATTAGTATAAAACCAGATGTAATACAAGCATACAATCGTTTGAAAAAATACACAAACTATGAAGGCTTAAAAAACTTTAAAGAACAAGACGGAGCTATTCAAGATTTTTTAAAAGAATTTGAAGAAAAAATTATAAAAAACAAACAACCATTAAATAAATTGTTAGGTAAAAAACTTGAAATACTATCAACCTTAGATGAAGATTATACCAATATTAATATGCTAACAGATAATGCAATTGGCTTCATCTCTGATTATCATCATGGATGGTTCTTGACAAGTCAAGAAGATTTAGTAGTAAGACTTCCAAGTATAGAAGTTTCTAACGCCACTTTAAAAATAAATTTTTTAAATAATCCAAGTCTAAAAATATTCCTCCCAACAAAAATTCAAATTTATAAAAATGGAAACTTATATACCGAATTAACAGACGATTCAGAATCTAAAAACGAAAAAAGAATTGGTGTTTTTAAAACAAAAATAGCCATTCATAAAAAAGAGGAAGTAATGATAAAAGTAATAACGAATGCTAAAAATAAAAAAACCGCTTGCGATGAAATACAATTATTTTAATTTCTTAAAAACGTGTTTATTTCAAGAAAGCCTATTGATTTTTTTATCTCTATTGTTTTTTATTAGTTGTGAAAAAGAAGGACAAATAACAACGATAGAAGTAAAAGACCCCAAAAGACATTATTTTCCAGTTGCACAAGGAGAAAAACTTCATATCATATACCCAATCAAAAATATAGGAAAGAATTTGTTAGAAATAAAAGAAATCCAAACCTCATGCGGATGTATTATAGCGGATGATTCCAATATAAAAAACATAGTGCCACAATCTACAGGCTATTTGCATTTTGAATATGATACCAATAAAAATACAGGATATGTACAACATCAGATTTATGTATACGGTAATTTTCTCCCAAACTATAAAATAGAACTAAATTTTGATACCCATGTAGTACCAAATAGTTTACATTCAAAAGACTACGAGGAAATTTATAAAGAAATTCAAGATTCTGAATTAGATATAGAAAAGCCAAACTATGGGCTAGAGAAACAAAAGAATTATTATACAGGCGATAACCCCGAAGAATGATGTAATTTTTTCGGTAAACTAATTTATTTATAGATAATAAATAATGAAAATAGTTTAATACCTTTAAAGATTATGGAAATAAGATTTAATGTTTTAACTTAAAAAATAAGGTCTTGTATTTGCCCTACAATTATGAAAACAAATAGTAAAAATATCAACTGTTGTATGTGCTGTTCAAATTCTTGAGGAGCAAGATGGTTGTATATATAGTATAGTATCAAAAATCAGAAAAACTTCTCGCATTGTGAGGAGTTTTTTTTATACCCAAAAATTAGTAAAAGTAAAATGAAACAAACAAGTTATACCATTTAAACTTTAAAAATACTGCAAAAAGCTTTTGTATAAAACTCATAGCCTGTTATTGATTTAATTCGGCTAGAG
>NZ_PCMX01000051.1 GCF_002530675.1 Flavobacterium columnare NBRC 100251 = ATCC 23463
AGCAACTTGAATTAATTATACGGATTTATATAAATTCTTATTTTTTTAGCTATTTTTAATTTATTAAATAACGTTTCATGATCTTCCACGCCATTAGATCTATAACCAAAAGCAATTTTATTATTTTTATATTTTTTGTTTTTAACAATATATACGTACCTAATCTTAACTTCAGATAACTTGCCTTTGTTATTATAAGCAGGCGTTACATTTTCAACCTCAGCAATTACTTCAATCCAATACTTTTTTTTTCTGATTTACAAATATTTATTACACTAAATACTAAGGTCCATAACCCTATTAAAATAAAAGGGATAAAGAATACTATGGCACATCCTATTAAATTCTTTTTTTGTGATAATTCTTCTTTCTTCATTTTTTCCTTGAACACTATTTTCGTGGAATAACTTTTTTATTAAGCTTTTATTAACTATAAATTAAGCTTTAAAGAGACTATCAAATGGTATAAAAACTCTATATCTTATTTTAGTTAATTGAATTATTTTTTGGTGGTATTTAAAAAGAATTATTTTTAAAAAATTAAATAAAAGGTTTAATAAAAAAATTATAAATATTTATAAATCAATAAATATAGTTCCTTTATCTCATTTATTAATTCATTTATTGTGCAATCTATAATACGTAATATGCACTGCTCTAAAAAAGTTAAATCTATTTAAGTGCAGTGCATTTTTATACGTCCTTGTAATTTGCAAGTCAATTCTTATTTTTTTATTAATTTGGTTATGGTATGTGTTCCGTTAGTAATAATACATTGGTATCCTTCTGGTAAATTTTTTATCTTGATTACTGCTCCCATAATGGTTTTTCTTTTTTAAATTGATCTAATGCTAAACCTAATAATGAACCAAATAATGCTATATGAATCATAATATTCATCCAATTTGCGGAAGGTATATGAACTGTGGTTAGAGCAACAAACATAACAAATGATAAAAAGCTATAGGAATAAAATAGTTTTTTATTACTAATGAGTAAAATTCCTGCAAGCAGTTCTAATGATGCTAAAACAATTGCTAAAATAAAAACGCCTGTATCTCCTAAAAAACTCCAACCTGTGGACTTTAGAAAACCTGCCATATTTTGTAAACCTGCTCCTCCTAAGAAGCCTTCAAAGAATTTTTCAAGTCCTCCCCAAATGAATAATAAGCCAAAGGCTATTCTTATAATTAAATTTCCTAAATTCATTTTGTTTTTTTTTAAAGTTAATAAATTAAATTTCAGTTGCTATTGGAAAATCAATTTCAAAACCAGCTAAATTATGAATATAATTACTGATGATTTTATCCCCTACAGTAATAACTAAGTCTATTAAATTGGCTTCTGTATAACCCACTTCAAAAAAAGCCTTTTTACTTTCTTCCGTAGCTCTTCCTTTATTTTCTACTACTGATGCGGTAAACTTAACTAGGGCATCTAACTTAGAATCAAAAGAAGCTGTTCCTTTTCTTAATTCTATGATTTGATCATTAGTAAAACCATTCATTTTTCCCAAAACAGTATGGGCTGATTGGCAATAACGACAACCATTAATTTGACTTGTAACAAGGTTAATAACTTCTCTTTCTTTTGCTTTTAAAGTACTTTTTCTGTTTTGTAAAGTTAAATAATCCCCTAATGCTGTTTCATTTTTTGCATAATAGGCATATAAATTAGGTACGAAGCCTAAGTCTTTTTGTAAATTATCAAAAATTACTTGATTGTTTTCGGATACTTCTACTCGTGTAGGAACTGTAAACTTTGTCATTGTTTTTAATTTTAAATATTAATAAATTAATTACAATGCAAAGATGAGGTAAGAACAAAGGAATGTGTTAGGTTATCGTTCCCGATGAGTTGTCCATATTTCCCAAAAGATGTTTTTTAAATTCTGACGGACTTAGATTTTCAGATTTTTTAAAGAAACGACTGAAAGTTTGTATATCTTCAAACCCTATTTCGTATGCTATTTCTTTTATAGGTTTATCTGTATATCTAAGCATTCTTTTAGCTTCTAAAAGTTTTCTTTCATGAATAATTTGTAATGGACTTTTGTCCGAAACTTTTGAAAAAAGATTAGCAAGGGTTTTGGCAGATTTATTTAATAATTCGGCATATTCTTTTACGGTATGTTTGTTTCTAAAATGTTGTTCTACTAAATAATGATATTCTCTAACTAAATCTACTTCTTTTATCTCTAATTTAGAAAAGTTCATTTGAGATTTATAGACACGTGTACAAAGTATGATAAATCTTTTTAACATCATTTGCAACATTTCTAATTGTAAATCATCTTTTGATTGCATTTCTACTTGAAACATTTGCCAAAATATTTCAAATTTATCAATTTCTTCTTTGGGTATTTGAAAATAGGGTAATTGATTGGCTCCATAAAATAAAAGTCCTTTACAACTTACCTCACTATCATGGTCTTTAACACAATAAAACTCTCGATTGAATTTTATGATTCTTGCTGTTTCTAAGTTTACAAATTCTATTTTATGGAATGCTGTCAGACAAAAAATAGTATTATTATCAAGAGATAATTTTATGCCTTCATAAGATACTTCGGATTCATTTCCTTTTATCCATACAAATAAAAGAGGATAAGATGATGTATCATCAAAGGTTAATGAACTTCCTTTTTGTAAGTTTATTAACTCTATGTATTCGTCATTTAATCCTCTGTATATCATTTAAATTTTATTTTGTAAATGGTGAATATTTTCTTTGTTATGACTTGTTATTATTTTATAAATAAAATTGTATACAAATATAAATGAAATAATAACAGTGATAATCTTTTTCGAAATACTCAAAATCAAAACAAACAAAAGATACAAAAACAATCGTACAATAAAAAATAAAAAGTCAAATCTTGACCAGTTAACTCAATCATTTTTTTACTTAAATAAAAATACCTATTATTTTCAAATTGAACGTGAAAATTTTTTGAGATTGAGTAAACAAAGTAATAGACTAATAAATTCTTATTGCCAGATCGACTATTTTTAAAACGCTCTCTTTCATATCCTAATCAAAAGATAAAACTGATGGAATACTATTAATTGATAAGCTATATTAACCCTTAAAAAAAACAGGCAAATAGAAATCTTTTGTATTAAAACCAAATTGCCATCCGTGATCTGAAAATCCAAAATCGATAGTTTTTCAGGCATTTTCTTAAATTAACAAATAAAAAACTTCTGTTAATCTAAAAAAGCCTAACAGAAGTTACAATCATCCTTTATTTCATTAAGTTCTTACACAATTTTATAAATACGATGTATTGGAATAGTAACTCCTTTTTTTAGAATTATTTCTTGATCTGTTACTCCCCAAACTGTTGTATCCACTACTTTTTTTGAAACGGCATCTTCAAAATAAATTTTAATTTTAGCATGCTCTACATTTCCTAATACCTGTGCTCTTTCTAACTCTGCTTTTAGTTGTGTTCTATCCTTTAATTCTTCCAATACTTGTTCTGTAGGAAAATACAGATTTTCAATCAATTCTTTTTCTATTAATTCAAATTTTGTTTCCATATATTTACACTTATTTTTATGGGTCTGAGATATTATAAATTTAATGATTTTTTACACTAAATTACATTTTTTTATGAATTCCTTTACTTTTTTACCGTTTCAAAATTTAGAATCAGAACGATTAATCTTAAGAAAAATGACTCATAAGGATGTAGATGAGGTATTTGCCTTACGAAGTAATGCTGATAATATGCAATTTATACCGCGTTCGTTACTAAAAAACAAAGTAGAAGCCTTAGAACTGATTGATACAATCAATAATAAAATTGAGCAAAATGAAGGAATTAATTGGGCGATTACTGAAAAACCAAACGATAAATTAATAGGTTTTTTAGGTCATTATCGTATACAAAAAGAAAATTATCGTTCTGAAATAGGTTATATGATATTACCCGAATATAGTGGCAAAGGTATCATTACAGAGGCTACTGAACTTATATTAGACTATGGTTTTAATCAAATGGGGTTGCATTCTATAGAAGCTGTAATAGACCCTAGAAATCAAGCTTCTGCACGAGTATTAGAGAAATTGGGCTTTATAAAAGAAGGTCATTTACGAGAGAATGAATATTTTGAGGGTAAATTTTGGGATTCTGTCATTTATTCAATCTTAAAATCGGAATTTAACTTAAAAGATACAAAGAAGTAGCATTCATATTAAGCATAAAAATTTGATCAAAATATGAAACTCCATTTTTTAGACAAAAGCTCTAAAAAATGGAGTTTTAAAAAAATATGAGATCCGTCTGAACTTAGGTTCAGAAACCTCTATGAATTTATTTTTTTACTATTCTTTTTCCCAATTTCCAACTACAGAAGTTGCTAAGGCATTACCCAAAACATTCGTTGCACTTCTGAACATATCACAAAAATGATCTATTGGCAATATCAAAGCAATGCCTTCTACGGGAATATCAAACATTCCGCAAGTGGCTGCTACAACTACTAAACTAGCTCTTGGAACTCCAGCTATTCCTTTGCTTGTTAGCATTAAAACTAATAACATAGTTAATTGGGTTCCTAAGTCTAATGAAACACCGTAGGCTTGTGCTATAAAAATACTGGCAAAAGTCATATACATCATACTCCCATCTAAATTAAAAGAATAACCTAATGGCAGCATAAATGATACAATTTTGTCTTTTATACCAAATTTTTCTAATTCTTCTGTTAATTTAGGAAAAACAGCCTCGCTACTTGTTGTACCAAACGCAATTACTAAGGGTGAAACAATATGATTTAAAAGTGTTTTTATTCTTTTTCCTAAAAACAAATAACCTATGATTAGTAATACAATCCATAATGAAGTAATTCCTACTAAAAAGGAACCAAAATACTTAGCATAAGTTAATAAAAGTTCTCCTAAATCACGAATGGCAAATACACCTGCTATAGCTCCAAAAACACCTAGTGGGGCAAACTTCATTACATAGTTTACCATTTTTAAAATGATATGAGACGTTTTATCTAATGCGTTTATAACCGATTTTGTATGATCTCCTAAAGAAGCAGCTGCTAAACCAAAAAAGATTGAAAAGATTACAATTTGTAAAATTTCATTGGTTGCCATTGCTTCTACAACACTTTTAGGAATTATGTGCTCAACAAAATTTTGTGCAGAAAAATTTTGTGTTTTTTCGGTAACTTCCGCTGCTGTGGTTACATCCACTCCGCTTAAGTTTAGTCCAGCTCCTGGTTGCAAAATATTTACCCAAAACATGCCTATTAATAACGATATAAAAGAAGCGGTAAAAAACCACCCTAAAGCCTTTCCTCCTATTCGTCCAACCGCTTTGATATCTCCTAATTTAGCAATACCTACTACCAATGTTGTAAAAACTAGAGGTGAAATAATCATTTGAACTAAACGAATGAAAACAGTAGCGAACATCTTTATGTATCCACTAAAATCTTTAGCGGTAGTGTCATCACAAGTATTGTGTATAAAAATCCCTAATGCTGCACCTAAAAGCATTGCTAATAAGATTTGTACAGTAAGATTTGAAAAAATAGATTTCTTAGAAACCTCGTTTTTAGTTATTTCCATTATTTAAATTGATAAATTTTATTTAATAAATAATAATCTGCCATTACTAAAGCAGCCATGGCTTCTACAATTGGTACGGCTCTTGGCACTACACAAGGGTCATGCCTGCCTTTTCCTTGTTGTTCTACAATATGTCCATCAACCGTTAGGACTTCTTGTTTTTGAATTAGAGTTGCCACAGGTTTAAAAGCCACCCTAAAATAAATATCCATACCGTTACTTATTCCTCCTTGTATTCCTCCTGATAAATTGGTTTGGGTGGTTCCATCGGGATTAAAACGATCATTATGTTCACTCCCTTTCATTTTAGCTCCACAGAAACCACTTCCATACTCAAAACCATGAACTGCATTTATAGATAGCATAGCTTTTCCTAATTCAGCGTGTAATTTATCAAAAACAGGCTCACCTAAACCTACTGGTACATTTTGGATTACACAAGTTATGGTTCCTCCTATTGTATCGCCTTGTTTTTTGATTTCTTTAATGTGGTTTTCCATTAATTCTGCAACCTCTGAATCAGGGCATCTAACGGGATTAGATTCTATTTTAGAAAAATCCAATTCTTGATACGGTTTGTTTATACTTATTTCTCCTACGGAAGATACGAAAGCGTTTATTTTGATTTGAGGAATTATTTGTTTTGCTACGGCGCCCGCTAATACTCTACAACTCGTTTCTCTTGCAGAACTGCGTCCTCCTCCTCTGTAGTCACGAAAACCGTATTTTTGATCATAGACATAATCGGCATGACTAGGTCTGTATGTATTTTTTATATGACTATAATCCTCTGATTTTTGATTGGTATTAGGGATTATAAAACCTATAGAAGTACCTGTTGTTTTTCCTTCAAAAATTCCAGATAAAAATTGTACTTCATCTTCTTCTTTACGTTGTGTAACAATAGAGGATTGACCAGGCTTACGTCTTTGCATCTGTTGATGAATGAAGGACATATCTAACTCAATTCCTGACGGACATCCTTCAATTACACCTCCCAAAGCTTGTCCATGTGATTCTCCAAAAGTAGTTACTTTTAATATATTTCCAAAAGAATTTCCTGCCATTAGATTAGTATTATTAACGAATAGTAAAAGAATGTTTTTTAGATAAGTTTATTTTGAAATTTTTGCAGAACATTCAAAAAAATTAAGGCTGTCTATCTAAAACAGCCTTATTTAATTTTTGTACTATCAATTAAAAAACGAACATAGCTCGCTCGCTCATCATTTCGTTTACTTCATTAGCAACTTCTTCAAGAACTTCTTCGTTTGTATGATTCATCAATACACGATCTATCAGTTCTACGATCTTATCCATATCCGCTTCTACTAGACCACGAGTCGTAATAGCGGGTGTTCCAACACGAATACCTGAGGTTATAAAAGGTGATTTATCATCAAAAGGAACCATATTTTTATTTACTGTAATCTCTGCTTTTACTAATACATTTTCAGCTTCTTTTCCTGTTATTCCCTTATTACGCAAATCTATTAACATCATGTGATTGTCTGTTCCACCTGATATAATGTTATAGTCTCTTTTTATAAATGCTTCTGCCATTGCTTTTGCATTTTTTTGTACTTGCATTGCATAAGTAAAGAACTCATCTGATAAACATTCACCAAAAGCAACTGCTTTAGCAGCTATAATGTGCATTAGAGGGCCTCCTTGATTACCTGGAAAAACAGCCATATCTAATAAGTTAGACATCATCTTTACTTCTCCTTTAGGGGTTGTATAGCCCCAAGGGTTTGGAAAATCTTGTCCCATCATGATCATGCCTCCACGAGGACCACGTAATGTTTTATGAGTAGTGGTTGTTACAATATGGCAATGAGGAATTGGGTCATTCATTAATCCTTTTGCTATTAACCCTGCTGGGTGAGAAATGTCTGCCATTAAAATAGCACCTACAGAATCCGCAATTTCACGAAAACGTTTAAAGTCCATATCACGAGAATAAGCGGAAGCACCTGCGATAATTATTTTAGGTTGTTCTTTCGTAGCTATTTCCTGAATTGTATCATAATTTAACATTCCTGTTTCTTGATCTACTCCATAAAAAACAGGGTTGTATAATTTTCCTGAAAAATTCACCGGAGATCCGTGCGTTAAATGTCCCCCATGTGATAAATCAAAACCTAAAATTGTGTCTCCTGGTTGTAAACAAGCTGCAAAAACGGCTGTATTAGCTTGAGATCCTGAATGAGGTTGTACATTTACATACGCTGCTCCAAACAAAGCTTTTGCTCTATCAATAGCAATTTGTTCTACCACATCTACTACTTCACAACCTCCATAATACCTTTTACCTGGGTAACCTTCTGCATATTTATTAGTTAAACAAGAACCTGCCGCTTCCATTACTTGGTCGCTTACAAAATTCTCAGAAGCAATTAATTCAATACCGTGAATTTGTCTATCTTGTTCATCAAGAATTAAATCGAATATTTGTTCGTCGCGTAACATTTTTGAATATTTTTTTATAAATGGTTGTCAAAAATACAAAAAGTGTTTGGTATAATCCCAATAGAAACTATATTTGAGGTGTAAAAATTAATTAAAATCACAAAAAAATATAATATGCCTATTACAGCTAACAATCCTGAAAGAAGATCATGGCTAGAAGTATCATCTACCAGCGATTTTCCTATTCAAAATATTCCATTTGGTGTTTTTTTAACAAAGGACGATATTGTAACCGTTGGTACTCGCATTGGAGATTATGCTATTGACTTGGGAGCATTACATCAATTAGGATATTTTGAAGGAATTGATTTAACAGATGATGTTTTTCTTCAAGATGTTTTAAATGAATTTATTTCTTGTGGAAAAAAAACATGGCGATTAGTTCGTAACCGCATTGCGGATATTTTTGATGCTGAAAATGCAGATTTAAGAGATAATGCTAAACATCGTGAAGTAGTCATTTTTAAAATAGAAGATGTAGAAATGCAACTTCCTGTTTTTGTAGGGGATTATACCGATTTCTTTTCGAGTAGAGAACATGCTACAAATACAGGAAAAATGTTTCGTGATCCCGCTAATGCTTTATTACCAAACTGGTTACACATCCCTGTAGGGTACCATGGAAGAAGTTCTACGATTGTACCATCAGGAATTCCAGTGCATCGCCCTATGGGACAAACTATGCCTCCTGATGCAACAGCTCCAGTATTTGGTCCTTCTCGTTTGGTAGATTTTGAATTAGAAACAGCCTTTATAACTACAGATGCCAACCTAATGGGCGAAAATATTCCAGTAGCAGAAGCTGAGGATTATATTTTTGGTATGGTATTACTAAATGACTGGAGTGCTCGTGACATTCAAAAATGGGAATATGTTCCTCTGGGTCCTTTTTTAGCTAAAAATTTTGCAAGCTCTATCTCTCCTTGGATCGTTACTATGGATGCTTTAGAGCCTTTCCGTTGTGCATCACCTGTTCAGGAACCAACACCTCTTCCTTATTTACAACAAACTGGGGAGCACGCTTTTGATATCAAATTACAAGTAAGTATAACTCCTGAGGATTCGGAAGAAACAATCATCAGTAATACTAATTTCAAGTATATGTATTGGACTATGAATCAACAGTTAGCACATCATACTATTAACGGTTGTCGTATCAATTCTGGTGATATGATGGGATCCGGTACAATATCAGGGCCTACCCAAGACTCTCTTGGATCTATGTTAGAATTAACATGGGGTGGAAAAAACCCTATTCTTTTAAAAGATGGTTCTGAAAGAAAATTTATTAATGATGGAGATACTGTAATCATGAGAGGGTATTGCCAAAATGAACAAATAAGAATTGGTTTTGGAGAGGTTTCAAGCAAATTATTACCTCCTATTGCTACTAAATAAAACACTTTTTTAATACTCCGAGAGACTCGGAGTATTTTTTGGCTTGAATTTTGCGTAATCAGATTTAAAATTAAATTGTATGAAAAAAATTACTTCTCTGGTAGTACTTATTGGATTTTTGTTTAGCTGTAGTGGTGTTAAACAAACTCAATCAATGCTGAGTGATGGCAATTATGATGGAGCTATTGGTAAATCAATTGAAAATTTAAAAAACAATAAAAATTCCAAAGGCAAACAAGACTATGTTTATTTACTAGAAGAAGCTTTTTCTAAAGCCAAACAAAGGGATTTAGAAGCTATTTCTCTTTGGGAAAAAGAAGGCAATCCTAATCACTTAGAAAAAATATACAATACATATATCAAGCTACAAAACCGTCAAGAAAAAATACAACCTTTATTACCTCTAACTTTAATAAAAGAAGGTAGAAATGCACAATTTTCTTTTGAAGATTATTCAACACCCTTGGTTACTACTAAAAGTAAACTTTCTGATTTTTTATATGAAAACGCATTAAAATTAATGAAAACAAAAGATAAGATTAGTTTTCGTCGTGCTTTTGATGACTTTGAATATTTAAATACTATAAATCCAGGATATAAAGATTGTAATAAATTAATGGATGAATGTCATCTTAAGGGAACTGATTTCGTACATGTTTATACTAAAAATGAAACCAATATGGTTATTCCATCGCGTTTACAAAATGATCTTTTAGATTTTAGCACTCTTGGATTAAATGATAAGTGGACCATATATCATAGTAATAAACAAAAAAATACAAATTATGATTTTGCGATGGTTGTTAGTTTTAGAGGCATTAACATTTCTCCTGAAAAGGTTTTTGAAAGAGAGTTTTCAAAAGAAAAATTAATTAAAAATGGTACTAAACCTCAATTAAATTCAAATGGTCAACCCGTAAAAGATGAAAAAGGAAATACCATTATGATAGATAACATGATTACTGTTAGAAGTACTGTATATGAGTTTAGACAAAACAAATCGTGTAGTATTACTGCCAAAATTGATTATTTAAATTTAAATACTAATCAGTTAATAAATACCTTTCCTATAACCAGCAATTTCGTATTTGAAAACATTTATGCTAATTACAATGGCGATCCTAGAGCTTGTGATGAAAACTATTTGCCGTATTTTAATCGTAGAGCTACTTCTTTTCCAACAAATGAGCAAATGATATATGATTCAGGAGAGGATTTAAAAAATAAGTTAAAAAGTACTATTACAAGAAACAAATTTAGGCGATAACTATTTTTATTTTCTATTTTACATTTTATCGTTCTTTTTTGGTCGATTTGTTTTTAAATTTTTATAGGCTTAGCTGTATTCCTTTTTAAACCTATATTTTAGGTCGTTAAAAAGAAACCAATTAACAAGTACAATCATAAAATAAGGCTCGGATTTACAAACAAAATCCGAGCCTTATTTTGTACTTTCTATTTCTGTTTTATCTTAGAGTAGCTCCTAATTCCGTTTCAAAATTTTGAGTCAATTTACTCATTACTTTATCAATTTGCGAATCCGTAAGCGTTTTAGTACTATCTTGTAATAAGAAACTTATTGCGTATGATTTTTTACCTTCTGGTAAATTATTTCCTTGGTATACATCAAATAAATCTACTCTTTTTAATAGATTTTTTTCCGTTTTATTTGCTAAATCAAGGATTTTTTCAAATTCAATATGTTCATCTACAAGTAAGGCTAAATCACGACGTACTTCTGGATATTTTGAAATTTCTATAAATTTCACATTAGTTGATAAATGTTTTAATATAGCATTCCAATTAAAATCTGCAAAAAACACTTCTTGTTTGATATCAAAATGTTTTAGAATTGATTTTTTAATAGTTCCAAATTCTACTAAAGAAGAGGCTCCTAATTCATAAATCATCCCTTCGCTAAAAATATCACTTTTCATTGGCATAGTAACAATATTTTTGATTCCTAATCTTTCAAAAATATTTAAAATATAACCTTTAAACTGGAAAAAATCACTTGGTCTTTGGGCGTTTGTCCAAGATTCTTTTGAACGATTTCCGCTCATAGTTAAAGTTAGGTGCATTTTTTCTTCATGCCCTGCCAATTGTTTGTGATAAGTCTTACCAAATTCAAATAAACGTAAATCTGCATTTTTACGGTTTATATTGAAAGAAACGGCTTCTAACGCAGAAAACAACATAGATTGACGCATAGCGGACAAATCGTTGCTTAAAGGATTAAGCATCAAAACATTGTTTTTTTCATGTAAACTATTACTTAAATTCACATAATTTGGAGAGGTTAATGAGTTAGCCATCATTTCATTAAAACCATTCCCTACTAATAAGTTGGCAACAATATTTTGTACTTTATAATCTTCTGTTTTTGATGAATGTGCGGTTGTAGCATTTAATTTTTGTGAAAATTGTATGTTATTATAACCATAAACTCTTAGAATTTCTTCAATTACATCTATTTCACGAGTTACATCTACGCGGTAAGCTGGAACTGTCAGTCCTAATCCTACTTTAGATATACTATTTACTTTTATATCTAATGAAACTAAAATATTTTTAATTTCTTCATCGGGAATTTCTTGCCCTATAATTTTTTTAACTTTTTCTAAATTTAAGAAAACAGGAAAGTCTTCAATTTTTTTAGGATACACTTCCATGATATCGGAAGTCATTTCTCCACCCGCAATTTGACATATAAGGATTGCTGCACGTTTTAAAGCATATTCTGTGATGGTTGGATCAATTCCTCTTTCAAAGCGAAAAGACGCATCAGAATTAATTCCATGACGTTTAGCTGTTTTACGTACAGATACGGGATTAAAGTAAGCACTTTCTAAAAAGATAGAAGTAGTTCTTTCTGATACTCCTGATTTTTTACCTCCCATTACTCCTGCAATACATAAAGGTCCTTTTTCATCACAAATCATGATATCCTCTTTATGTAAACTTCTTTCTACATCATCTAGAGTAATAAATTTTTCTCCTTCTGTTGCATTTTTTACAATGATCTTACCATGTATTTTAGAGGCATCAAAGGCATGCAAAGGCTGTCCTAATTCATGCAAAACATAATTTGTTATGTCTACAATATTGTTTTTAGGTGTAAGTCCTATCGCTTTTAACCTATTTTGTAACCATGCTGGTGAGGTACCTACTTTTATATCTGAAATTGTAACGCCACAATATCTAGGGACTAATGTTGTATTTTCTACATTAACATCAATTTTTAAAGTTCTTTTTTCTACTTTATAAGAACTTACAGATGGTGTAATTAGTTCCGTGCTAATATCCTGTTGAAGCATACCTGCTCGTAAGTCTCTAGCAACCCCCCAATGACTCATAGCATCTGCCCTATTAGGAGTAAGTCCTATTTCAAAAACTTCATCAATTTCTACATTAAAAACTTTTGAAGCTAATGTTCCAACCTCTATACTTTCGTCTAGGACCATAATGCCTTCATGGCTGTCTCCTATACCTATTTCGTCTTCAGCACAGATCATTCCGTGGCTTTCTTCTCCTCTAATTTTACCTTTTTTTATTTCAAAAGAATTTCCTTCTTTATCATATAGCTTTGTGCCTATAGTTGCTACTATTACTTTTTGACCCACTGCTACATTACTGGCTCCACAAACTATTTGAACTGGCTCACCATTCCCTAGATCTACTGTAGTAATTTTAAGTTTGTCAGCATTGGGATGCTTTTCACAAGTCAATACATGTCCTACTATTAAACCTTCTAATCCTCCCTTAATTGAAAAAAACTTTTCAACCCCTTCTACTTCAAGACCTAAATCAGTTAATAATTCAGCGGTCTTTTCCGAACTCCAATCTGTCTTAATAAATTGTTTTAACCAGTTATATGAAATTTTCATTTTGAATATTTATCAAATTTTTAAAATATTGCAAAGATAAAAAATTACTTAGGAGTTTTAAGATAAATTTTTATTCTCTCTTTGTAGTCTATAATAATTAATTGCTTTTTTATTAGCTCGTTTTTTTGCTTTGACTGCCATTCAATTGTTTTTTAAAAAAATACGACGAAAGCATGAATAGTTGTTTTGATGAAGAATGAATATATTTATTGGTACAAAAAATTGATTTTGAAAGTGTTGTATATTCATTTCTATTATTTTGTCCGTTATAAATACTTTATTTATCTATGTTATATTTTCTTTGGATTTTTATGCTTTATTATTCTTTTTCATAAATCAGACAATCAATAAAAGGCAAACATCTTATTTCTTTTTATAGAATATAAAGCAACTATGTTTTATTAGACAAGTATCTTATAAGTCCACTTTCTACAACAGCATTTTAAAGAAAGTACTACATAGAACAAATAGACGGTTAAACTGCCATTTTTTCCTGTCATATTTTCACAAAAAAAACACTTAGTGTCATATTGTTATATTTTTTTACCTAAAGTTATTTTTTATTATTTTAATAACATAATACTAACATACAAATATTAAATGTTTTATTTTACAACTAAATTTCAATTTAAATCATTTTTGTTGTATTTATTTAAAAAATGATTTAAAAATAACATTAAGAAAATACCTTGCTAAAAATTTTAACTTTTTTTTGGAATAAAATTTGAAAAAGTCACTTCGTTAATCTTTAAAACATAGTTTTTATGAAAAATTTTTTAATTGCAAGCGCAATATTAATTACCTCAGGGGTATTTGCTCAAAAAGGGAGTTTTTATGTAGGTGGTCAAGTAGGCTATTCAAGTAGTAAAACAAAAATAGAGAGTACAACTACATCAGAGGGTTCAACGTGGAACTTTTCACCAGAAGTAGGTACTTTTTTAACAAATAATGTACAATTAGGTGTGGGCTTTACAACTCAAGGTTCAACAAAAGAATCTGGAAATACAGAAATAAAAGAAAATCAATATGGAGGTACTCTTTATGGTCGTTATTTTTTTGGAGAAGGGAGCAAGGCTTTTAGACCTTTTGTAGGACTTAACATTGGATTGTTACCTGGAAACTCTACTACTACTAGAAAAACTATTTTAGGGAATCTAGAATCTAAAAATACCACTTTTGAACTTAATACAAATCTAAATGCAGGATTTGGTTATGCTCTTTCTCCTAAAATTACAGTAGTAGGTTCTTTAGGTGTTTTAGGTTTTTCATCGCATACATCAAAGAATAAGGAAACGGATGTAAAGGAAGAAAAGAATACGTTTAATTTTGATATTAATTCTCTAGGAAATAGATTTAACGTAGGTATTTACTATACTTTGTAGAATAAATAATTATTCATACTAAAAAACAATAAAATATTTGATCAAGAGGCTGTCTAAAAGCAGTTGGATTTGTCATTTTAATTCTAAAGAAGATTGGGTAACTGTAATAAGTAAAATCAATTTATTTATTTCTTCTTTTGTTTTTATGCTTGTTTAAACTCTAAACTGCATCTTTAGACAGTCTCTTTTTATAATTTTATTCATATTTCTTGTTTTCGATTTTCGAACTGAAGATATGAATCGAATCTTTCCTTTTTCAATATAATGGTTTGTTGATACTGTTATGCTTTTATGAAGGCATCTATTTTATCTGCTATTTTTCGTGCTTCAATAGTATGATGAGAATCTCTATAAATTACTTTACCGTTTATAAGAACTATGATTTGTGGCGATTGATGAATTACGTCTAATCTTTCAGCTATAAAGTTTGACACGGATCTGTAAGCTAGTAAATCTAAATAATTAAAATCACATCTATTTTCTATTAACTTAAAGTCGTTTGTCAATCGTTCTTTTGCAAAGGCACTAATACCACAAGTTACACTATCTTTAAATATAACTTGTGGTTTGTTATTAGATTTTTCAATAATATCAAGCACTTCGTTTTCTGTTTTAATCGCATTCCATTTTGTTGTTTCCATATAATATACTTTTATTCAATATTTTTTAAGTTGTTAAATTTTAGGTGTTTTCTTTGAGTTTGTCAGCATACTTTTCTTTTAGTTTAGCTATTTTGGGCGAAATCACTACCTCACAGTACCCTTGATTGGTATTTTTATTATAATAATCTTGATGATAATCCTCTGCTGGATAAAAGATATCCAATGGTGCCAATTTTGTAACAATCTTGTTTTCAAAGACAGGGTTTAACTGTTCAATCACTTCTTGTGCTAATAATTTTTGTTCTTCATTATGATAAAATATAACGGATCTATATTGAGTACCATAATCTGCTCCTTGATAATTGAGTGTTGTAGGATTGTGATTGGTCATAAAAACACCCAATAATTCTGCGTAAGATAAAAAAAGAGTATTAAAGGTTACCTGTATTACCTCAGCATGATCTGTATCCCCGTTGCAAACTTCTTTATATGTAGGATTTTTTGTTTTACCTCCTGTATAACCTGATACGACTCTTTCAACTCCTTTTAGTCTTTGAACTATTGCTTCAATACACCAAAAACACCCTCCACCAAAAGTGGCTATTTCTGTTTTTTCCATACTTTTTATTCCTTTATTTTTGATCTTTATATAATGATGTCGAGTTTACGCAATAACGTAATCCATTGGGTTCTGGTCCATCAGGAAAAACATGCCCTAAATGACTATCGCATATATTGCACATTACCTCTACCCTAATCATTCCATAAGAACTATCTTTTATGTATTGAGTAGTGTTTTCTTTAATTGGTTGTGTAAAACTGGGCCATCCTGTTCCAGAATCAAATTTTTCTCTGGAATCAAAAAGAGGTGTATTGCAACAAACACAATTGTATACTCCTGGTTCGTATTGGGTACAATGTTCGCCCGAAAAACGAGCCTCAGTACCTTTTTTTCTCGTAATATAAAATTGTTCTTGGGTTAATACCTCCTTCCATTCATCATCTGTTTTTTCAATTCTTCTGTCTGGAGTTACGTTTCCTTTAGTAGCAAATCTAATTACGTCTGCCCAATTTAATTTTTTGTTTTTCATAACTCTTTCTTTTTATTTTGTTATACAAAGTTACAATTAAGTAACTTTAGAAGAGTTGTTCATTTTTCCTTAAAATTTGCAAATACTTCCCTTTTGTTTTAAACTAATTTCTTATATGTTTGAAAAACGTAAAACAGCTCATTAAAATAATGGTCCGCCCCATATTAGGCATTAGAAATTTATTACAGGTAAAATGACTTTGAATCTAAAAAGCAATTCGTTTTTTGTCTTCATGTTATTTCATGTTATTTCATGTTATTTCATGTTGCTCTCCATGTCCTTTATTTTCTACAGAAATTTTTCCTCCAATAGAACATTGACAAGTACTTTCTTCTGTAAGAATTTTATAATTATTAATACTGTCTTTTTCTGTGGTATTCTCCCATTTTTTGATGGCAGAAGTACATCTACTTTTAGTAATAGCACAAACCCCAAAACTGGGAATATTAGTTTCAGGCTGTTTGTCTTCTTCTGTGGCAATGAGTTTTCCGTCTACTCTACTAAAAGTCTGACTAGTTACTTTTAATGAACTTGGTTTTGTTCCTTTGTTGCAAACTAGAAGTCCATTTTCCGTGAGTTTTTGTGGCATGATCTACCGTTTTTATTTGAACAGGTTATTCCAAAAACCTTTTTTCTTTTGGGGGCATGCTTATCTCCTTTTTCTAAATCGTCTGCAATAAAAGAATTTTTCTTAATGGTGTCTTCCCTTTTCGTAACTTAGTCTTTGGGGGTATAGGCTCTACCTGTTTTTCTACAATATTCTTCGTATTGCTTTTCTTCAAATTCTTCCCATTCGGATTGTGTATAGGATTTGCCTTGGTGAATTTTATAAACCTCTGATCCCTTTTTTTCTTTTTCTCCTTTTTGAAGAAATTTTGTTTTTGAGTGGGGAATTTTATCTCCGTTGGGTAAATTTAAACTCCTTGATTCTTCATACAAAATTTTTCCATTACTCCCATCTATATATACCACTTTTATTGGTGGTAATATCTTATCTCCTGGTTCTATATCTGAATTACCATAAGTAAAAGATACAAGATACAGATGTTTCAATGTTGAAGGATCGTAACTTCTACTTACTCTATATTGTAGCTCTTCTTTATTAGGATTAGGCTTTACCATTAAATCTACATCATATTCTTCTTTAATTAATTTGCATAAATCTTCTGCTTTAAAAGGGTAATTTTTATCATTATCTGTTTCTTTTATAAGCTTACCGTTTTCGTCGTATTCTTTATCAATTCCTACAGAAAAACCATAAAAATTACTTCCGTTAATACGTAACGATAAATTTTTATGATAAATTTTTATTGTTTCATAGGGTGAATTTAGTTGCTCTATTTCTTCTCTATATCCTTCGTTACTTATAATAATCCTTACCCATATATTTTCTTTTATATATCTTTTATCAGTTGTAAAACTATTTTCCTTGTCAAGTTCCCAATTTTTATATTTTTCTTCGCTAAAATATTCCATAGAATCTTTTTTAATATTTTTGTTTATTTCTTCTCTTTTTTGACTTTTACAACCAATTGTATTAAATATCAGTATTACAAACAATATACTTTTTCTCATCTTACTGTACATTAGATTTTACAATTTTCCATTGCCAATGCCAAGTAGTTACTTTTGTATTGGCTGGAAATCCTGCCGAAGCACTTGCATACGACATAATATTTGTCGTTTTGTATTTATTATAAACAAATTTCTGATTTTTATTGGTTATGGTTCCATCTTTATGAGTATGAAATAATCCTAATCCGTGAAGGCCTTCGTGATTTAGTGTATAATCATTTCTAATTTTAAATAAACATACATTTTTTTTGCCTATATCTTGCACCTGACCTAATGTTCCTGAATAGCCACCTGGAAATACGACCATATCATAAGGCAATTCTGCAAAGCAAAAAACAATAAAATGATTTGTATATCTACTATTACCTGTTAGAGCAAGAAATTTAGTTTTTTTTAGAATTTAAGTATTGATCAAGTAAACTTCCTTGTTTGCCTTCTATAAATCTTTCTCCAACGTAAATAGTTTCTCCTGTTGAGCCATTTATAATATAACAAGTGAATTTTAACGTGTTAGTTTTATGATTAGTCCAAATTTCGTATAAAGGTATATTTAAATGCTTTTTTTCTTCATACCTGTTCATAGAATGAATTTGTTTCACGTCATAAATATCAACATCGTACTGAGTTTTCATTTTTTTTTCTAAATCTTCTATCGAAAATTTATAAGGTAAATCTAAATTAGTTTCTTTAATTAGTTTTCCTGTTTCATCATATTCTTTAATAGAATTAATAGGGAAATTATAAAAGTCATTTCCTTCAGCAACAAGATTTAATTTATCATTATACACAAATGTTTGGGTAGATGGTTTATTCTGCTTTTTTATTTTCAATATATAACCATTATTATTCGGAAAATATTGGATCATATCTCCATTCTTTTGAATTTGCATCCCAGTTATGTCATCAGTTGGCAAATCTATATATTGATTTACATCAAATTTTTTCATATTATTAATTTCTGTGTTTGATTTTATTTGGCTCCTACAAGATATAAAGATAAAAATACTTGTAATTAATATTATACTTCTCATTTTGCATTTTTTTTAATAATTTCCCATTGCCATTTCCATGTTGTTTTTCTTAATACTCCATTATAGCTCATAATGTTATCTGTACCATGAAGAGAATCTGTATGTGCATGTTTGTATGCAAATTTTTGATTTGGATTGGTAATTACACCATCTTTATGCGCATGGAATAGACCTAATCCGTGTAAACCTTCGTGACTTAATGTTAAATCATTTCTACCTTTAAATAAAACTAAATTTTTAATCCCAATTTCTTGAATTTGTCCAGCTGCATTATCATAAACATCATCAGCAATCACAAATACTGTAAAATAATCCTTGTATTTGCTATTCCCCGGTAATGCTAAAAATTTGGTACGCATATCTTTAAAAAAATGAGGAACTTTATCAGTGGCACCACTTCTATAATCCTCATTATATTTACCTCCTAAGTCAAATTTACCACCTCTACTATAATCAATATCAGTTGTTAAATCAAATGTCAATATATTTCCAGATGTATCTTTATCTTCTATTTTTGGAAAAATTAAAGATTGGTATAATGAATTTCGAAAACTTTTTTTCTCCGAATCTGTAAAAATTCCTAACTTAATATTTGTTAAACCTCCTAATAAATTAGTTCTTACTTGCACAAACACAAACTTTTGTTCTTTAATATTTTTCACTGCATTTTGTCCTGTTGTATTCTTATTAGGTAATACAATAATCTCGCCAGCCAATTTACGGGCAAAAATTTGTTCGGCTGCGGGTTTTGCAAGTGTACCTTTAGGGTAAACAAAAACTTTTATTTCTTGTTTTGTTGTAAATCCCTCAATACATTTTATTTTTATGGTATCGGCAGTAGCTTCACGTTTTGCTCCAAGTGCTTTGTCGCTGATTAATACAGGATTTGCATCGCTTCCATCTTTACCATTTATTTCAAAATAGCGTTTGTCAAAAACTATTCTTATTTGGTCAGGCTCGTCTGTTCCGCCTACTTCTACTAGTGTGCGGAGTTCTGCTTCAAAAGGAGGTTTTGGCATACCCGTAGGGACTGTTGCTGCGTCACTATACGGTTTGGGGAATAGGTTTAGGTAAGGAACAAAATAATCTTTTGTAAACGGTGCAGTTGCTGGTCTAGGAATTATATCAATAGGTATTTTATTGTATTCTTTTTGTAGTGCCTTAAAGCCTTCGTCTTTAGATTCGTATTCAGTGTTTACGTCTCTATGTGGAGCTCTGCCATTAGGGGCTTCATAACCATTTTCTAAACAATCGTAGTACTTAGCTTCTGTTGTTAAACCATTATCATCTTCACGCAACCAGTCAAAACCAAATTGTCCGGTATAACTGCCGTCTTGTTTTGTTCTAAACTCAACAATACATTCGGTGGTTATTTTGCTAACTGTAGGAGCAGTTTCTGGATTTCCGTGCGTAATTCCTTGTCTTGCGGTTATATTAACACTTCCTTCTAAAGAAGTTAAAGTAATAGGTCCTTTAGAATAAATGTTATATTCACCTCCAACAATTTCTGTAATTTTCCCTCCAACAATTCTAGTTCTACTCATAATTAATATTGCTTAGATTTATTAGCTGAATTTATTTGAACTTCTTCGCCTGAATGTTTATTTAAATTTTTTGTACTTGTTATATCCATTCCTTTACCTGAGCTGACGGAGGTCTTG
>NZ_PCMX01000052.1 GCF_002530675.1 Flavobacterium columnare NBRC 100251 = ATCC 23463
ATTTGAATTTTCTTTGGCATGCCTAAAATTACAAATTATTCTAGTAAATTCAAAATTAAAATGATATTGTTATCTAAAGGAAGAAAGGCAAGTTATGTAGCTGGAACTGTAAGTTTAGCGGAGTTTTTTGTAACATTGGCAGCATCAGTAACTTTTTTTGCGTCATTAGGAATTAGTCATTGGTATATTATTCTAGGATTAATACTTGGAGGATCGCTAGCAGCACCTATAGGAGCTAGATTTGCGGGTAGGTTACCTCAAAAAGCAGCTCTGTTAATAGTCTCATTTTTGGTTATTCTATTCAGTATTAAAATGCTATTAAGGATGTTTTAGAAATTAATGTTTTAGTAGAAATAAAAATTAAATTTAAGTTGTTTTTTAGTATTTAATTCTTATTTTTTTGCTTTTTAATAATTAAATTTAGAAAAATAATCTATAAAATTTAATGTAAAAGAATTTGGTTATAGATTTGCTTCCGCGTAAATGAATGGAATGTAAGTAAGAAATGATAAAAAATAGATTCGTAATAATGATAAATATTCTTATAGGTATGTCTATGTATACCTTAAAAAAGTATTGCCTAAATCAATCGAGTTGAATTTTTAAAAACTTAATAATTAAACCCTTTTGGTACTAGAGCCAAAAGGGTTTTTTCTTATAAGCTACAAAATTTTAATAAAAATATGGATAATTGTTGTCAAATAGATTTTTTTAGTTTTACATTACAATCAGGTAAAACAATTCCCTTTTTGCCTCTATTGTATCAATCCTTTGGGCCAAAAATCAATACGGCTCCTGTAGTTCTGATTAATCATGCTTTAACAGGTAATTCAAATGTAACAGGTGAAAATGGCTGGTGGAATAAATTGGTAGGATATAATCAAGTGATTGATCTAAATGCGTTTACAGAATTGCTTTCAATGTGCCAGGTAATGGATATGCTACGGTTTTTTAATTGTTGATTATCAGTGTTTTATAGCAAAAGATATAGCTAGAGTTTTTTGGAAAGGATTAGAAATTTTAGGAGTTACAAAACTATTTGCCATTGTAGGAAGGAGTTTAAGAGGAGGGATTGCTTGGGAAATGGCATTTTTAAAACCTACAACGATTGGGTGTTTAATCCCCATAGCCTCAAACTGGAAAGCAGATGATTGGTTGATAGGGAATGTTAAAGCGCAAGAAAATATACTTAATAATTGAGTCAATCCCATAGAAGATGCTCGAGCACACGCTATGTTATTATATCGTTCTCCTAAATCTTTGAATCGAAAATTTGAAAAAGAAAAAGTTTCTGATTCAGAATATAAAATCTAAAATTGGTTAAACTATCACGGTAAAACCTTAAAAAAAGGTTTCATTTAAAATCATACTTATTAATGAATCATTTGCTAAAAACAATAGGAGTGCATTTATCTATACAGGATGTAGAACGTATTTTAGAAACAACAACCATACGGATTTGCCAAGTATGTATTGATTCGGATTATTGGTTTATAGCGAATGGAAACAAAGAATTGCATAAAAAGTTTTCACAACAATTTGAAAAAATGCAGTTGTTTGAAATTCAATCCATTCATGAGCTTGATGCTTTTTTGATGGAATACGAAAAATTAAAAGAGATATTAAAACCAATATTTACAAACACAACAAAATAAATAAAGTATGCAAGTCTTAAAATTTGGAGGAAAATCACTCAGTAATGGTTTAGGAATTAATCAAGTAGTCTCTATTATTGCTAAAAAATATTACGGTAATGAACAGATTGTAGTAGTAGTGTCAGCGCGAGGTAATGCCACTAATGAGCTAATTGAAATTTTAGAGCAAGCAAAGAAAGGCAATGATTATAAGAAACTATGGAATCTTTTTAAAGAATATCAAAGCCTTGGAAGTTCATTTTCTTTTAAAAAGGAATGGACTACTTTAGAAAAATTATTTGAAGAAGTACGCTTGTTAGCCGATTATACTGATAAAACAAAAGACGTAGTAGTGTCTTTTGGAGAAGTTTTATCCGCCAAATATTTAACCGATTTGTTGATTCGAAAAGAAATACAAGCTGAGTTTGTAGATGCGCGTCAGTTAATTACAACCGATGATAATTTTGGAAATGCAAAGCCTATAGAGAGTATTACGCGGGCTAAAGTATTGGGGTGTTTCGCAAAAAATAAAGAATCTGTTAAAATAGTAACAGGGTACATTGGCTCTACTCAAAAAGGAGAAACCACTACTTTAGGACGAAATGGAAGCAATTTTACAGCGTCATTATTGGCTAATTGTTTAGAGGCAAAAGAGTTACAAAATTATACCCATGTTGATGGAATTTATACAGCAGACCCAAATTTAGTTGCTGATGCAAGAAAAATAAAGAGCTTATCTTTCTTAGAAGCTAATGAATTAGCAAACTTGGGAGCTACTATTTTACATGCTAAAACAATTATTCCTCTAGCCGAAAAAAATATTCCACTACGAATTTTAAATACTTTTAATCCTGATAGCGAAGGAACTCTAATAACAGCTGAACAAACTTCAGAAGGAATAAAGTCATTAACCGTATTAAATGAGGTGGCATTAGTTAATTTTGAAGGAAGAAGATTGTTAGGTAAAAAAGGAATAGATGCGCGAATTTTTAAAGTTTTGGCTGATAACCAAATAAGTGTTAGTGTTGTTTCTCAAGAGGCTTCAGAAAGAGGAATTGGATTCATAATAAATGCTGATAGGGCACAGGAAGCCTTAGTACATCTGAAAAAAGAATTTGAAAATGATTTGTACTTAAAAGACGTAAATTTAATTTCGGTTAGAGAAGATGTGGCTGTTATATCTATAATTGGTCAGGATTTGAGTACGTTTCATAAATCGTATTCTTCATTAATTAAAAATAAAATTATCTCTATACTCTTTAATAAAACAACGACAGGTAAAAACGTAAGTTTAGTTGTTGAAAAAGAAAATTTCAAAAGAGCTTTAAATGTTATTCATGAAGAAATTTTTGGTACACTTAAAAAGATTAATATAGTCATTTTTGGGCACGGAACTGTAGGAGGGACATTAATACAACAGATTTTAGATTCTAAAGAAAATATTCAAAACAGAAAAGAAATTAAGCTAAATATTTTTGCTATAGTCAATTCAAAAAAGACCATTATAAACAAAAAAGGAATAGGGTATAATTGGAAAGAACTGTTTCAAACAAAAGCTCTTAATTATTCAGTTAAAGAAATAATAGCTTTTGCCCATGAAAATTATTTAGAAAATTTAATTATGGTAGATAATACAGCTAATAAAGATTTTGTGCAAAATTACCAGACTTTTATAGAAAATGGTTTTGATGTAGTTTCTTCAAATAAAGTAGCTAATACATTAAGGTATGATTCATATAAAAAACTTAGAAAAGCATTAGATAAAAACCAAAAGAGTTACTTGTATGAGACAAATGTAGGCGCTGGGTTGCCATTGATAGATACGATCAAATTATTGCATTTATCAGGAGAAAACATTACAAAAATAAAAAGTGTTTTTTCGGGTTCATTAAGTTCTATATTCAATCATTTTTCAGTAGAAGAAAAACCATTTAGCGAAGTCTTGAAAGAGGCTATTGCAAAGGGTTACACAGAGCCAGATCCAAGAGAAGACTTATGTGGAAATGATGTAGCTAGAAAATTATTGATTTTAGCTAGAGAATTAGACTTGCAAAATGAATTTGATGAAATACATATTCAAAATTTAATACCAGAACCATTACGAGAAATTCCTACAGAAGAATTTCTTCAAAGTTTAGAACAATTAGATGGATATTATAATGAAGTAAAGCGTAATCAAACTATCGGAAATGTGCTGCGTTATGTAGGTGAGCTTTCTAGAGACTTACAGCAAGATAAGGGTAATTTAGAGGTTAAGTTAGTATCGGTATCAGAGAGTTCTGCTTTAGGTCAATTAAAAGGATCTGATTCGATTTTTGAAATCTATACCGAGTCTTACGGAGAACGCCCTATTGTGATTCAAGGAGCAGGAGCAGGAGCTTCGGTTACAGCAAGAGGGGTTTTTGGAGATATTTTAAGAATAGCAGATAAAAATTAGATTTTTAATCTATAAAAGAATGTTTGTTTAGTTTTTATGCTTGATAAATATTTTTTTTATAGTACTTTTTAGAAAAATTTTCAATTTTAAAATAATAGTAATACATTTGCAAAGTTCATAATTTTAGTATCGTTATCACGAAAGCGGGAGGGAATAGACCCTATGATCGCTTAGCAACCCTACACTTGTAGAAGGTGCTGCATTCTACCTTTTCAATTGATTTTTTTTCAGAAAAGGCAAGATAACCAGAGTAATTTTCTCTCTCTTTTAAGATAACATAATAAAATTTTTTGCCCCATTGGCATCTAACGCCTATTATGTAACATTTTTATGTCAAAAATTCATTCGGAAATTAAAAATAGAATCCTAGTCCTTGATGGTGCTATGGGAACCATGTTGCAACGCTATAAATTTGAGGAAGAAGATTTTCGTGGTGATCGTTTCAAGGATTTTCCACATCCGTTAAAAGGAAATAACGATTTACTTTCTTTAACACAGCCAGAAGCCGTTAAAGAGGTACATCGTTTGTATTTTCAGGCAGGAGCTGATATTGTGGAAACCAATACATTCTCTGGAACAACCATCGGAATGGCAGATTATCACATGGAAGATTTAGTGTATGAGCTGAACTACCAGTCGGCAAAGATTGCCCGTGAAGTAGCAGATGAATTTACAGATAAACCAAGGTTTGTTGCAGGTTCCATTGGTCCTACAAACCGTACAGCATCCATGTCGCCTGATGTTAATGATCCTGGTTATAGAGCAGTAACATTTGATGATTTGCGCATAGCTTATAAACAGCAGGTAGAAGCTCTTTTAGATGGAGGATGCGATTTGTTATTAGTAGAAACAATTTTTGATACACTAAACGCTAAAGCAGCTTTATTTGCCATTGAAGAAGTTAAAGAAGAACGTAATATTGAGGTGCCTATCATGGTTTCTGGAACAATCACAGATGCTTCAGGACGAACTTTGTCTGGGCAAACTGTCGAAGCATTTTTGATTTCTATATCGCATATCCCGTTATTGAGCGTTGGTTTTAATTGTGCTTTAGGAGCTGACCTGCTAAAACCGTATTTAAAAACACTAGCACACAATACGTCATTCAATGTTTCGGCACACCCTAATGCTGGATTGCCTAATGCTTTTGGAGAATATGATGAATCGCCAGAACAAACACAAGCATTTATAAAAGAGTATTTAGAAGAAAATTTAGTAAATATAATTGGAGGTTGTTGTGGGACAACTCCAGAACACATAAAGTTAATGGCAGAAATTGCTAAAAATTACAAGCCTAGAACCCCACAAGTAGTAGATTGATACAATGATTCAGGAAAGAAGAAACTTACTATTATCAGGATTAGAGCCTTTAATAATTACGCCTACTAGTGTTTTTGTAAACGTGGGGGAACGTACTAATGTAACAGGTTCAAGAAAATTCCTTCGATTAATAAAAGAAGAAAAATACGATGAAGCACTAGAAATTGCCAGACAACAAGTTGAGGGTGGTGCTCAAATCATAGATATTAACATGGATGAAGGAATGCTAGATGGCGTACAAGCCATGACTAGATTCTTGAATCTCATTGCCGCTGAGCCAGATATTTCAAGAGTTCCCATCATGATTGATAGTTCAAAATGGGAAATCATCGAAGCAGGACTTAAAGTGGTTCAAGGGAAGTGTGTGGTAAATTCAATCTCTTTGAAAGAAGGAAAAGATACCTTTGTAGCCCATGCTAAATTGATTAAACGATATGGAGCGGCAGTAATTGTAATGGCTTTTGACGAAATTGGCCAAGCTGATAATTATCAACGTCGTATCGAAATTTGTCAAAGATCGTACGATATATTAGTTAATGAAGTAAAATTTCCACCTCAAGACATTATTTTTGATTTGAATATCTTCCCAGTAGCCACAGGAATGGAAGAACATCGATTAAATGCCTTAGATTTTTTTAGAGGCACTAAATGGGTGCGTGAAAATTTACCGCATGCACACATTAGCGGTGGGGTGAGTAATGTATCCTTTTCATTCCGTGGTAATGATGTAGTGCGTGAAGCCATGCATTCTGTTTTCTTGTATCATGCCATTCAACACGGAATGACCATGGGAATCGTAAATCCAGAAATGTTGACCATTTATGATGATATTCGAAAAGATTTACTTGAACACGTCGAAGATGTTATCTTAGATAGAAGAGACGATGCAACAGAGCGTCTCTTGGATTTTGCCGAAAGTGTAAAAGGAGAAGTTAAAACCGCAGAAAGATCAGGACAAGAATGGCGACAAGGTTCCGTTCAGGAACGTTTAACACACTCATTAGTCAAAGGTGTAGATGAATTTATAGAGATTGATGTTGAAGAAGCTCGTTTGACTGTAACTCGTCCTATTGAAGTGATTGAAAATCACTTGATGAACGGAATGAATGTAGTGGGTGATTTATTTGGAAGCGGAAAAATGTTTTTACCACAAGTAGTAAAATCAGCTCGCGTGATGAAAAAAGCGGTGGCATACTTAATGCCGTATATAAGCCCCCCAACCCCCAATGGGGGAGTTGACAAGCAGACATGGAAAACTGCCAGTCCAACTTTATATGCTAAGTTGAAAGAAAGGGCGAAGAAAATGCGCAATAACCCAACAGACGCGGAGAAAATGCTGTGGAACGTGCTTTCAAACAAAGGGATTGATGGTTTTAAATTTAGAAGACAGCATATCATTGGTGAATATATTGTTGATTTTGTATGCCTTGAAAAGCAATTAGTTGTTGAAGTTGATGGAGCTGTGCATGATAATAAGGAACAAATTGAACATGATAGATTCAGAACCGAGTGGCTTGAATCAAAAGGTTTCAAGGTTATAAGATTTAAAAATGATGAGGTTTTAAGTAATCTTTTTCAAACTATTGAAATTATAAATAAAGAGTTGAACACACAGTTAGTAGCTCCCCCTTCGGGGGCGGGGGGGGCTGGTAAAATCTTGATGGCAACAGTAAAAGGCGATGTACATGATATAGGTAAAAATATTGTTTCGGTAGTATTAGCCTGTAATAATTTTGAAATTATCGATTTAGGGGTAATGGTGCCACCAGAAAAAATAATTGAAACTGCTGTTAAAGAGAATGTAGATATTATTGGTTTAAGTGGTTTGATTACCCCTTCGTTAGACGAAATGGTCTATCTAGCGAAAGAACTAGATAAATTAAATATCAAAATTCCAGTCATGATTGGTGGTGCAACAACTTCTAGAGCACATACAGCAGTGAAAATTGCACCAGAGTATAAAGAAACAGTCGTGCATGTAAATGATGCTTCTCGAGCGGTAACTGTGGCGACTAATTTGTTGCAAACGGAGACTAAAGTAAATTATGCTAAATCGTTGCGTGAAGAATACAATACCTTACGAGAAGGATATTTGAACAGAAGTCGGGAGAAGAATTTCTTATCAATTAAAGAGGCGCGCCAAAATAAATTGAAAATCGATTGGAAACTGTATGAACCTGTTAAACCAAACTTTATAGGAAATAAAACCATTGAAGTGGATTTAGCAGAATTAGTTGATTTTATCGACTGGACACCGTTTTTTCAATCTTGGGAATTGTATGGTAAGTTTCCAGCAATATTAAAAGATGAAGTAGTGGGAGAACAAGCTACAGCATTGTTTGCTGATGCACAAGAAATGCTATCCCAAATTGTAAAGGAAAAATGGTTTGTTGCTAAAGGAATTTTGGGAATTTATCCCGCAAATCAAATCAATGATGACGATATTTTAGTGTCTGATGAAAAAGGGGCACCATTGGTTCAATTTTTAACCCTTCGCCAGCAATCACAAAAAACGGTTGGGGCTCCTAATATAGCCTTAGCTGATTTTATAGCGCCAATTGAAGAAATTCAAGATTATATAGGGTGTTTTTGTGTAACTACGGGTTTTGGTGTTGATGAAAAAGCAGCCGAATTTGAAAAGGAATTAGATGATTACAATGCCATTTTAGTTAAAGCGTTAGGTGATCGTTTTGCGGAAGCTTTTGCAGAATATCTTCATTTGAAAGTTCGTAAAGAAATTTGGGGCTATGATGCAAATGAAAATTTGACTAATGACGAATTAATCAAAGAAAATTATAAAGGAATTCGACCAGCACCAGGATATCCTGCCTGTCCAGATCATCTCGAAAAGCCTATCATTTGGGAGTTGCTAAAAGTAGAAGAAACCATAGGGGTTAAACTCACAGAAAGTATGGCAATGTGGCCTGCTGCATCCGTTTCAGGCTATTATTTTGCAAACCCACAAAGTAAGTATTTTGGGCTTGGTAAAATAAAAGAAGACCAAGTATGCGATTATGCTAAACGCCGAGGGATTTCAGTCGAAGAAGCAACGAAATGGTTGGCACCTAGTATAGCAGATTAAATTAGTCCAAAGTCAAATGTCTAAAGTCATAACGTATTATGTGGCCTTCGACCTTCGACTTTAAGACTTAAATTTATAAAAGTAACAGCACATATAGCAAATGCCAGTATCAAGTAAAAGATTACGCAAACGGAAGAGGAATTTCAGTCGAAGAAGCAACGAAATGGTTGGCACACCTAATATAGCAGATTAAATTAGTCCAAAGTCAAATGTCTAAAGTCATAACGTATTATGTGGCCTTCGACCTTCGACTTTAAGACTTAAATTTATAAAAGTAACAGCACATATAGCAAATGCCAGTATCAAGTAAAAGATTACGCAAACGGAAGAGGAATTTCAGAGGAAGAAGCAACCAAATGGTTGGCACACCTAATATAGCAGATTAAATTAGTCCAAAGTCAAATGTTTAAAGTCATAACGTATTATGTGGCCTTCGACCTTCGACTTTCGACTTTCGACTTTAAGACTTAAATTTATGAAAGTAACAGAACATATAGCAAATGCCAGTGGGAAAACGCAATTTTCCTTTGAAATTTTACCGCCATTAAAAGGACAAAACATTCAATGTATCTTTGATGGGATTGATCCGTTAATGGAATTTAATCCACCTTTTATTGATGTTACCTATCATCGCGAAGAATATGAATATAAGGAGTTAGGCAATGGTTTGTTGCAAAAGAAAATTGTAAAAAAACGTCCAGGAACTGTAGGGATTTGTGCTGGCATACAAAACAAATATAATGTTGATGCTATACCGCATATTTTATGTGGTGGTTTCACAAAAGAAGATACAGAAAATTTATTGATTGACCTTGATTTTTTAGGAATTGATAATGTAGTAGCGTTACGTGGCGATGCCGTGAAAAGCGAAATTTATTTTAAACCAGAAAAGGACGGAAACGGATACGCATCAGAATTGGTGAAACAAATCAGTGATTTGAATAATGGAAAGTATCTGGATGCCGATTTACAAAATACAAATGCCACAGATTTTTGTATAGGAGTGGCGGGATATCCTGAAAAACATATAGAAGCTCCTAGTTTAGATAGTGATATTCATTTTTTAAAACAAAAAATTGCAAATGGAGCAGATTATATCATCACTCAGATGTTTTTTGATAATAAAAAGTTTTTTGATTTTGTGTCAAAATGTAGAAAAGCAGGAATCAATGTTCCTATCATTCCAGGACTGAAACCTATTGCTACAAAAAAACAATTGAATCTTATCCCGCATCGTTTTAGTTTGGAATTACCTGATGATTTAATCATGGCGGTCGTGAAAGCAAAAGACAATGAAGCGGTTAAACAAATTGGTATTGAGTGGTGTATTGCACAAAGTAAAGAGCTCGTAAAAGCTGGAATCCCAGTATTACATTATTATTCTATGGGTAAAGCTGAAAATATTAAGGCGATTGCTAAGGAGGTTTTTTAATTTTAAGTATAAAAAATAAAGGAGAGATTATCTTTAGTATAGTTAATGATCTCTCCTTTGTAGTGCTAGTATGTATAATTATTTTCTAAGAGTAATCTGATAATTTACTCCATTAATTGTTAATGTGGCTTTATCATTACACTCTCCATTTCCAAAGTCTAGAGTAGCTGATGGTTTGTCTAATTTGGAATAAGAAATGATTCCCTTAACAATATGAGGGCAACTTAATTTTACAACTAAAGGAGAAGTAATGTTTGCAATTCTTACAGTTCCACTAGGGAAAACCGTTTCCCAGCCACCCGTAATTTGGTAAACATTGTCAGATAATTCTGGCGTGCCTTGACCTTCAACAATTTCCCTTGTTTTGACTCCTGTTATTTTTAAAATTTTACCATTTTCTAAAGTAACTGTTAAGTTTAAGTCAATCTTAAAAATTAAGTGATCATTAGGATTCGCTGTTGAAACACCTCTCGTGATTGTAATGGTTCGAGTACCTTCTACTTTTATATCATTATGAGAAAAATTCTCAAAACTATAGGTAAGAGTGTGTGAAGTAGCTTTGGGTTGGTATGTGAATTTAATAATGATTTTACCTTTCAATAGGTTGTTATTAGGCATGGCACAACCTGTTGTTCCAAAATTAATAGTTTTTGTAATTATTTGCCCAGGAGTGTAAGGAGCTTGAGGGGATACGCTTATAACGGCACAAGTAGGTGTTTGTCTTTCTGTAGGCGCTGTTCTTGCTGCAAGATTAAGTTCTCCTAACTGCTCAAGTACAACACTTGAAAGGTCTTCAACCGCTGCGTCTGTTTTTACAGAAGCAGACATATCATCTTCAGTGATTTCAGGTGCGTATAGATTTTCATTTTCGTCTTTATTACAACTCATTAGTAGCACAAAAGTGCTAAATAAAGCAACGATAAAATTTTTAGTTCTCATAATCAAAAGGTTTTAGGTTTTACAGGTTAGACTAAAGTACTAAAAAAAGGTTTAATTTTAGTCTGATAATTTTTTTTTTCATATACGAAATTGTTTTACCTTTGAAACCCTGATGGATATTACTTCTCAAATAAAACAACCGATACTTCAGGAAATGGAAATTTTTGAAAAAAAATTCTATTCCTCCATGTCTTCTAAGGTAGCGTTATTAAATAGAATTACCTATTATATTGTGAATAGAAAAGGAAAACAAATGCGTCCTATGTTTGTTTTTCTTACAGCCAAAATGATTTCAGGTGGAGCTGTTTTAGAAAGAACGTATCGAGGAGCATTAGTAATCGAATTAATTCATACAGCCACTTTAGTTCATGACGATGTGGTAGATGACAGTAATCGCCGTCGTGGTTTTTTTTCTATAAATGCACTATGGAAAAATAAAATAGCAGTTTTAGTGGGTGATTATTTATTGTCAAAGGGATTGTTGTTGTCCATAGATAATAGCGATTTTGACTTACTTAAAATCATTTCAGTTGCAGTTCGAGAAATGAGCGAAGGAGAATTACTTCAGATAGAAAAAGCTCGTCGTTTAGATATAACAGAGGAAATATATTATGAAATTATTAGGCAAAAAACAGCAACTCTAATTGCAGCCTGTTGTTCCTTAGCGGCGTGTTCCGTTAGACCTGATGACTCTGTACTAATAGAAAAAATGAGAAAATTTGGAGAGCTTATAGGAATGGCATTTCAAATAAAAGATGATCTTTTTGATTATTCAGAAGAAGCTATAGGCAAACCAACAGGAATTGATATAAAAGAACAAAAAATGACACTTCCGCTCATTTATGTCCTTAATACCTGTAGTTCCAAAGAAAAAAAATGGTTAATTAATTCTATAAAAAACCATAACAAAGATAAAAAGCGCGTAAAAGAAGTTATAGCATTTGTAAAACAAAATAACGGACTTCTATATGCTGAAAACAAAATGATTGAATTTCAACAGGAAGCATTAATGTTGCTTGCTGACTTCCCTGAATCAGATTATAAAAAAGCCTTGATCTTAATGGTTAATTATGTAATTGAAAGAAAAAAATAATTTTTTAAAATACAATGCAACCTTTTTCAATTCTTTGTCGTCTTTATAAGAAGATGACAATGGAATCGTTTGTGCTTATAGACCAATCAAAGGAGTAAAAGTAATCAGTTTTACATCAAGACGAAAAACAATGACAGAAAAAGCTTCGCAATAAGACAGACAGGCGCAGCATCAAATCTATTCAAAATTTGCACCAAAAATGTTAGGTATGTGTCGTCAATATGTCAAAGATTTACAAAAAGAAGAAGACCTAATGATTACAGCTTTTATGAAAGTTTTACAAACCTTGAACGTTTTGAACACAAAGGAGGAAGTTTTGAAGGGTGGATAAGAAGAATTATGATTAATGAGTGCGTTTTCTTTCTTAGAGTTAAAAAGAAGTTTCCTTTCTACAAGATGAAGCTATAGCAGAAGATATATACAATGATATTGAAAATAAATTATCCGTGGAGGCTATCCAGTTTTTAGATATCTTACAAAAAAGAAAAGAGAGAATTACATTGGAAGAAAGAATAGATAGTATAGGTTGTTCTGATAAGAGACATACTACTTAATTTGTATTTGCTGTCGGTATAAATAATTTAAGTACTAATAATTCAATAAATAAATCCGATTTCAGATATTAGGAATCTCATTTTTATGAGTGGGGATTTTCTATAAATTCTCGTATTTCAAAGATCAATAATTTACTACATTTTAAGCATGGTTTCTCCGTTCAGTATAATAATTTAAGACCAACTAACAATCGTTTTTTTGTAGAAGAAGGAGACCAAACTACTCTTAAAACGTTTTCTAACCCCATAAATGACTCAATATTTAAAGTCGTTAATTTAGTTTTCCCCCTGTATTTAGAACTGGATTTCTCGAAATCATCTATAATAAATGAAAAAAATGTTTTCACACACATGAAAGTTTTCGTTTTGGAGTAGGAGGTTTTTTAGAATTTAATTTAAAATCAAAACAATACATAGAATATAAAGAAAACAATCATAACTATGCTCTAGAAGAGAAAGCTAGTTTTAATGTAAATAAATTTGTTTATGGTTTAGGAACTTATATCGGTTATAAAGAAATTAGTTTATACCTAAAATACGATTTAAATCCTATATTTAAGTATAATTGGGTTGATCAAAAAAAAACATCTTTAGGGATTATATTTGATTTAAATTAATTTTATTTGGCATAATTATTGAGAATCTTTCATTGATAAAACATTTTAAATTATTTTTTAACAATTTTTTGTTAATAGAATGGTTGCTTATTAATAAACTAAAAAGTAGTTTTGTCACTATTTTTTACAAATCAAACCCCAAACAATGAGAAAAAAGTTATTAAGTTTACTGTTATTAGTTTTTGCTTCTGGACAGGCGCAAAATGTGCAAGGGATTTATGGTGATTTCAATTGGTTTAATAATTGGACTAATTTTAAACCTAAGACGCAAGATTACGCAGCACCTAACAGAATATTAAACGGAGAAATCGGAGAAAATACAACCCTTAAAAAAGGAACTTACCTAATAATGGGATCTGTATACGTTGTTAATGGAGCTACTCTTACCTTGGAGCCAGGGGTTGTTATGCGTGGCGATTCTGAGTCTAATGGGACCTTAATTATAACTAAAGGATCTAAAATAAAAGCAGAAGGTACAGAAACAGATCCTATTATTTTTACATCAAATAAAGGGACTTCGGATAGAAAATCAGGCGATTGGGGAGGTATTATCATCTATGGTGATGCACCCGTTAATCGTTATGGAGGAATAGTATCCTCTATTTATGATCCCAATCCTAAATACAACCTTTTTGGAGGGAATAATGAAAATAGTGACTCAGGTGTTTTAAAATATGTACGTATAGAGTTTGCAGGAAAAAAACTAAATGAAAAAACCATGTTAAATGGTTTAACTTTAGGAGCTGTAGGAAAAAAAACTAAAATAGAATACGTACAAATTAGTATGGCTAAAGACGATGGATTAGAAGTCGTTGGGGGTGTTTTTGATATGAATAATATTATTTCATTTCAAAATGCTGATGATGATTTTGACTTTTCTATGGGAGCTGTTTGTACAATGAGTAATTCAATAGCCATACGAAATCCTTATATTTCAGATAATACTCGTTCAAGAGTTATGGAAATAGATACTTATGATAAACTAGAAAATTTTGATCCCACTCGTAAAAAAACAGTAGTTAAACTGAATAATGTAACGATGGTTAGTAATGAAGATAATGCCATGGGGTTAGTAAAAGAAGCTATTTCCGTAAAAACAGATTCATTTGTTGAAATTAATAAATGTGTAATTTCGGGTTTCGCTAGTGTAATTGCTATGGATGATAAATATTTGGAAAAAGAAAATTACAAACAAGTAAAAGTAGTTAATTCCGTTATAAATAATTGTACAGAAGTTATTACAAATGAAAATTTGGTAAAAGCAGAAACACAATCAGATTGGTTTACACAAAAAGACAAGGTAAATAGTATTACTAAAATTAGTAATATCAATATGTTTAAAAGTAATGATGTGCGAAAAAAACCAGATTTTAGATTAAAGTAAAAAAAGGTGCCCTTTTTTGGGCACCTTTTTTTTGCTAATATATTCAGGTATCATTAGAGATAACTTTTATATAAGCGATTCCTTTTTTGTATAGATTCGTTTTATTATCTACTAAGACGATCTTTTTTAAAATTGTATATTTGAACCTTTTTTAAAACATTAATCGTGATTTCCAAAAATACAATAGAAACTGTTTTTGAAACCGCTAGAGTAGAAGAGGTTATAGGGGACTTTGTGCAACTAAAAAGAGCAGGTACCAATTTAAAAGGGTTAAGTCCTTTTTCCGATGAAAAATCACCGTCTTTTATGGTGTCTCCAGTAAAACAAATTTGGAAGGATTTTAGCTCAGGAAAAGGAGGGAACGCTGTCACCTTTTTAATGGAGCATGAACATTTTTCTTACCCAGAAGCCATTAGGTATTTAGCAAAAAAATACAATATAGAAATCGAGGAAACAGAGCAATCTACTGAAGAAGTAGCGGTAGCAAATGAAAAAGAAAGTATGTATCTCGTGTCTGAATTTGCTCAAAAATTTTTTCAAGACAAGATGCTTCATACTAATGAAGGGCAAGCTATAGGTCTTTCTTATTTTAAAGAACGAGGATTTACTTTAGACACTATTAAAAAGTTTGGTTTAGGGTTTTCACCAGAAGGATGGGATGTTTTTACCAAAGAAGCCTTAGAAAAAGGCTATAAATTGGAATTTTTAGAAAAAACAGGGTTGACAATAACGAAAGAAGATGGCAGACATTTTGATCGTTTTAAAGGACGTGTTATGTTTCCTATTCAAAGTATGTCTGGACGTGTTTTAGGTTTTGGTGGACGTATTTTAATCAACGATAAAAAAGTAGCTAAATATGTCAACTCCCCAGAAAGTGAAATTTATCATAAGTCCAAAGTATTATACGGTATTTATTATGCTAAGCAAGCTATAGCTAAGCAAGATAATTGTTTTTTATGTGAAGGTTATACTGATGTAATTCAAATGCATCAAGCAGGTATAGAAAATGTAGTAGCCTCATCTGGTACCGCTCTAACTCCAGATCAAATTCGATTGATTAACCGTTTGACCAAAAATGTCACCGTTCTTTTTGATGGCGATGCGGCAGGATTAAGAGCCTCTATTCGAGGAATTGATTTAATACTAGAGGAAGGTATGAATGTAAAAGTATGTACTTTTCCAGACGGAGATGATCCCGATAGTTTTGCAAGAAAAACACCTCATGATGATTTATTGCGTTATCTAGATGAGAATGCAATGGATTTTATTCAGTTTAAAGCTTCTCTTCTTATGAAAGAAGCTAAAAATGATCCTATTAAAAAAGCAGATCTAATTCGTGATATGGTTATTAGTATTGCTAAAATACCCGATCGAATTAAAAGAGAAGTATACATAAAAGAATGCTCACGGATTATGGATATTTCAGAAGAGGTTTTGTTTAATACATTAGCACAATTAGTTCAAAAAGATATTACGGAATCAAATAAAAAATTAAAGCAAGAGCAAAAAGCATTTACCGTTGTTAAAAATGAAGATCAATCTGCTAAATCCAAAATAGATGTTCAATATCAGTTAGAACGTAAGATTATAGAAATTCTTTTACTCTATGGCAATGCAGAAGAAGAATTTACGGATTATCTCTATAAAGCTACTCCTGAAGGCGAATTAAAAGAAATAAAGGAACTTAATATGTATAAAGTATATCAACGAATTTATTTAAGCCTTCAAGAAGATGAAGTAGAGTTGGCAAACCCTTTATTTAGAGCAATCTACAATGAAGTAATGAATTATTATCATCAAAATGAAAAATTTGAAATTGAACATTTTTTGATGCAACTAACGCCTGAATTAGCGCAAGAAGTAACTTCTATTTTAATGGAAGACGAAAAAATGAACTTGCATAATTGGGAGGTTAAGTTGATTTATGTGAAATTAAAAGATCAAACAATTGGACAATATGTAACCGAAACAATTTTGAGTTTGCGATGGTTTTTAGTAAATAAAATTATAGAAGAAGTAAAAGGACAATTATCGCCTGATCCACAAGCTGATAATTCTGAAATTTTATATATGGTAATGGATTATTCAAAGTTAGTAGGTAACTTTTCTAGTAAATTAGGACGTGTTATGTCCCGTTATTCGTAGTGAAAAATATAAGGGAATGTCCGAAAAGTAAAAAGTCATTATAAGTTTTATTGCTCAAATGCTAGTAGGGATTTCTTAGTCAATAATGCTAAATGATTTGCTTTTCCTATCTAAAAGGTATCATTTTAAGGTTAACTAGACGAGGTAATAGCATAAATTAAATGACGTTTTTATGAACTTTTCGAACATTTTCCTCTTTGGGGAATTTTAAAAATTATAACTTAATTATATAGATAGCTCCTTCTCCCATCGCTGGTATAAGCAGATAATTGTTATAGCTGCTAATGTCCGCAGGACCATTAAGATACTTTTTCCCTATTTTACTAGCAAGATCTACTTCTTCACTTTTTTGAGTTGTTGGATTGTATTTAAATAGGAATCCTGTTTCATTGGATCCATTGTAATCTTTACCCCAATCGGATAAATATATGTCATTGTTAATAATGGCTATACCATCTAGACCTCCTAAAGCATTTGGACTATTCACTGCATCGGTATTGATTTTAGAGCTTAAGTCTAATTTTTTCAATGACAATCCATTTGTAAAAGCGCAATTCCATAACGTATTGTCTTTTAAAAATAAGCCATTGGCAAAATTATTTTCACCTATTTTTTCTTTGGTTTTTTCTTTTAGGTTAATTTTATAAATACCGCCATTATTGGTGATACTTGCGTACAAAGTACTGTTGTCATTTCCTTTGACAAGATCGTTTAGTCCTGTGCCTCCTTTTACTGTTAGATCAATTCCTAGGTCACTAAAAGAAATTCGATCTATGAGTTCTCCTGTGTTAATATCTATCCCTTTTAATTCATCTATATCGTTTACCCACAATGTATTGCCTATAAGAACACTACCTTTAGGGGCGTTTAAACTGGTTTTGCTGATGTTTTTCGAGATTAGTTTGCCGTTGATGTCTACTTTGGTAATCATACCGTCTCCGTCCTTTACGTGAGGAGCTAATTGTGCTCCAATATCTGAAATATAAAAATATTCTTTACCATCAAAAAGAATGCTTTCAGGATGACTGAATTCTACGGCTAATTTTCCTGTTGGAAATGTGATTTCGAGGTTAGGGGTTGGAGTATTGTTTTCTTTTGAACATCCTATTAATAAGGTACTTCCTATAAGAGAGGAAAGTAAAAAACTCTTTTTCATAATTATCTTTTTTTTGTTAAGGCAAATTTATGAATAAGAGTTTTCTTGAGTTTTTTGTGATCGTTCAAAAAGTTATTCTAAAAGTTCAAATTTTAGAACTAGACAATTTCTAAAGTTTTAGCTTTATTGACAAGATCTACAAGATTGGTTACATTTAATTTTGCTAATAAACGGAGTTTATAGGTGCTAATAGTTTTTTCATTTAGATTTAAAGCTTCAGCTACTTCTTTGTTTTTTTTACCATTTGATAAATAACGTAATACCTCAATCTCTCTACTAGATAATTTTCTGTAGAGTTGTTCTGGTTTAGATTGTTTTGATATCAAAGCGATGTTTCGTTTTACCGCGTCGCTAAATACAACAGTACCCCTGTTGACTTTTATAATTGTTGAAGCAAGGTTTTCTAATTTTTCTGATTTTTCAACAAATGATGAAACACCTGCTTTTATGGCGTTAGGGGCATATACTTGTTCGTTTAAATTAGAAAACAAAATAATTTTAAGTTTTCGATAATTTTGCAATAAATTTTTAATGCTATTGATGCTGTTTAACCCGTTTAGTTCCATGTCCATGACTAGGATGTCTACCTCTTTACGTTTTAACATCTCTTCAATCATGTCAAAGTTATCCACGATTCCTACTAATGTAATATCAGAATGTTCTTTAAAATATGATTTAATACCATAATGAACCACTGGATGATTATCTGCAAGACCTATCTTTATCATACATTATTTGTTTAAAATTGTGTAAGTACAAAATTACAAATAAAAATATAAAGGCTTGATTATCAATTGTAGAAAATGTTTTACACTTTTGTCGAAATTATTTGAGTTCCTTAGGAATTATACATACAGGAATTGGATTTATTTTATGTTGATTAATGGTGTTTAAGTGTAAGTAAATTTTAAAAACTTCTTTTTCTCTGCCTTCAAAATCGTTACTGATTTTTCCTTTCTCTAATTGTTCCATAGCCCATTCTAATTCGTTATAATTAGCTCCTAATTGATCTTCATCACTTCTATCATCGCCAAATAACCCATCTGTAGGTTTTGCGTTTAAGATGGATTCTGGTATTTCTAGATAAGTTGCTAGAGCGCGAACATCGCTTTTTAATAAGTCTGCTATAGGACTGATGTCTACACCTCCATCTCCATACTTTGTAAAAAAGCCCACCCCAAAATCTTCTACTTTATTGCCTGTTCCTGCTACTAATAAGTTGTTTAAACCTGCTAAGTAATACAAAGATACCATTCGTAAACGTGAGCGGGTATTTGCTAAAGCTAAATGAAGTTTATCTTCATTTTTCGATATCGGAACCTCTTTTTGAAACGTTTCAAAAACGGGAGTCAAATCAACGCGTGTATCGGATACATTTGAAAATCTTGATTTTAATAAATGGATATGTTCGTATGCTCTACTTACATGACTTTCGGCTTGGTGTATGGGCATTTCTACACATAAGGTAGTAAGTCCTGTTTGGGCACATAATGTAGAGGTTAGAGCAGAATCTATTCCACCTGAGATCCCCACAACAAAGCCTTTTACTCCCGCTTTTTCAGCATACTCTTTTAACCAATTTACAATGTGTGTGTTTACTTTTTCTACATTTAGGGTGCTTATTTTTTGCATAACGAGGATAGTATTAAAAACGAATGTATATTTGCAAAAATAATAAAATTACGCCATAAACCGTTTTGAGGTGACCTTAATACAATTAATAGTAAAAATGAAGAAATATATTGCATTAACTTTTATAGTCCTTTCCCTTTTTTCTTGTAAAAAAAATGAAAAAGTACAAGATCAAGCAGAAGAAATGAATGTAAATGTTGTGGTAGATCGTTATGATAAAGCTTTTTTTGAATCAAAACCCTCTGATTTACCCAATTTAAAACAAAAATATCCTTTTTTCTTTCCTCCTCAAGTTGATGAACGATTTTTAGCAGAAAAGATGGTGAACCCACAATGGAGAGCACTATATAAGGAAGTGGAAAAGAGATATGATAATTTTGATCTTGAAAAGAAAAACATAGAAACTCTTTTTAAATATATAAAATACTATTTTCCAAAAACCAAAATACCTAAAGTATATACAGTTATTCAAGACATGGATCCTGATTATAAAGTTATTTATGCTCCCGATAAGAATATGCTAATTATTTCTTTGGAATTGTATTTAGGTAAATCACACCGTTTTTATGAGTACCCTGAATTCTTAAAAAGAAGATTTGAACCCTTACAAATGATGCCTGATATAGTAGATGCATTTGCTCTATATAAAGTTAAACCACCTACAGATCGTGATTTTTTGTCACAAATGATTTATGAAGGAAAAAAACTCTATTTAAAAGATGTTTTGTTGCCTACAACCTTAGATGAAGATAAAATTGCATATACTAAAGAAGAATTAAAATGGTGTGAAGAAAACGATGAAAATATTTGGCGATTTATGGTAGAACAAAAAATGTTATATGATACAAATCCTATGTTGGTTCAAAAATTAATAACACCTGGACCTTTTTCTAAATTTGGACTAGAAAGTGATAATCAAACCCCTGCTCGTATAGGAGCATGGATTGGTTGGCAAATTGTTCGTGCTTATATGGATCAGAATGACACTCCTCTGCAAAAGATGCTTGTTTTAGATGCAAAAGAACTCTTTAAAAAGTCGAAATATAAACCCGTAAAGAGTTAGTCATTAACTCATTATTTAATAAAATGTTTAATACGAATTTAGTTAATTAAATTCTGAAATTCTAAAATTCAAAATGCCAATAACAAAAACATCCGATATCAAGTTTAAAATCTCGTTAGATGAAAATCATATTCCTGAAAAATTGCATTGGACGGCAAAAGATGGAGGAGTGGAAAAGCAAGAAGCAAAAGCCTTTATGCTAAATATTTGGGACAGCAATGTAAAAGAAACAATGCGTATTGATTTGTGGACAAAAGATATGCCTGTAGATGAAATGAAGATATTCTTTCATCAGACATTGGTAGCCATGGCAGATACTTTTGAACGTGCAACCGCTGATGAAAAAATGAGTGCAACGATGCGCGATTTTTGTGATTATTTTGCTGAAAAATTAGAATTAAATAAATAGAAAAATTATAAAAATGTTGAAAAGAAAGTTATCCTTATTTTACATGTGTTTGTTTTTAGTTTCTTGTAGTAAAGAAAATACTATAGGCGTAGCACCTGATAGTAGTAATGGGAATTGTGAGTCGTCAATACCTTTTTTGAAAACGGGCAAGGAAGTTGTATTTAATCTTTTTCAATTTGGAATAAATTCAGGAACAATGAAAATGACTTTTGGTAATTGTAATGGAGAAGGGTTTTTGGTTACAAGAGGATTTTATGACACATTTGGTAAATTACATAGGTCTAGCGTAGATTTAATGAAACAAGAAGGTGATTTTCTTTTGATTGATTCTAATAATGATAAAGATTATTTCTCGAAAAACTATAAAAAAAATGCTAAGTTAAATGAAGAATGGAAATATACTAGATCGGATAAAGCGGTTGTAACACATAAAGTTATAGCTCTAGATTCTGTGATTACGGTGCCAGCAGGAACATTTCATTGTAAAGTATTTAAGTTTTCCACAACAACAGCTATTAATGATTCTTATATTTTCTGGAATGATGACATTGGTAATGTTTATGAAGATACAGGGTTCGTTAAGATGGAACTTAAGTCATTTAAATAAAAAACGATCCGAAAGATTAGAAACCTGTCGTTTCGGTAAAAGGGAGAAATCACATTATCAATATTATGTGATTTCTCCTATCCTAGAAGGATAGACTAGATGTTGAGTTTTGACTTTTCAGACGCTTTCTTTTTATTTGATAAAACTCTCATTATTTTTAAAAATCTCCTGATTTACGTTGTCTATGAATTCTAGAACACCGTCGCGTCCTACTACGTCTAATGATGACGTTATGAAATGTTGTGGCATTTCTTCCCAATTGTTAGCTAATAATGCCTTGCGATAGGCCGCAACATTTTGTTCGGTTTTACCTTTGCTTATTTTGTCAGCTTTTGTAAAAATAATACAAAAAGGAATTCCTATTTCGCCAAGATATGTTATGAATTCTAAATCTATTTTTTGTGCTTCATGGCGTATATCTATTAATACAAAAGCACAAACCAATTGTTCTCTCTTTTCAAAATAATCTGTGATGAATTTCTGAAAGACCTCTTTTGTTTTCTTAGAAACCTTGGCATAACCATATCCAGGTAAATCAACTAAAAACCAATTGTTGTTAATTTTAAAGTGGTTAATTAATTGGGTTTTTCCTGGTTTTGAAGAGGTTTTTGCTAAATTTTTATGGTTGGTTAACATGTTTATCAAAGAAGATTTTCCTACGTTAGATCTTCCTATAAAAGCGTATTCTGGCAAACGTTCTTGTGGACATTTGCTAACAATAGAGTTGCTTATGATAAACTCAGCTGTATTGATTTTCATAGGTGTAAAATAATTCCCCTTGCATGAAGGGGAAAGTTATTGTTTATGTTCTGCTTTTGTTTCTAACCACTCTTCTAGGATTCTATTAAATTCGTCAGGATGTTCCATCATAGCAGCATGGCCGCACTTGTCTATCCAGTACAGAGTAGAATTAGGGAGTAGTTTATGAAACTCTTCTGCTACTTCAGGAGGTGTTACTTTGTCTTGTTTGCCCCAAATAATTCCTGTAGGAACGTGCATTTTGGGTAAGTCTTTGGCCATATTATGGCGAATGGCGCTTTTAGCAATTGTAAGCGTTTTTAAAAGCTTAATTCGATCGTTTACTGTTGCATATACTTCATCAACAATTTCTTTTGTGGCAACAGCAGGATCGTAAAAAACATCTTCTGATTTTTTTTTGATGTATTCGTAATCGCCTCGTTTAGGATAGCTTTCGCCCATAGCACTTTCGTACAAACCTGAACTTCCTGTAATAACTAAACCAGAAACTTTTTCAGGAAAAAGTTTTGTAAAATATAACGCTATATGCCCTCCTAATGAATTGCCTACAAGAACAACTCGATCAAAGCCTTTGTAGTTGATAAAGTTTTTAAGATATACTGCAAATGCTTTTACATTTGTTTTTAATATATTTTGGGTGTATAAAGGTAATTCAGGGATTACCACTTTATAGCCTTTGTTCGGGAAATATTCGGCAACTCCACCAAAATTACTAAGACCGCCCATTAGTCCATGTAAGATTACAATTGGAGTCCCTTCCCCTGCTTCGAAATATTTATACTTACCGTCTTCTATTAAGTGCTCCACTTTATTATTTTATTTTATATGACAAATATAGTGGTTAAAAATGAAAAAATAATTTTTATTGATTTTTTGTGGATAAACTAACTTAAGAGAATACCGTATAAACAAAAATAGAGCATAATTGCTCGATTGAAAAAAATGAATAGAATCCTATAGAATAACTGATGTTGGAAATGTTGAGTACTGAGAAATGGTTGAAAAAAGAAGCGGGCTTATTTAGTTGTAATAAAAAGGAGTGGTGAGTGGTTGTATTTCTGTTTCATCCAGATTACGTGTTGGACTTGGTGATGAAGAGGGAAAAGGAAAAGAAGATAAAAATGCACGAAAATTTTTTAGCCTAGTTGTGGTTTTGTATTGAGAACAAAGAAAGGAGTGTTTTTTTAGACTCAAAGACCTTTTATCTGTAATAAATATCTGAGTTTAATTTTAAATTATTCTGTTTTATCCTCTGATTTTGTTGTTATTTGAGTAGCTGTTTTAGGAAAGAGGAGGGATTGTTTGGTATAAAATAAGGGTAAATAAAAAAGCTACCTCGGTCTTATTTCGTTTAGAGATAGCTTTTTACTTTAAGATTTAATAATTGTTTGTTTTCTGTCAGGCCCCACGGATACGATCATAATAGGTACTTCTAATTCTTTTTCAATAAATTGGATGTAGTCTTTTAACTCTACAGGAAGCTCCTCGAAAGTACTCATGTTTGTTAAATCTGCTTTCCATCCTTTGAATTCAGTATAGATAGGGGTAAGATTTTCTTCTTCAATAGAAAAAGGTAGGTGTTTTATGGTTTCTCCTTTGTAGTTATACGCGTTACAAATTTTTAGTGTTTCAAAACCTGAAAGGACATCGCCTTTCATCATCATCAATTGAGTTACTCCATTGATTTGAACAGCATATTTTAGAGCTACTAGATCTAGCCATCCACAACGTCTAGCACGTCCTGTAACAGAACCAAACTCATTTCCTACTTTTGCCATTGTTTCTCCATCTGTGCCAAAATCTTCTGTAGGGAATGGTCCAGAACCTACGCGAGTAGTATAGGCTTTAAAAATACCAAAAACTTCTTTTATTTTATTGGGGGCAATACCTAAACCTGTACAAGCTCCTGCAGCGGTAGTATTAGAAGATGTAACGAAAGGATAAGTCCCAAAATCAACATCTAGTAAAGAACCTTGTGCGCCTTCACAAAGAATAGATTGGCCTTCTTTTTGAGCTCTTGCTAGAAATTCTTCACTGTCAATAAAAGTTAGTTTTTTTAATTCTTCTATAGCTTCAAAAAACTCCTTTTCCATTTCAGGAAGATTGTATTGAATGTTTACATCGTAAAATTTAATCATCTCTTCGTGTTTATTTGCTAGAGAACGATACTTTTCAATGAAATCAGACATTTCAATATCTCCAACTCTTAAGCCATTACGACCTGTTTTATCCATATAAGTAGGGCCAATACCTTTTAGAGTGGAGCCTATTTTAGCTTTCCCTTTAGCTGTTTCAGAAGCTGCATCTAGTAAACGATGGGTTGGTAAAATAAGGTGTGCTTTTCTTGAAATTAATAATTTAGACTTGATGTTCATGTTAAACTTTTCAAGTCCTTCAATTTCTTTTTGAAAAACAACGGGATCAATAACAACGCCATTTCCAATGATATTTATTGAGTTTTTATGAAAAATACCAGATGGGATTGTGCGTAATACGTGTTTTATTCCGTCAAATTCAAGTGTATGTCCTGCATTAGGGCCTCCTTGAAAACGAGCTATAATATCATATTTAGAGGTTAATACATCGACAATTTTTCCTTTGCCTTCATCACCCCATTGTAATCCTAGTAGTAAGTCTACAGTCATTGTGTTGTTGTTTGTAATTTTAAGAATTTGTCTTTTTAGTAGCGTAGAAATATAATGAATGATTTTGGATTTCAATTCCAAATAAATCCTCCATAGTCTGTTTGATGGTTTGTATTCTTGGGTCGCAAAACTCAATTACCTCACCCGTATCTGTCATGATAATATGGTCATGCTGCTTATCAAAATAAGATTTTTCATAATGAGCTTGATTTTGACCAAATTGATGTTTACGCACCAATCCACAATCTAATAATAACTCAATGGTATTATAAAGGGTAGCTCGGGATACACGATAATTTTTATTTTTCATTTTAATATAAAGGTTTTCTATATCAAAATGCTCTGAACTATCGTATATTTCCTGAAGAATTGCGTATCGTTCAGGTGTTTTTCGATGTCCATTTTTTTCTAAATAACTAGTAAAAACATTTTTTACTGTTTCTTGATGGCTATTATTGTCAGATGTAACTTGTGTCATAACGTCACAAAGATAAAATTTTTATTTAGATTGTAAATAATAATGATTTTTTACTTTATAGGTATTAATCTTGTTAATCCATCCCTAAATTTAAAATAAATATTTCTTGTACTGCTTTGTTTTCTTTATAATGTCAAAAGTTGTCTTTTTAGTGTGTTTTATTAAAGACTATTTTTGTACACCTTATTATCCTCCTTTAAAAGGATAAAAGAAGCAATATACTAAAAAAATAAAGAAGAATCATAAATAATCTAATTTATAAAGTAATAAGATTTTTATAGTCTTGTCTAGTATGAATTCGTGACTCTATAACTTGTTAAAAAGAATAGAAGGCTTGTTGTTTTTTTAAAAGAACTGTAGTGTTTAGATATTGTTATTGTGTTGTGCGGTTTTTTGTTTTAAGTTTTTTATATAGGAAAAATAAAAGAAAGAATATAAGAATAATGACTTTTTAGATTTGTCATGTATTTCTTATAAAATTAAAACTTATCAACAAAGTGGTAATTTGTGGTAAAATGTGGTAAAAATATTTCTATCTTTGTCTTTGTACAGTACAAAGTGTAACTCCTTGAATACCATTGTTGGAACATATGAATGCAAAGCAGATGCAAAGGGCAGGTTGATGTTACCAGTTGCCCTAAAGAGTCAATTGGCCACTTCTTTGCAGGAAGGTTTTGTGTTAAAACGTTCTGTTTTTCAACCATGTTTAGAGTTGTATCCAATGAGTGAATGGAATGCTATGATGCAAAAAATCAACAAATTAAATCGTTTTGTGAAAAAGAACAATGATTTTATCCGTCGATTTACTGCAGGAGTGAAAGTGGTAGAGATTGACGCTACAGGGCGTTTGTTGGTACCTAAAGATTTAGCCATTTTTGCAAATATTACCAATAACGTAGTACTGTCTTCGGCTGTCACTATATTAGAAATTTGGGATAAGGAGTTATATGAAAAAGCAATTGATGATTCAGTAATGGATTTTGCGGATTTAGCTGAAGAAGTAATGGGAGATTTAAATTTTGATGACAATGGAATATCATAATCCGGTTTTATTGAAAGAAACGGTTGATGGTTTGAATATCAAGCCGGATGGAGTGTATGTTGATGTAACTTTTGGAGGCGGAGGTCATTCAAGAGAAATATTATCTCGTTTAGGACCTAATGGGAAATTGTTTGCTTTTGATCAGGATGAAGATGCTTGGGCTAACGCAATAAAGGATACAAGATTTGTATTGATTAAGGAAAATTTTAGGTATATCAAAAACTTTTTACGTTTTGAAAACATTCGAAAAGTTGACGGGATTTTGGCTGATTTAGGAGTTTCCTCTCATCAATTTGATGTGCCAGAACGTGGTTTTTCTACTCGTTTTGATGGTGCTCTAGATATGAGAATGAGTCAAAAAAACGAGCTAAGTGCTTATACTGTAGTTAATGAATATGATGATATTAACTTACGTCGTATATTTTCGGAATACGGAGAACTTAAAAATGCAGCGGCTTTAGCAAGAACGATAGTCGAGGCTAGAGATACAGAACGTATTATTAATACAGAAGATTTAAAACAAGTTTTAACCAAACATTTGCCAGGGCATAAAGCCAATAAAATTTTGGCTCAAATTTATCAAGCCATACGAATTGAAGTAAATCAGGAAATGGAGGTTTTGAAAGAGTTTTTAGAGCAATCATTAGAACTTTTAAATGAGGGAGGACGATTAAGTGTTATTTCGTATCATTCTTTAGAAGATCGTTTGGTAAAACGATTTGTAAAAAACGGAATGTTTGAAGGAGAACCCGAACGAGATATGTTTGGAAGATTTGAAGTGCCAATGAAAGCTATTGGAAAACTCATTGTTCCAACAAATGAAGAAATAAAAGTAAATAACAGAGCCCGAAGTGCAAAGCTTCGTATTGCTGAAAAATTGTAAGAATACCTGTTGCCTTCTCAGTATTATCATGAAAGATGAAAAACAAAATTTTTAACATACTCAAAGCAAGATATCTTCTAAATGAAGATGCTGCTAAGAACTGGATTTTCATCCTTTTCTTATTGGTATTAGCCATTGTAATGATTGCCAATACACATAGTTATGAGAAAAAAGTTTTTCGTATTGCAGAGTTAAATAACGAAGTAAAGGAATTGCGATCGGAATTTGTAGACCGAAGATCAGAATTAATGAAAATAAAAATGGAATCGAATGTAGCAGCTCAAATGGCAATATTAGAGATTGTACCCTCATCCGTTCCTCCTAAAAAAATAAAAGTAGCAAAAGAAAAGACAGCTTGGGAAAAGCTATGGCAGTAGTAAATAGAAATATATTAAATCGTATTTATGGAGTGGCATTACTTATACTGGTAATATCATCCGCTGTTGCTGTAAAACTTAGTAATATTCAATGGGTTGAAGGAGCATATTATAGACAATTAGCAAAAGAACGTACCATCAAAAATTTTGTAATTCCTGCTAATAGAGGGAATGTTTATTCCTCAGATGGAAGTCTTTTAGCAACTTCTATTCCTGAATATACAATTCGTTTTGATGCGTTAGCGCCTTCACAAGAAAATTTTGATAAGTATATTAAGTCACTTGCAGATTCACTAGCGCCTATGCTAAAAAAGCCAAGTGGGTCTTTACTAAACGATTTTAGAAAAGCAAGAGCTAATAAAAACCGTTATATGTTAGTTGCTCGTAAATTAAGTTATACAGAACATACTAAAGTTAAAGGGTTTCCTTTGTTAAACTTAGGTGCATACAAAGGAGGGATTATAATAGAACAACAAACTGTAAGAGAACATCCAATAGGAAAAATTGCCGAAAGAACAATCGGTTATGAACGTTTTAATGATGGAGGTAGTTTGACACGGGTAGGTATTGAAGGGGCTTTTGGTAAGTATTTAAAAGGAAAAGATGGGCAAGTTTTAAAACAAAAAATAGCCAAAGGACAATGGAAACCCATTCGAGATAACAATGAAGTAGAACCTATAGATGGTTATGATATAGTATCTACTATTGATGTGTATATACAAGATATTGCGCATCACGCACTATTAAAACAGTTAGAACTATATGAAGCAGAACACGGCTGTGCCGTTGTTATGGAAACGAAAACAGGCGACATTAAAGCCATCTCAAATTTAGGAAGAGCCAAAGATGGATCTTATTATGAAACTATTAATTATGCTGTTGCAGAATCCCATGAACCTGGTTCTACCTTTAAATTAGTTGACGTTTTAGCTTTATTAGAAGATAAAAAAATTGATACCAGTAAAGTTTACAATACTTACGGAGGAGTAGTCGTATACAGAGGTAGGAAAGTAAAAGATTCTCATGAGGGAGGATATGGTAAAGTTTCGTTTGCAAGAGGTTTTGAACTTTCTTCTAACACTGTTTTAGTTCAGGCCGTTTATGAAAACTATAAGGATAATCCTCAAGAGTTCGTAGACCATATTAACTATTTGGGACTAAATACACCTTTAGGACTGCCTTTTAAGGGAGAAGGAAAACCTAGGATACCTCAACCCAAGAAAGGAAACTGGAGCGGTATTTCTCTACCATGGATGGCTTTCGGGTATGGTGTTTCTCTTACTCCTTTACAAACACTTACATTATACAATGCAGTAGCAAATAATGGAGTAATGGTTAAACCTAAGTTTGTTCAAGAGGTAAAAGAATGGAATAAGGTCATAAAAAAGTTTGATACAGAAATAATTAACTCTAAAATTTGTTCCAATGCTACGCTTTCAAAAGTAAAAGCAATGTTGAAAAATGTTGTTAAAAGAGGGACTGCCTCTAAATTATATTCTAAAGATTTTTCAATGGCAGGAAAGACAGGAACCGCACAGATAGATTATCATAAAGGAGATACACAAATGTACTATGCGTCTTCTTTTGCGGGTTATTTCCCAGCAGAAGAACCGCAATATTCTTGTATAGTTGTTATTCACAAACCGAATACATCTAAGAATAACTACTATGGAGCAGATGTAGCAGGCCCCGTTTTTAAAAGGATTGCACAAAAAGTTTTTACAGATGTTCCTTCTACCGATGAAATTAAATCATTAAAAAGAAAAGTTAATAAACAAGAAAAAAGTTATTTGACCTATAATGAAAAACTGAATAAAAAACCATTATATGTGCCAAATACAAAAGGAATGCCTGGAATGGATGCCGTAGCTCTATTAGAAAATTTAGGAATGAAAGTTCAGATTAATGGATTTGGGAAAGTAAAAAAACAATCTATTCAAGCAGGAGAACTTATTAAAAAAAATACAATTATAGTTTTAGAATTATCATAAATAAAAGGTTTTCGGATCTTATTTTTCTAAATTTAAGAGGAATAGTAAACAAGATGAATTTAAAAGATTTATTATACAAAGTTGCAATAGAAGCCGTTCAGGGATCTCCTATAGGAATCGTGAATCAAATTCAGTTTGATTCGCGCAAAATAGAATCAGATGATGTTTTTGTAGCAATCCGAGGGACTTTGTCTGATGGACATCAGTATATTGAAAAAGCAATTAGTTTGGGAGCTTCCGTAATAGTTTGCGAAGAATTTCCTCAGACTTGTTTAGAAAATATTACTTACGTAAAAGTAGCAGATACAAATAGTGCTTTAGCGCAATTAGCGAATAACTTTTACAAAACACCTTCACATAAGTTAATTCTTGTTGGGGTTACAGGAACAAATGGAAAGACAACAATAGCGTCTCTTTTATATCAAATGTTTAAAAAAGCAGGTTATAAAGTTGGATTATTGTCAACGGTGAAAATTATGGTTGACACAACAGAATATAAAGCGACTCATACAACTCCTGATTCTTTAACTATCAATTGTTTTTTAGATCAAATGGTTCAAGAAGGGTGCGAATATTGTTTTATGGAAGTAAGTTCTCATGGGGTACATCAAAAACGGACCGAAGGGTTGCTCTTTGCAGGTGGTGTTTTTACCAATTTATCACATGATCACCTAGACTATCATTCCACATTTGCTGAATACCGCGATGTTAAAAAAGCCTTCTTTGATCATTTGCCCAAAACGGCTTTTGCATTAACCAATATTGATGATAAGAACGGAGCGGTAATGTTGCAAAACACACACGCAAGAAAAAAAACATATGCTTTGAAAACGTATGCAGATTACAAAGCTATTATATTAGAAAATCAATTATCAGGCCTCCAACTGAAAGTTAATGAACAAGAGGTTTGGACACGATTAATAGGTACTTTTAATGCTTATAACCTATTAGCCATTTATGGCGTAGCTGTTGAATTGGGAATAGATAAAATAGAAGCGTTACGTTTATTATCCGAATTAGAAAGCGTTTCCGGTAGATTTCAATTTATAGTTTCCAAAGAAAAAATTACAGCCATAGTTGATTATGCCCACACACCAGATGCTTTAGAAAACGTATTAAATACTATTAATGATATTCGTACAAAAAATGAACAATTAATTACCATTGTAGGTTGTGGAGGCGATAGGGATAGAACAAAACGTCCTATTATGGCACAGATAGCAACAGAAATGAGCTCAAAAGCAATTTTAACTTCAGATAATCCCCGTACGGAAAGTCCAGAAGCTATTATTGAAGAAATGGAAGCAGGAATCAGCGCAGAGAATTTTAAAAAATACCTATCTATAGTAGATCGTAAACAAGCTATAAAAACAGCTTGCCAAATGGCAGAAAGTGGTGATATCATTTTAATAGCTGGGAAAGGACACGAAACATATCAAGAAGTCAATGGAGTGCGTCAGGATTTTGATGATATGAAAATTGTACAAGAATTATTAGAACAATTAAATAAATAATAATTGATTTAAGAGAGCTGATTACTGATTTCAAATAAAGAAATCTAAAATCTAAAATCTAAAATCCAAAACCTTAGAAAGTATGTTATACTATTTATTTGAATATTTAGATAAAGTTCAGGATGTACCTGGAACAGGCGTTTTTCAATACATTACTTTTCGATCAGCATTAGCTATTATCATGTCATTGTTACTATCTACCATTTATGGAAAAAAAGTAATAAGTTATTTAAGGCGTTTGCAAATTGGAGAAACGGTTCGTGAGCTAGGTTTAGAAGGGCAAACCCAAAAAGCAGGAACACCAACCATGGGAGGAATTATTATTATCTTTTCTACCTTAATACCTGTTTTGTTATTTGCACGATTGGATAATATATATGTTATATTATTGATAATATCCATGTTATGGATGGGGTTAATCGGTTTTTTAGATGATTATATCAAAGTATTTAAAAAAGATAAAGAAGGTTTAAAGGGAATCTTTAAAGTCATTGGTCAAGTAGGATTAGGCCTATTCGTTGGATTCGTGTTATATTTTCATCCGCAAGTAACTGTTCGTAAAGAAATGGCTCACACAAAAATTGAGATAGACGCTTCTCAAAATACGATCAAACCCATGATGATTGAAGAAAAGTCCACAGCTACTACAATTCCTTTCTTTAAAAATAATGAGTTTGACTATGCAGACGTATTATCCTTTATGGGGGAAGGCTATGAAAATTATGCTTGGTTAATTTTTATACCAGTTGTTATTTTTATTATTACAGCGGTTTCAAACGGAGCTAATCTAACAGATGGTATTGACGGATTAGCGGCTGGTACTTCCGCCATATCAGTAATCGCTTTAGGGGTTTTTACATTTGTTTCAGGAAATATCATTTTTTCAAAATATTTAAATATAATGTTTATTCCCCATTCCGGAGAAATGACCGTTTTTATAGCAGCTTTCATCGGATCGCTAGTTGGTTTCTTATGGTATAATAGTTTTCCTGCAGCTGTTTTTATGGGAGATACAGGAAGTTTAACGATAGGAGGTGTGATAGCTGTATTGGCAATTGCCGTTCGTAAAGAAATGCTAATCCCCGTTATCTGCGGAATATTCTTAGCCGAAAATCTATCAGTAGTCTTACAAGTAACTTATTTTAAATATACTAAAAGAAAATATGGCGAAGGACGTCGCATTTTTTTAATGTCTCCTTTACATCATCATTACCAAAAGAAAGGATACCATGAAAGTAAAATTGTTACCCGTTTTTGGATTGTGGGAATTTTATTGACTATTGTTTCTGTTGTAACTCTAAAATTAAGATAATCTATGAGGCTAGTTGTTTTAGGAGGAGGGGAAAGTGGTGTAGGTACCGCAATTCTTGGAAAAAAAAGAGGATACGAAGTATTTGTATCTGATTTTGGAAAAATAAAAGATACCTACAAAGAAGTATTATCACTTCATAAGATCAAGTTTGAAGATGAAAAACATACAGAAGAATTAATTTTGAATGCGGATGTCGTTATGAAAAGCCCTGGTATTCCAGATAAAGCACCCATAGTAAAAAAGTTAATTCAAAAAAAAGTGCCTGTACTTTCTGAAATCGAATTTACCAGTCACTTTACAGATGCTATAACAGTTGGCATAACGGGTAGCAATGGAAAAACCACCACCACTATGTTAACCTATCATCTTTTAAAAGAAGGAGGGCTAAACGTTGGTCTCGCTGGAAATATAGGGAAAAGCTTTGCTTGGCAAGTAGCCGATGATAAATTTGATACCTACGTTTTAGAATTGAGTAGCTTTCAGTTAGATGGTATAGAAACCTATAAACCCCATATAGCTATCATAACAAATATAAGTCCAGACCATTTGGATCGATATGAATATAAATACGAAAATTATATTGCTTCAAAGTTTAGAATAACAATGAATCAAACAGAAGAAGATTATTTAATTTACGATGCAGATGATGAAGCTATAAATAAATGGTTGCAAAACAATACAACCAAAGCAAAATTAATACCTTTCTCCATTTCTAAAAAATTAGATTTTGGAGCCTATTTAGAAAATGATACCATAAAGTTTAATATAACTAACGAAATATTTGATATGCCAATCGACGAAATATCTTTAGAAGGAAAACATAATGTAAAAAACGCTATGGCAGCAGCTACAGTTGCTCAATTGTTGAAAATTAGAAAATCAACTATTCGTGAAAGTATGTCAGATTTTCAAGCGGTTGAACATCGTCTTGAAAAAGTATTAAAAATTAATAATGTACAATATATAAATGATTCTAAAGCAACAAATGTAAATGCTGCATTTTTCGCTCTAGATAGTATGTCTACACCAACCGTATGGATTGTAGGAGGAGTAGATAAAGGAAACGATTATGCAGAACTCCTACCGTTAGTCAACGAAAAAGTAAAAGCAATTATTTGTTTAGGAATAGATAATAAAAAAATAATTGAATCGTTTGGAGATATTGTAGATGAAATGGTAGAAGCAGGATCAATGGAAGAAGCGGTAAAACAAGCCTATCGTTTAGCCGAAAAAGGAGATACGGTTTTATTGTCACCCGCTTGTGCAAGTTTCGATCTGTTTGAAAATTATGAGGAAAGAGGACGACAGTTTAAACAAGCTGTTCAAAATTTGTAAAATTTAGATTTCAGAGATTAATCTCTAAAAATTTATACGGTATAATATAAAATATGAAAAAATTACTACATAATTTAAAAGGAGATAAAGTCATTTGGGCATTCGTTGCACTATTGGCCTTATTTTCTTTTATACCCGTATATAGCGCGAGTAGTAATTTGGCTTATCTAGGTAGAGGTACAGGAAATACTTTAGGTTATCTACTCAAACATTTTATGTACTTAGGTTTAGGTTTTGCTATAATGTATGGCTCACACAAAGTGCCGTATCATTATTTCAGAAACTTATCAATGGTCTTGTTACCTTTCGTTTGGTTAATGTTAATTTATACCTTATTCAAAGGTACCGTAATTGATGGAGCCAATGCCAGTAGATGGATACAATTGCCTGGAGGTATATCATTTCAGCCATCTGCTTTAGCAGCTATGGTGTTGTATATGTATGTGGCGCGCTATTTATCTAAAACCGATATTGAAGAAATGACTTTTCAAAAATCGTTCGCATCCTTATGGATTCCTGTTTTTATTACTGTAGGCTTAATATTTCCAGCCAATTTTTCTACAGCAGCACTTATTTTTTCTATGGTTTTGATGATTACTTTTGTAGGACAATATCCTATAAAAAATAGTGCCATAATTATTGGGATGGGAATTGGAGCCGCCTTGTTTTTTATCGTGTTAGTTAAGGCTTTTCCAGATGCTTTCCCAAATCGTGTAGATACATGGATGAGTCGTATTGAAAACTTTATATCAGACAAATCAGATCCAGATGAAGATTATCAAATTGAAAAAGCTAAAACAGCTATAGCAACAGGAGGAATTTATGGTCTTGGACCAGGTAAAAGTGTACAACGTAACTTTCTTCCACAATCATCTTCCGATTTTATTTTTGCAATTATAATAGAAGAGTTTGGATTATTAGGAGGTTTTGCTATTATTTTTTTGTATCTCATGTTATTTGTACGTTTTGTAATTGCATCCTATAAAGCATCCACATTATTTGGTAAACTCATAGTGGCAGGATTAGGATTTCCCATTATTTTTCAAGCGTTTATAAATATGGGCGTAGCCGTTGAATTATTACCTACTACAGGGCAAACCTTGCCACTAATTAGTAGTGGAGGTACTTCTATTTGGATGACATGTGCTGCTATTGGTATTATTCTAAATGTAACTAAAAAAGAAGAAGAAATAGTACAAGAAAAAGTTGAAAAAGAAGAGAGAGAAGCTGCTTTACAACGAATTATAGATAGAGAAATTGAAGAACAAAATAAAATAGATGCAGAAATCATCGAAGATTACTCTATTGAAGATAAAAATAATCCTATGAATGCTATTTTAAATAAGTAAAAATGAAGCAAAAGCCAAAATTTATAATCAGTGGGGGAGGTACAGGAGGTCATATTTATCCTGCTATTGCCATTGCTAACGAGATCAAATCACGTTATCCAGAAGCTGATATATTATTTGTAGGAGCTAGTGATAAAATGGAAATGCAAAAAGTTCCTCAAGCAGGTTATCCCATAAAAGGATTATGGATTGCAGGGATTCAAAGAAAAATCACTTTGCAAAATGTTTTGTTTCCATTTAAGTTAGCGTCAAGTCTAATAAAATCATTTGGGATTATTAAAGATTTTAAACCAGATGTAGTCATCGGTACAGGAGGTTTTGCCAGTGGAGCGGTATTAAAAGTAGCCTCTATCTTAGGCATTCCAACCGTTATACAAGAACAAAATTCTTATCCAGGAATTACCAATAAACTATTGGGTAAAAAAGCTAAGAAAATTTGTGTAGCTTACGAAAATTTAGAACGATTTTTTCCAAAAGAAAACATAATTCTCACAGGGAATCCCGTTCGTCAAGATTTAATTTCGGTTAATAATAAAAAAGAAGAGGCTTTAGCCTCTCTAAAGCTAGATCCCTCTAAAAAAACATTACTAATTCTTGGAGGAAGCCTAGGAGCCAGAAGAATAAATCAATTAATCCAAAAAGAAATGGATTGGTTGTTAGGACAAAACCTACAAATAATATGGCAGTGTGGAAAATTGTATTTTGAAGAATACAAACACTTTAGTGCTAAAAAAGGAGTGCAAGTACTCTCTTTTATAGATAGAATGGATTTAGTATATGCCGCCGCCGATATAGTCATTTCACGTTCAGGAGCTTCATCCGTTTCTGAATTATGTTTGGTGGGTAACCCCGTGATTTTTATTCCGTCACCTAATGTAGCCGAAGATCATCAAACAAAAAACGCCAAAGCCATTGTAGATAAAGAAGGAGCCATTTTGTTAAAAGAAAGCGAATTAGATAATCAGTTTGAAGTCGTTTTTAAGTCACTTTTTTATGATCCAGAAAAACAAGAAAAATTAAGTAAAAATATAAAAGCTTTAGCATTGCCCAATGCAACAAAGCAAATTGTGGACGAGATAATAACACTAGTTAGCACAATATCCATTGGAACAAGCAATGATAATAAGTAATAGAGTATTCAATGTTAATGACAATAAAGAAAACTGTAATCCAAGAACATTGAATATTGACATTGAAATTGAATATTGGCATTAAAATTGAACATTGACATTGATATTAAAAATGAATATAAATCAAATACATAACGTTTATTTTATAGGGGTAGGAGGTATCGGAATGAGTGCTTTGGCCCGTTACTTTAAAAACATAGGAAAACAAGTAATGGGATATGATAAAACCCCCACTATGCTCACTAATGATTTACTGGCAAGTGGAATTGCTATTCATTTTGAGGATAACATTAGTCATATTCCAGATTCTTGTACACCAGAAAACACCCTAGTGGTTTATACACCCGCTATTAAGAAACTTTCAGAATGGGATTACTTTAAAGAAAAAGGGTTTACTATAAAAAAAAGAGCTGAAGTTTTAGGAATTATCACTAAAAACACTTTTTGTTTTGCTGTAGCTGGGACTCATGGTAAAACCACTACTTCCAGTATTTTAGGACATATTTTATATGAAAGCGGATTAGATGTAACAGCCTTTTTAGGAGGCATAGTAGAAAATTATAATTCTAATCTAATTGGTTCTGGGAAAACAATTACTGTTGTAGAAGCAGATGAATTTGATAGATCTTTTTTACATTTGCATCCCAATATCGCTTGTGTGACTTCAATGGACGCAGATCATTTAGATATTTATGGAGATGATGCTTCTATAAAAGCCTCTTTTAATGAGTTTGCAGGAAAAGTTGAAGACAAATATAATTTATTTGTAATCAATGGATTACCTTTGGAGGGGGTGATGGTAGGGGTAAACGATGATTCTAAATTTGTAGCACATAACGTAAGAATTGTTGAAGGATGGTATGTTTTTGATGTAAAAACACCAACAGAAGAAATTAAAGATATAAAATTTGGATTGCCAGGAAGACATAATTTAACAAACGCTTTATTAGCTTTAGCTATGGCTTATACTTATGGTACACCCATAGAGTCCATTGTTAAGGCGTTAGCAACATTTAAGGGAGTTAAACGTCGTTTTTCATTCCAAATTCGTAAGCCTGATTACGTGTATATAGATGATTATGCACATCATCCGACTGAAATTAATGCTGTACATCAAGCAGTACGAGAATTGTATCCAAGTAAAAAAGTGTTGGCAGTATTTCAGCCACATTTGTTTAGTAGGACTAAAGATTTTGTAGAAGATTTTGCTGAAAGTTTAGCACAATTTGATGAAATTTTTTTAATGGAAATCTATCCAGCACGTGAATTACCTATGCCAGGAGTTACTTCGCAATGGTTGTTAGATAAAATTAAAAACGAAAATAAAAAGTTAGTACAAAAAGAAGAACTAATAACTCTTTTGCAATCATCAGATGCAGCAGTAATTGTTACAATTGGTGCGGGCGATATAGGAGAAATGGTTCCAGAAATAAAGAAAGCATTAGATGCGTAAAAATTGGTTAGTAAATATTCAATTAATAGTCATTTTTGGGCTTATGATTTTCTTATATTCTTTCGCATTAAAAAGAAATGAATCTAGGAAGATTGTTAAAACCCAAGTGGAAATTGTGGATAAAAACAACCCTTTTTTAACGCCAGAAACAGTTAATAACTTGTTAATAGATAATTTTGGTGGATCTTTTTCTATAGCAAAAGAAGAGTTAGATTTGAACGCTATAGAGGCTTCGATAAACAAACATAAGTTGGTTGAAAAATCAGAAGTTTATGTTAGTGTAGACGGAAAGCTTAAAGCTGTAGTTACTCAAAAGACCCCAATTGCTCGAGTTTTTAACCATAACGATTCCTATTATATTGATTATAAAGGGGGTAAGATGCCTTTGTCTGAAAATTTTAGTGCGCGTGTGCCATTAATTTATGGTGCTACGCAAAATTCTTATGGTAAGGATTTTGTAACGTTACTAAAAATGATTTACGATGATGATTTTTTGAAAAAAAACATCATTGGAATGCAAATAAAACCAGACGGAAGTATACTAATGAAAAATAGAAATTATAGTTATGATATAATTTTCGGAAGAACCATTTATATGGAACGAAAATTTAATAACTACAAAGCCTTTTTTCAAAAAGCAGTCCAGGATACAATTTTAGATTCGTATAAAACTATTAATCTAAAATTTATCAAACAAGTGGTATGCACAAAATAAAAGAGTATGGAAAGAGATAATATAGCAGTAGGGCTTGATATAGGTACAACTAAAATTGTAGCTATGTTAGGTAAGAAAAATGAATATGGTAAGCTTGAAATTTTAGGCGTAGGGAAGTCTAAAAGTCTCGGTGTGGCTCGTGGCGTAGTAAATAATATTACTCAAACCATCCAGTCTATACAAGAAGCTGTTTCCCTAGCAGAAAAAGATTCAGGCTATAAGATAAAAGATGTAGTGGTGGGTATTGCAGGGCAACACATCCGTAGTATTCAGCACAGTGACTATATATCAAGACCTAATGCCGAAGAAGTAATTAGTGAAAAAGACATTAATATGCTTATCGGACAGGTTCAAAAATTACCTATGTTACCAGGGGAAGAAATAATTCACGTATTGCCTCAAGAATTTAAAATTGATGGTCAAGAAGGAATAAAAGAACCTATAGGAATGTATGGAGGGCGTTTAGAAGCTAGTTTTCACGTTGTATTAGGACAAGCTTCTTCTATTCGTAATGTAGGACGTTGTATAAAAAGTGCAGGTCTAGACTTGTCGGGGCTAACCTTAGAACCGTTAGCTTCTGCCGATGCTGTTTTAAGTCAAGAGGAAAAAGAGGCTGGAGTAGCCCTGATTGATATTGGAGGAGGTACCACAGATTTAGCCATTTTTAAAGACGGTATTATTCGTCATACAGCTGTTGTCCCATTTGGTGGTAACGTAATAACAGAAGACATCAAAGAAGGGTGTTCAATTATAGAAAAACAAGCGGAATTGTTAAAAACAAAATTTGGTTCTGCTTGGCCAGGAGAAAATAAAGATAACGAAATTGTTTCTATTCCAGGCTTAAGAGGGCGTGAACCTAAAGAAATTTCGTTAAAAAATCTTTCTAAAATAATTCATGCGCGTGTTGTGGAAATTATAGAACAGATTTATAGCGAAATCAGGTCGTACGGTCATGATGATCCAAGAAAAAAATTAATTGCAGGAATTGTTCTAACAGGGGGTGGCTCTCAGTTAAAACATATCAAACAATTAGTTGAGTATATAACAGGAATGGATACCCGTATAGGTTATCCAAACGAACATTTAGCAGGTAGCTCAGGCGAAGAAATTTCAAGCCCATTATATGCTACAGCAGTAGGTCTTGTTATGAATAGTATTCGTAATAATACAATGAGTGCTATTCCTCAGGAAGATTATATTCCAGAACCTATTTTAGTTCAAAAACCGACAGAAGAAGAACAAAAAATTATAGAAGAGGAGTTGAAAAAAGAAATTGAGGAAGCCCAAATCCCTGAATCAAAATCAACTGAAAAAACGATTCGTCGTTCCTTTTTTGATAAATATATAGATAAAATTAAAGATTTTTTAGATAATGCCGAGTAATCGTTCGTTATCAATAGTAACACAAGAAAATATAAATACCAAATAGTATGGAAAGCAACTCAGGATTTGGAAGTATCTCATTTGATTTGCCTAAAACGCAAACCAATGTGATAAAAGTAATTGGTGTTGGTGGTGGTGGTAGTAATGCTATAAACCACATGTATAAACAAGGAATCAAAGGTGTTGATTTCATTGTATGTAATACAGATTCTCAAGCTTTACAAAATAGTAATGTGCCACATCGTATTCAGTTAGGTGCTAATCTAACAGAAGGACTAGGCGCTGGAGCAAACCCAGAAGTAGGGCACCAAGCAGCTTTAGAAAGCATTGAGGATATTGAAAAAATGTTAGATGCAAACACTAAGATGGTTTTTATCACAGCGGGTATGGGCGGTGGTACCGGTACAGGTGCTGCACCAGTAATTGCTCAGTTGGCCAAAGAAAAAGACATCTTAACTGTTGGTATCGTAACAATTCCTTTTCAGTTTGAAGGCAAAGTCCGTTCAGAACAAGCTTTATTAGGAGTTGAAAAATTAAGAAAACAAGTAGATTCATTAATTGTTATTAATAACAACAAACTTCGTGAAGTATACGGTAATCTAGGTTTTAAAGCAGGATTTTCTAAAGCAGATGAAGTTTTAGCTACTGCTTCAAGAGGTATTGCAGAAGTAATTACACATCACTATACCCAAAATATAGACTTAAAGGATGCTAAGACCGTATTATCTAATAGCGGTACAGCTATTATGGGGTCTGCTACAGCAGAAGGAGAACATAGAGCTAAAGAAGCTATTGTTGCAGCCTTAGATTCTCCATTGTTAAATGATAATAAGATCACAGGTGCTAAAAACGTTTTGTTGCTTATCGTTTCAGGTGCTAATGAAATTACTATTGATGAAATAGGAGAAATTAATGACTATATTCAAGAAGAAGCAGGGCACAATGCTAATATTATCATGGGGGTAGGAGAAGATGAAGAACTCGGAGATAAAATTTCAGTAACCGTTATTGCAACTGGTTTTTGTATAGAACAACAGGCAGGTTTTGTAAATACGGAACCTAAAAAAATAATTCATGCTTTAGAAGATGAGCAAAAGTTAGTACAAAACTTAACTCAAAAATTCGAAGCACAAGGTTTTGATTTTAATACGGTTATTACACCTTCGGAACCCGTAGTTTCAGTAATTCCAACTTCTATTGCGCCTCCTGTAGATGCAAGGGTAGTTTATACTTTAGAAGATGAAACACCTAATAACTCAGCACCATCAGCTTTTGGATCAACGGATTTTCAAAAACCTGTAATACAACAACCTGTTGTGAATCAGTCAGTAGTTTCTAACCTAGATTTAGTACCTACGTCTGAATTTATAAAGAATTTAGATGTTACTTTTGAAATAGTTTCACCTAAACCAATAGTAGCAAATGAATTTTTTATTACAACACCCGAAGCAAGAGCAATGGAAGTAGTGGCTCCTGAAGTAATTTCTACATCAGATCCAATGGCATTTACATTTGATCTACCAGTGCCTAGAAAAGAAACCATAACAAATACAACTACTATTGAAAAAAATGTATTTGAATTGACAGATGAAATAAAAGATATAAAGGTTAATCAAGCTGTTCAGTTTGTGCCTATGACCGAAGTATCTCAAGATGGAATAATCCGTCACTCTTTAGAAGAATATATGGAAAATGAAAACCCATTTTTTCATACTAAAAAGGCAGAACCTATAGTAGAAAAAATTCCTGAAGAGTTAAATATTACGATCAAGCAAACAGAAGAGCCTATGATAGAACAAAATTTGGGCTTAACTTCTAACGAAATATCACCTGTAGAAATGTCTATAGAGGAATCGTTACGTTTAAGAGCAGAAGAACGTCGTCGTAAAATGAAAGAATTTAACTATAAATTCCATAATAGCGCGTCTCGTGTAGATGAGTTTGAAAAAGTACCTGCTTATAAAAGAATGGGATTGGATGTAACAAATAATCCAATTCAGAATAACCAATCAAGAATGTCTTTAGGTTTAGACAGCAATGATGAAATACAGTTACGTTCTAATAATTCTTTTTTACATGATAATGTAGATTAGTTAAAATAAAAATGCTTTTATCTTACCCGAAAAATGTGATGATTTTTCGGGTTATTTTTTTAATTTCGCATCTCAAAAATGAACCTTTTTTATTTGTCTATAAAAAAGGTCAAATAAATCTAAAATTTCAATAATCTAATATAAAATCATTATGAGTTTATCAGCAAAAATTATGGATGAAATGAAAAATGCTATGAAAGCTAAAGATTCAGTAGCATTAGAGGCTTTAAGAGCTATTAAGTCAGCTATTTTATTAGCACAGACAGAAAGTGGCGCTAAGGAAGAAATTTCAGCTGATGATGAAATAAAAATATTACAACGTTTAGTTAAACAACGCAAGGATTCTGCGGCTATTTATATTGAACAAAATCGTTCGGATTTAGCAGAACCTGAATTAGCACAAGTAGCAGTGATCGAAACGTTTTTACCCGCTCAATTGTCAGAAGTAGAAATAGAAGCAGAAGTAGCTAAAATTATTGCAGAAGGAGGTTTTTCAGGAATGGCTGCTATGGGGCAAGTAATGGGGCAAGCTTCTAAAGCTTTAGCAGGACAAGCGGATGGAAAAACCATTTCAAATATTGTAAAAAAACTTTTAACTTAAGATAGAAAAATTATAATTAAGGATTTTGACTAGATCTTTAGTTCGATCGTATAGATTAAAATCCTTGATTTTTTTTATAATCATATTGGTTCTATAGTTCAATTGGATAGAATATCAGATTCCGGTTCTGACGATTTGGGTTCGAATCCCAATAGAGCCTCTATTATAAAATTATGATTTATATTTTAGTTTAACCCCAGGTTATACGCTAGCCTTTGTAATGAAGATGAAAAGGACAAGGGAGTTAAAAAGGGACGGAAATTTTTTACCGCAGGTTTAGTTTCATCTCTAGTTTTATAAGGCACATTCAGAAGTAACCACACTTTTGTAAAAAAATAAAAAAATGACCCATTTTGATTTACAATTTTGGGTCATTTTGTTTTTTGGCGGATTCAAATGTTTAAAAATTGGTTTTTGGTTCGCAACAGGACGCACGTTCCCCAGTGAGGATAGTTTTCATTTTTTTTATGCTACTAAAGTTTGCTGTTGCTGATAAATTCTTCACCCTATTTCTAAAGCATTGGCTGTGTGAATGCCAAAGAAAATCCAAAGTATCTCACTTTTTGGGGTTTTGGCTTTGATTTTCTTGAGATGGTAATGTTCCTTTTCCTTGCCAAAACTTCCTTCTAGGCGAGTAGCTCGTTCTTTCTTGATGTGTTGGGCTAAAATTTTGCGTTGTTCTTCATTTTTTCCAGTTTTTCCTTTACGTACAAAATCGGTTTGGATAGTATTGGTTGTAGTGAACGTTCGATTTTTACTTTTTATCAGAACAGCCGTAGTAGTTTTTAAGCATCATCAGAGCAATTTTACCCTTAGGGCTAAAATAACAATGAGTTCCTTTTTGAGAATCTTTCAGTTTCAAGGCTTAAGCAAGCTCTGAAAAAGGCATCGAAAGATAAATTTTTCCCAAATCTGTTTTAAAAAATTGGGCGTAAAAACCATCAAAATCTTTATTGAGGGTAAAAAATGGAATTTGGTATTGAAATTCGCTTAAACGTATTATTTTTGCCATAGCATTTAAAGAAAAACCCCGTTTTTGACTCTTTTTGAGCTTTTTCGGGGTTTGTTTCTTCTAAAATAAGACTTATTTTATTGATAAGCAAGTGTTTATGTTATTATGAATGTGCCTTTAAAGTAATGCATTAAATTAATTTCTGAATTATTTTTTTGTTTTATATAACTCTGATTGCCTGTTGGATTTTGTAATATGGTTGAAGAGTCATCGTGAGTGAAAGAATAAATTTTACCACCGTATTTTCTCAAAATTGTATGTCCTAATTCATGAGCTGATGTGTATTCAAAATCGTTGTCAACTTTATCGGAAATAGTGTCAAAGTATCTCCATTTTGAACTTATACTATACCAATTTGAAACGTCACAAAAAACAACTAATTTCTTGGTTTTTTGGATAAGAAAATTGTATCATAAACCTTTAATTCATTAATAAAACTACCTCTGGTTTTTTCCTGCAAAGAATCAGTTAAATAATTTCTATGTTTTAATATAATATCATAGAATTTAGGATCATTTCCACTTTCAAAATCTAACAAATGGGAACTTTTAATAGCTTTTAAATAAAACATTCCTAAAGTATCTGTAATTGATTCAGTAATTATTTGCCCATCATTAAAAGTAATAATTTCTACATTACTAATTGGTTTCTTTGTAATTTTATCATAAACAAATCCTTTTATTTCAGGGCGTTCTAATTTAACAGAGCATCCCACAATAAAAAACATACACAATATTAATATTCTCATATTCTTCATATTAATTTATTTTAATTTTCGAAAGCCATAATAAGCATAAAACATCTTTCTCTTCGGCTACCACTCTTTTAAAATCTTTCCAATAAGGTTCATTATTGAAATATTTCATAAGATCTATTTCTCCACTTGAAGGATAATTAAATCCTCCTTCTGAAATAGGCTTAGTTTCGGATAAAGTGGAACTCCCTTTATGCTTGTATGAATAAAAACTATCACTTGTGTATGACTTTAAAATTTCATGTCCAATCTCATGTGCTGATGTGTAAGAAAAATCATCATCAATGTCATTAAAGTTTCCCATCCAATACCATCGTTGACTACCCTCCATATATCCGACATTATATACTATCCTTTCAGGCATTACTTGTCCAAATTTTTTATGCTATTTACAGAGCCAGATACTTAGTCTTGATCTATCTTATGGTAATTTTTAAGAACATGCAAATTATTTAATTTTTACAAATAATGTGTCATTTTTTCCTTCAACAAAATTATAACTGAACCCCATTTCTGGGTGGGTTCTTACTATATAAATAGAGTCAATTTTTTTTTTCTTTATATATCACATAAAGATACCTTCCTTTTATTATGGAATTGATTCTAAAATAACCTTTATTATCAGTCTTGGCAAATAAATTTTTATTTGTAGGGTCTTCTATTTTAATTCCTTCAATAGGTTTCTTACCTGTAGCATAGATATATCCGTGTAAAAATTTTGGAGGTTTTTCAGAACATGTATAAATTGACGAAATAAGAATAAATATACTAATTAATTTCATATTATGTGATTTTAAATTTGGTTAACCATAACAGGCTTAAAACATCCTTTTCAGACACTACAGTTCTCCTCAAATCAGAAGTAGATATTGCTCTACCTTGCTTGTCATATAAGTTATGATAATATTTCATCAAGTCGATTTCACCTGTTTTAGGATAATATTCTCCATCAGTATCCATATAATCTATATGGGATATTTTCGCCTTTAGTGTTTCTTCTCCTTTAACTGGTTTGGTGTCTTGAGGAAAATAGTAAGATGAACCTTTGTGTTGCCAAGAGTAGGCTGTTCCTCCATAGGCTTGTAATATCTCATGCTCTATTTCATGAGCCACAGTCTCTTCAAATTCAACAATTGCATCATAAATAGAGTTAAGATTGCCTTTTTCTTCATAGAATCTCCACATGTCTAGGTTTTTACTGTCTGAATCCCAATCATGTTTGATGTATCCTGGGTTATAGGAAAGTCTTTGAATGATTCCAGTATCAGGAATTGCATCAAAAATATTATCTGTTATATATCCATCTTTGTATGTTCCTCCTGTATTTCCTGAACGCATCCAGTCTCCATTTGTGTTGTAAATTAAAGGGAGCGAATTCATTGCTTTCATAGTAGAATTTAAAGCCTTTAATGAAACTTCCATATTTTTGTTTCCTTTTCTACTCCAATACCTTTCAAAACCTTTCAAAGCAAGATTTATAAAATCCTTATAGCTTTTTGTTCTTATTTTTGGTTTTGAATTACTCTATCTTCTAAAGCATTATCAAAATTAAAATATAATGTAGCCATTAATAAAATTATCAGAATTAAAAAAAACACCAGTAATATCAAAATTTTATTTTTTTTATTTAATCTGTTTGTAAATAAAATAAATAAAAATAGAGCAAAAAATAATGGAATAAATATCATAAAAATTTTAATTTCGTTAACCAAATTAAACTCAATACATCCTTTTCTGCGGCAATAGTCCTCTTAGAATCAGGTCTAGAAACAAGCTTATTATTAGGGTCTAAAGAATGATAATATTTCATTAAATCAATTTCACCTGATGTTGGATAATACTCTCCTAATGTGTTAGGAGAAGCGTCAATATGTATTGAATTTTGAAAAAAAATTTCAATTCGGCTATTATCAGGTGTAGGCTTTTTATCTTGAAGTAGTAAATATGATGTGCCTTTATGTTGCCATGAATAAGTAACTCCTCCATAATCTTTTAAAATTGAATGTCCTATCTCATGAGCTGCGGTTTCTTTAAATTCGCTATCTTCATTATTAGTTATTTGATATCCCCAACCATTAGAATATTCTATATAACCTACATTATAAGAGATTTTTGCTAAAACACCAGGATTCCCGCTTCTATCCCATCCTCCATTTGTATTAAAAACCAAGTCAACCTCATTAAGAGCTTTGTTATTGCAATTTTGAGACTTAACATAAACTTCAAATGACTCTCCATTAATTTTGACATCATTTCCCACAGTATGATTTTTATTTCTTCCCCAATGATAATTCAAACCATCCAAAGCTAATTTCTCTAAATCTTTAAAACTTCTTGTTCTTTGTTTAATAATTGGTTTGTTAGGTTGTATAACATTTGTAGGTATATCATCCCACGGACATTCTGTAACCCAATGCGTATTATCGCGCATTCCTTTTAATACTTGTTTGCAATCTAACCCGTTTGCACCTCCATCTTTCAAATTTACACGCAAAGTAACATCTATGCGTTTTGTTTTTTTATCTATTTTGACATCCACCCAATCTACTTCTTTACGGGTAGTTTCAAATTCAATTTCCTGTACTTTTGTAGTGCTTCCTTTTTTAGCAGTAATTTTGGCTTTCAGTTTTTTGCCATCAAACCAAGTACTGTCATAAATTTCATCATTGTTAAAACCATCCCAAAGAATGCAATAATTACCTATGTGCGTTAAATCAGGATATAAGTAATCATCCATTAATTTTTGAATATCAAATGTTTTAATGGGTTTTATTGGGTTTAATGGAGGGGTTTCAGCTTTTATTTTTGAAAATAGTTTTGGCGTTTTTTGAGCAGTTATAACAATAGGAGGTAAATTAGTGACTTGATAAATTTGTTCTCCATTTTCGTTGAGTATTTGAAAGTTTAAAGAATCTAAATTGGTCATTTTTAAGGAATAGTCAAAAACAAAAAAACGATTTTCATAATTGTTTTCAAAGTCAAGTATGCCTAGTGGTACAAAAGTACTTTGTTTTTTATTTATAGATAATGAAACATCAAAATTTTCACTATCATTTTTAAAAACTTCTGGTTCTCCATAACTAACTCCTTTCTCTTCTCCTTTTAGATTGATGGTTTTGTTGGAATTAATTATTATATCCTCTTTAGCATAGTGATTTATGCCTTCTTTTGCTGTAACTATGAGTTTGCCACCTATGATTGATTTGTAAGCCATAATTAGTCTTGTTTAGATTTATCTGCGCTGTTTAATTTTACTTCTTTTTTTGAATGTTTATTAACTTCTCCGTCAGATGAGTATGTAATACCATTTTGACTATTTACGTCATATTTTTTCTCTGTTTGTATTTCTTTATCTCCTTGAATAACTTCCGTCAACTTACCTGTTACTATAGTCATCATATCCATTGCAACTGTAGTATTTTTCATGGCTCCAATGGTTTCGTTTTTGTTGATTCCTGCACTTTCGGAGATATTCATACCAACAGTTGTGCTCATGTTTTTGCCTACATTAATAATCATATCTTCGCCTGCGGTAATGATCATGTTTTTTGGCGCATTCACATTAATATTCCCATGACCGTCCATCGTCCAAGTGTTGCCGCTAGGATCCTCTATAAAAACAGAACCTTGGGCATCGTTTAGAATAATTTTAGTTCCAGATCGGGTATGAATGGCTTTTACATCATTGCCGCTAGTATGGTACCCACTGGTTTCGCTTCCGTTATAATGAGTGCCTAGTACAAAAGGTTTTTCTGCATTGCCGCTTTCAAAACCTACAAGGACTTCTTCGCCTATTTCGGGGATAAAATGAAATCCTTTGCCTGCTCCTGTAGATAATTGTTTTTTGAGTGTATCCCCTTTCAAAAAGCAATAATAGAAGCAAGAATCATTTCATAAAACTTAGTTATTTATATATTCACTATATTTTTTATCTATAACTTTACCAGTTTCAGCATCAAGGACAAAAGTTTCAATCAAATCAGATTGTTTGAACCAACTCACATACCAAACATTTTTTTTCAAAGCATTATCCATTCCTCTAGCTATTTCAGTATGAATGCCTCCAGTGATTGGACCTCTGGTTAAAGGGATTTTCTCTTTTTCGCAAAATTGTAATACTTGCTCGAAAGTAAATTTGTAAGGTGCGTCATAGTTGGTTTCTTTTATAAGTTTTCCATCTTCACTAAACTCATACCAAGTAGCTTTACAAAACGAATTATTGAATGCTATTCCTTTTCTTTTAATATTACCGTTAGAATAAAAGATTTTTGACACAGAAAAATAAGAATTATTAAAGTTTTTTATATAACTAATCCCCGCATTTGCTTTAACTATAACAATGTAATTTTTTTCTTGATCGAAACCGCGATAGACTTCAGGCTGTTCTTCCTTCAAAAAAGAATATTCGTTTTGATTAAATTTTTCAAAATCTTTAGTAACTATTGGTTCCATAGTGTTATAGTCGGTAATCGTTTGTTGAGCATATCCCATTTGATAAAACAATAGTAGAAGCAAGAACCATTTCATAAAACTTAGTTATTTATATATTCACTATATTTTTTATCTATAACTTTACCAGTTTCAGCATCAAGGACAAAAGTTTCAATCAAATCAGATTGTTTGAACCAACTTATATACCAAACATTTTTTTTTATAGCATTATCTATTCCCCTGGCTATTTCAGTATGAATACCTCCAGTGATCGGTCCTTTAGTTAATGGTATTTTCTCTTTCTCACAAAATTGTAATATTTGCTCGAAAGTAAATTTGTAAGGAGCGTTATAGTTGGTTTCTTTTATAAGTTTTCCATCTTCACCAAACTCATACCACGTGCCTATCTTACACTGTGAATTATTATTTAAAGCAGAACCTTTAATTTTAATATTACCATTCTTATAATATCCTTTTGTTAAAGTAAAATAAGAATTTGGAACTGTAAGTCTATAAGAACTATCTGTTAATTCTAAATAAGAATTATCTTTTAAATAAATAGTAAAGCTAACATCATTATATTTTATTTTCAGTTCATCATAATATTTTTTATCAAATTTTTCAAATTCTTTAGTAACTATTGGTTCCATAGTGATGTTTTTAATTGTATCTGTTTTTTTTTGGGCAGTACACGTTTCTAAAAAAAGTACTAGTAGTAATAAAAAAGGTCTCATAATTATTTTGTTTTTAGGTTATGCTACCATTTGCTATTATCCATTGCCATTGCCATAGAGTATAGCGTTCTTGTGGTGGATTCAACATGTGGGAGTAATCCAGTAAATTTTCTGTCTTAGCGTATTCAAAGGTAAATTTAGCATTTGCATCTGCTTCTTTGTTTGCAAAAGTGTGTGGTAGTTTAAAACTATGCAAAAATTCATGTGCTGCGGTTTGATCGTTTTTAGCTGCAAAAAGCATTACATTTTTACCACTAGAATAACCATTAAGACCTTTGTATGCATTACTGGTATCCATATAACCTCCATCTTCCCCAAAATAGAATGCAATAAAGTGATTGTCATATTTATGTTCATCTCTAGGGTTTATTGCTTTTAGTTTATCACTCAATTTTTTTCTTAAAAATTTTTCTAAATCTTCAAATCGAGCTGGTTGATGTGTGCTAATCATTAAAGTGTTAGTAGTAGTATTTTGCATAGGTTTATAATAGCATTTTAATACATTTTTATTATTTTTATTAGGATCTTGTGTTATATATTTTCCTCCTGCTTGTAATTCAGGTTCGGTACTCATATCAAGTATTTCGTTAGCTACTTTTACATCTATTAGTGCCTGATACAAATATTTTTCAAATAGAGCTTGCTGATTTGTAATATTGGGTGTTTTTTTTCCAGTATTATCTGTATTTGTTTCGACCTTTACTAACACGATTTTTGCTTTTTTACGTTGTTTGTTTTTCCACACCAGCAGTTTGCCTGCTAGTTTTTTCTCTTCAATAACTGTACCATTCGCATTGGTGGTTTTAGTAATAGCATTAAGTGTAATAGTTTGGTCTGAGGTAAATTCATCTATACATTCTATGGTTAGATGGTCTATAAGAGCGTGTTTTCCTCTACCTTTTCCCTTTACATCAATCTCCATTGGTGTGATTAAAAAGTTTTTGTTTTCTTCAAATCGCAATATTTCAGGCTCTTCTTCTATATCTACAATAAGGCTAAGAGTGGCTTTTGTATTGCTGTAGTTAGTGGCTCTTTTTTCAATTAGTGGCGGTTTTCCTTTACCTTGAGGTATTTTTTTTGTGATTTCTTTTGGGTATAAAGAAATCCACGTACAAAAATAATCTTCTTTTATAGGGTTATTTTGTGAATCTTTAATTTCGTTACCTGAGCTATCTTTTTTGTTTTTCCAAGTTATGGTGTGATATTTATAAGCTGCTTTGAGTTTATTGAATAAACCTGGGTCTGTTTTGTAAAAACCAGCATTAAAATTAGAATCAGTTACTAGATTTGTAAAAGCTGCTTCTTTATATTGTTTGACAATTATTTTTTCATAATTAGTATCACCAAAAATATTACTTCCTCCTGTAATTAGAGCAGTATCTTCAATTCGCATCCAATCACAGCCATATTCTTCACCTTTCCAATCTTTTTTAGGTCTAAAGGAAACAACACATTTTGCTTCAATTTTCCCAGATTCTACTGTAGGAGCAGTTCCTGGATTTCCGTGTGTAATTCCTTGTCTTGCCGTTATATTAACACTTCCTTCTAAAGAAGTTAAAGTAATAGGTCCTTCAGAATAAATGTTATATTCACCTCCAACAATTTCTGTAATTTTCCCTCCAACAATTCTAGTTCTACTCATAATTAATATTGCTTAGATTTATTAGCTGAATTTATTTGAACTTCTTCGCCTGAATGTTTATTTAAATTTTTTGTACTTGTTATATCCATTCCTTTATCTGAGCTGACGGAGGTCTTGCCTTTTTTAGTCTCACTATGCACATCTCCTTGAATAACTTCCGTCAACTTACCTGTTACTATCGTCATCATATCCATTGCAACTGTAGTATTTTTCATGGCTCCAATGGTTTCGTTTTTGTTGATTCCTGCACTTTCGGAGATATTCATACCAACAGTTGTGCTCATGTTTTTGCCTACATTAATAATCATATCTTCGCCTACGGTAATGATCATGTTTTTTGGTGCATTCACATTAATATTCCCATGACCGTCCATCGTCCAAGTGTTGCCGCTAGGATCCTCTATAAAAACAGAACCTTGGGCATCGTTTAGAATAATTTTAGTTCCAGATCGGGTATGAATGGCTTTTACATCATTGCCGCTAGTATGGTACCCACTGGTTTCGCTTCCGTTATAATGAGTGCCTAGTACAAAAGGTTTTTCTGCATTGCCGCTTTCAAAACCTACAAGGACTTCTTCGCCTATTTCGGGGATAAAATGAAATCCTTTGCCTGCTCCTGAGTGGGGTTGTATTAGGCGAAT
>NZ_PCMX01000053.1:0-74757 GCF_002530675.1 Flavobacterium columnare NBRC 100251 = ATCC 23463
TAGATGATAAATTTCCTAAAAACTTTATAAACTTTACCATTGATCAAGTTTCAATAAATTATGATCTTTCAAGATTAAATGCAGAATTTCCTTCTGCGATTGATATTGATGAAAATATATTGACAGCGAAAATTAATGAGTTCCAAGATTGTGATAAGTTAAAGGTATTTAGAGGGAAATATGAAATGGAATTTCTAATAAAATTTATTGATATGATGATATTAGAAGAAAAAACAAATAATAAAAAATTAAAATTTTCATTTGCTGGTGCTCTAAATAATGAGAGAGCTATCGCGATTTTTAGTAATTATGCAGAAACCCCAGAAAGTTTGAATCTTTACATTCAGAAGGTGATTAATTAACTAGATTTTAATGGAACAAAACAACAACAATAAAACACCCCTCAATCCTGAAAATAATTTCTTTCAGGAGGTGATTACTATTGTTAAAAGTTCACATCAGCAGTTAGTAAGTACTGTAAATCAAACACTGGTTACTACTTACTATGAAATTGGTCGGAAAATAGTTGAAGAAGAACAAAAGGGCAATGAACGCGCAGAATATGGCAAATATTTAATCCAATTACTATCTAACAGACTCACACAAGAATTTGGCAAAGGATTTAGTATTCGTAATCTTGAGCAAATGCGCAGATTTTATCAAGTATTTACAATTCCGCAGACACTGTCTGCGGAATTAGAAAACTCAAAATCCGAATCACTGTCTCGGATTTTTGATATAAAACAAAAAACGCAGACACTGACTGCGCAATTCAAACTTTCTTGGTCACATTATATATTTCTTAGTTCGATGGATGATAAACTAGAACGCAATTTCTATGAAATAGAATCTATCAAACACAATTGGAGTGTTCGAGAATTAAAGCGTCAATACAATTCGGCATTATTTGCAAGATTATCATTAAGCAGAGATAAAGAAGAAGTTTTTAAACTTGCCCAAGAAGGTCAAATTATTGAAAAACCAAAAGATTTAATAAAAGACCCGTATATATTAGAGTTTTTAGGATTAGCTGAAAAAGTACAATATTCGGAAGAAGAACTTGAAACTGAAATCATAGATAAATTAGAAGCCTTTTTGATGGAATTAGGGCACGGTTTTACCTTTGTGGCGCGTCAAAAAAGAATTTCATTTGATGAAAAACATTTTTATATTGACTTAGTATTTTATAACCGAATTTTAAAATGTTTTGTACTTATTGATTTGAAAATAGGCGAACTCAAACATCAAGATTTAGGACAAATGCAGATGTATCTCAATTATTATGATAAGGAAATGCGTTTGGAAGACGAAAACAAAACCATTGGAATAATATTGTGTCAAAATAAAAGCAATTTACTGGTTGAATATTCTTTACCAGAAGAAAATGACCAAATATTCGCTAGTAAATACAAAACGGTTTTACCAACAGTAGAAGAATTTAAAAAGATAATTTCGTAAGAAAGCTACACAAAGTCACCCTAAGTTTAGCACAAAGTCAAAGAAGTTAAAAAAACTTTGTGAAACATTGTGAAGTACTTTGTGTAACAAAAATATGATTATGCAAGAAGAAAACGATATCAGTAAAATAATCTTAGACTGTGCCTATAAAGTGCATACAAAATTGGGCTCAGGATTATTGGAAAAGTATATCGCGAGTGTTTGGTTTTTGAATTAGAAAAATGTGGATTGAATGTTAAACAAGAAAAAGGATTTCCAGTCGTTTATGAAGATATCAAATTTGATTGCGGATATAGAGTAGATATAATAGTAAATGATAAAGTTATTATTGAGTTAAAAGTACTTGAAGAATTTAGAATCGAACATATTGCACAATGTTTAACATATATGCGGTTAACAGATTGTAGATTGGGTTTACTTTTAAGTTTTTATAAAAAATCATTAAAAGACGGAATAAAAAGATTAGTAATTTAAAAGCCTTGTGAAACTTAGTGTTTGACTTAGTGGAACATTGTGACCCTAAATTATGAGTGAAGAAAACGAAAATATAGAAGACGATTTAACCCTAGAAAGCAAAAACCAATCTGAAGAAAACACTTCTGAGGAAGGATATTTTTTGGGAGAACATTTTTATGAAAATAATGAAGAAAATCCTGATGCTACGATTACCAAAGTAACGGGTATGTATAAGGATTGGTTCTTGGATTATGCTTCTTATGTAATCCTTGAGCGTGCTGTACCAGCTATTGAGGACGGTTTTAAACCCGTACAACGTCGTATTATGCACTCCATGAAAGAGTTGGACGATGGACGTTATAACAAGGTAGCAAATGTAGTAGGGCATACCATGCAGTACCATCCACACGGTGATGCCAGTATTGGTGATGCCATGGTGCAAATTGGACAAAAAGATTTATTAATTGATACCCAAGGAAACTGGGGAAATATACTAACGGGAGACGGTGCTGCGGCATCCCGTTACATCGAGGCACGTTTAAGTAAGTTTGCCTTAGAGGTGTTATATTCTCCTAAAATTACAGAATGGGGATTGTCTTATGATGGTCGTCGTGCGGAGCCTATTAACTTACCTGTAAAATTTCCACTACTCTTAGCTCAAGGAGGAGAAGGTATTGCGGTAGGTTTATCAACTAAAATTTTACCCCATAATTTTAATGAGTTAATTGATGCTTCTATTAAAATTTTAAAAGGAAAATCATTTACACTTTATCCTGATTTTCCAACAGCTGGTATTGCAGATGTTTCTAACTATAATGATGGTTTGCGAGGCGGACGTGTGCGAGTACGTGCAAAAGTATCGCAATTAGATAAACAGACCCTTGTTATTACTCAAATTCCATTTTCTACTAATACGACTTCTTTAATTGATAGTATTTTAAAGGCAAACGATAAAGGGAAAATAAAAATCAAGAAAATTGAAGACAATACGGCAGCGGAAGTTGAAATATTGATTCATTTGCCACCTGGTGTTTCTCCTGATAAGACAATTGATGCTCTTTATGCCTTCACAGCTTGCGAAACGTCTATTTCTCCTTTAGGCTGCGTGATTGAAGATAATAAACCATTGTTCATAGGGGTATCGGAAATGTTACGTATTTCTACACACCGTACACTTGATTTATTACGTCAAGAACTAGAAGTACAATTGGCAGAACTAGAAAATAAATGGCATTTCTCAACTTTAGAGAAAATATTTATACGAGAGGAAATGTACATCGATTTTAAATTGTATGCCAATAGAGAATCGTTGTATGAATATATGTACAAACGTTTTAAACCCTTTAGAAAGTTATTAGTACGTGATATTATAGATGAAGATTTGCAAAAATTAACGCAGATTCCTATGATTCGTATAACCCGATTTGACTCTGATAAGGCAGATGAATTGATAGCTAAATTAGAGGATGAAATAGCAGAAATTAAACATCATTTGGATAATTTAATTGATTTTGCAATTGCTTATTTCGCTAGGTTAAAAGAAAAATATGGTAAAGGTCGTGAGCGTCAAACTGAAATACGAAATTTTGAAAATATAGAAGCTACTAAAGTGGTTCTAAGAAACACAAAATTGTATGTAAATCGTGAAGAAGGTTTTGTAGGAACATCCCTCAAAAAAGACGAATATGTGGCCGATTGTAGTGATATTGATGATGTTATTTGTTTTTTACGTAATGGTAAGATGATTGTTACAAAAGTAGATGAAAAGAAATTTGTAGGTAAGGAGATCATTCATATAGCTGTATTTGATAAAAACGACAAGCGTACCATTTATAATATGATTTATCGCGATGGTAAATCAGGTCCCTCATTTATCAAACGTTTTAGTGTTTCAGGTGTAACTAGAGATAAAGAATATGATTTAACTCAGGAAAAAACAGGTTCGCAAGTCTTGTATTTTTCGGCTAATCCAAATGGTGAAGCAGAAACAGTAACTATTTTACTGCGTCAAGTTGGAAGTGTCAAAAAATTAAAATGGGACATAGATTTTGCTGATATTATGATCAAAGGAAGAGCTTCTAAAGGGAATACAGTGGCTAAATATCCGATTAAAAAAATTGAGTTAAAAGAAAGAGGCATTTCTACCTTGCGCCCAAGAAAAGTATGGTTTGACGATACCGTACAACGTTTGAATGTTGATGGAAGAGGGGAATTATTAGGGGAATTTAAACCGAATGACCGTTTGCTAATCATTCATCAATCAGGTAAAATTAAAACAGTAATTCCTGAGCTAACCACGCACTTTGAAGACGATATGATTGTATTGGAAAAATGGCATCCTCAAAAACCTATTTCGGCTATTTATTATGATGGTGAAAAAGAGCGTTATTTTATAAAACGTTTTTTAGTTGAACATGAAAATAAAGAAGAGCTTTTTATCTCTGAACATGAAAAATCCCAATTAGAAATTGTTTCTACGGATTGGCGACCTATGGCAGAGGTTATTTTTGCTAAAAAAGGTGGGGTTCAAAAAGAAAATTTAATAGTTAATTTAGAGGAGTTTATTGCTGTAAAGGGAATAAAAGCATTAGGAAACCAATTAACAGCAGATAAAATTAAACAAATTAATATGTTGGAATCGCTTTTATATGAGGAACCAAAAGAACTTTCTGAAGAAAATTTTAAAAAGGATACAGAATTAGAAGAAGGAACTGATATCAAAGATTATGATATTACCCTAGAAGATGATGGGCAAATAACGTTGAGTTTGGATTAATACCACCATAAAAAGAGACTTTTTAAGGAGGATAATCTCATTTATAAGCTTCTGTTCTAGTTGACCTAAAAGAGAAATCACATAACGTTGATAATGTGGTTTCTCTTATTGAAGGTTTTGGACTAGACGTTGAAAGGAGGCTTTCTCCTAAACAGTCCTTGTTTTATTTATACTTTTAAATGGAGTGCTAAAGCATAGCAAGTTTTATTATTTTTTGTTATCGTGAACGTAGTAGTTTCTTTGTCTTCTTTACAATTTACTTCAATTTTATCGCGAAGATTTATTTCCTTTAAAAAATTAATTGTAAAGGATTTTATTTTTTGTTCCAGAATAATTTTCGGATCCATTTCATCTAATGACCATTCTAAATATTTTACATTATTGGCATGATTCACTATATCAATATCTGAAAGTTTTACAATTTTATCGGTTAATTTTATCGGATCTTCAGGAATATTAATTTTATGAGTTCTAGTCTTAGTAGCATCATTAGGAAAAAAAGTAAAAGGATCATAAGAAAGAGCAAAGTTTTCTGGTCTTCGAGTATGGGTATTAATTACTACCCAAAAAGTTTCGCAACCAATAATCTTTTCTCCTTTTAGATACATTTCTAGACATCGAACAGATTGATACCCATTTAAGGATTTAATCCAAGTTTTGATTGTTATTTCGTCTTGCCATTTAGGTAAATCTATGATTTCAACCACCATTCTACTTAAAACCCAAGCTTGGTTAAAGATTTGCATATCAGAATGGCTAAACCCTCCTTGTTCCGCATGAGAACTGGCTGTTAATTGAAAAAGATTGCATAAATCCGTATATTTAAGGATACCATTAGGAGTACAATGTAAAAAATTAATTTTATGATTTTCTTCAAAGATTGATGAAAAATCGGGTGAAATAGGCATTTTTATATGAATTTTGAATTAATAAAAGTAATGATTGTATTATAATTTATTTGATAATCAAACCATTGTGTGTTATCTGTACGCTTGAACCAGGTCATTTGACGTTTGGCAAAGCGACGGGTATTCATTTTAATTTGTTCAATGGCTTCATCTAAAGAGGTTTCTCCTTTAAAATAATCAAATAGTTCGCGATAGCCTACAGTTTGTAAGGCGTTGAGTTCTTTGTGCGGTAAAAGTGTTTTAACTTCTTTTAATAATCCTTGTTGCATCATCAAGTCAACTCTAAGGTTGATACGTTCATACATCAGCGTACGGTCAGCTTCTAAACCTATAATTATAGGCGTGAAGTTGCGCTGGTTTTTGCGTTTGCCTAAAAAACTAGAGTAGGGCTGTCCTGAACCGATACAGACTTCTACAAAACGTTTCATGCGTTGTGGGTTCTGAAGGGTTTGTGGATTTTCGTTCGTAATTTTTTGATAATAATCAGGGTCTAAATTTTTTAAATTATCTTGAAGATAGGAGATACCTAATTCATCATATTTGCTGTTAACGGTTTCACGTACGGAAGCATCAATATCAGGAAATTCATCAAATCCTTTTAAAACAGCATCTACATACAAACCACTACCGCCCACAAGTACTTGGATGTTATTTTTCTGAAATAATTCGTCTAATTTCTGTAAGGCTTCAATTTCATAATCGCCTACCGAATAACTCTCAAAAATGGATTTGTTTTGGATAAAATGATGCGGTGCTTGTGCTAATTCTTCCTGTGAAGGTACAGCTGTTCCGATATACATTTCTTTAAAAAACTGTCGACTATCACAGGAAATGATTTCGCATCCAAAATGATTAGCTAATTGGATAGCTAAAGCGGTTTTACCAATAGCTGTGGGACCTATAATGGTAATTAAATAATTTGGTTTATTCAAAATCAAAATTTTATTATTTTTAAAACTTTTCTTTTATTGATGAAATTCTGAATAATGTTTCGACTATCCCTATTGTTTTCCATGGGGATAATAATTTTTTTTAGAATTTCTATAGTATGTATTTGATGATTTAAATTATAAAAACAATAGCCTTTATACTCCCCATTTTCAATAAGAACTGCACTTCTTTCTTCCAACGTTCTACCTTTGTCTACAATAACCATGGTTTGGTTTTGGAATTGGTGATTACGTATAAATTCTAATACTCTTGTATTGTAATCTTTTGGTTTTTCTTGATTGATACAAGCTCCCAAACATTGTTTAATTTCGTATTGAAAACAACTGTTTTTAGAATCGTATAAACCATTGATTTTTTGACACAATTGGTATTTTTCTGTAATTAGGAACAAGGCATTTTTCCCTTCTTCTTGGCTACTAAAAGAGATGATTTCTTTTTTTCGACCATCGGCTTTTAGAACTTTTAGGATCAAATAACCATGAATGTCTTTTTCTGTATAAAGTGCCCATGGAAAAAGGGTTTTACGTAGAGACTTGTTATAAATAGGTTTGTTTATTTTTATTTCTTCGCTTTCTTTTAAGAGAGCAATCAACTCACTACCTGTTTCTTCAAAAGTAACTGTAAAGACTTCTTTTTGTATTTTTTTACTTTTTTTAGAAAGTCCAGTAAAATGCTGATTGATTCGTTTTTTTATATTTTTACTTTTTCCAATATAAATGATTTCACCTTGTTCATTATGAATGTAGTAAATACCTGTTTTACTGGGTACATGGTCTAAAATGTCTAACAATTTAGGGGTTACACCCGATTTTATCTCTGTTTTTATAAAACTTTTAACAATCGTTTTTTCTATATCTTTTGAAAGAAGTAACTTAAAAAGTTTAACGGTTGCCATGGCATCACCATTTGCACGATGTCTATCGGTTACAGGAATTCCTAAACTTCGTACTAGTTTTCCTAAACTATAAGAGGTCTGATCGGGAATTAATTTTTTAGATAATTCAACGGTACAAAGTGTTTGTTTTTTATAATCATATCCCAAACGCTTAAATTCGGTTTTGATGACTCTATAGTCAAAAGAAGCATTGTGAGCTACAATTATACAATTTTCTGTAATTTCTATAATTCGTTTGGCTATTTCATAAAATTTAGGAGCACTACGAAGCATGGCATTATTAATACCTGTTAGTTTTACTACAAATGGTTGAATGGGAATTTCAGGATTAACCAAACTGATAAATTGGTCTAGGATCTCATGACCATCAAATTTATAGATGGCTATTTCGGTAATACCTTCTTCGTTGTATTGACCGCCTGTGGTTTCTATGTCGAGTATTGCGTACATATTCAATGTCAATGTCAAAAAAAAAACAACTTCAAAAATCAACTTCAAGTTTTAGTTTTAAAAATGATTTTGATATTGTATTGAATTACTTTTTATTGTTAATCATTCTTGAAGCTATAGCTATTAATTCTTTCTCCTTCATTTAATAACCATTTCCTTTTTCAAGGTTGCCAGCAGGAATATAATCTAATGTTTTTCAGGATTTTCTTGACTCTTTTAATTCTTTTAGAGATAAAGAAACTTTAAAAATAAAATCTTTATTGGTTATAGTTCCTTGTGTTTCACCATAATTGAAACAAACACTTCCTAATTAACTGATTTGTGTAATAATCTAATTCATATAATTTTTCAAATTGACGAACAAAGAGAATTATTTCTCGAGCAAATCCTATAAGTCTATCCTTGAAATTATAGATTTTGTTAAAATTTGGTTTGTTAATTTCCATTATAATGGTTTTGTCGGAGCTAAGATAATTTAAATTTAAAAGTTAAACTAATTCGCAATTTTTTTATTAATGAGAACATACGTTTTGCAGAAATGACCTGATTTTAAATATGAAGTTTTTATTAAAAATTGAATGGATTATTGTCATTGAAATTACTACTGTTTAATTTATCTCGAGCCAAAAATACTACTTCCAATACGAACCATCGTACTTCCACAGTCAACAGCAAGTTGATAATCACTACTCATTCCCATAGAGAGCGTTTGAAATTTCAGGTTTGAAGTTTCAATAGGTTTGTATTTATCAAATATAGATTTTAAATGTAAAAACTCCTTTTTGATTTGATTTTTATTTTCAGTAAAAGTAGCCATCCCCATCAAACCAACGATTTTGATATTTTGTAAAGGATTATCTTTTTGGATAAATTGAAGAATTTCTTCTAATTCGTTTTCGTCTAAACCAAATTTGCTTTCTTCCTCGGCGATATAGATTTGTAACAAACAATCAATTACACGGTTGTTTTTTTGCGCTTGTTTATTGATTTCTTGCAATAATTTTAAGCTATCTACACCATGAATCAAACTCACGAAAGGCGCCATATACTTCACCTTGTTAGTTTGTACGTGACCTATCATGTGCCACTGGATATCTTTTGGCATTTGTTCCCATTTTTCCGTCATTTCTTGGATTTTGTTTTCTCCAAAAATGCGTTGCCCTGTTTGGTAAGCTTCCATTAAGTCACTCACGGGTTTGGTTTTTGAAACCGCTACTAGAGTAACATGCGGAGGAAGAGATGATTTTATATTATTGAGGTTTTGAGCTATTGACATGTTAATATTTTTTGAGAGTTAAAAATTTTTTTTCAAAAAAATGATATGAAAAGTACGATATACATATAGTAAGAAAAAATACAGATAGATTAAACAATATAATTGAAAAAAAATTATCAAGTAGCAAATACAACTTCATTTTAAGAAATAAATAACCAATGAATTGAAAGGTTATGGCATGGTACATATAGATACCGTATGATATTTCGCCCAATGTAACAAAAAATTTGTTTTCTAAAAAACCTATTGGTTTTTGTGATAAAAAATAAATAGTTAGCGAAAAGCTAAACATACAGAGTAAATGATATGTTTCGTTATTCAGAGAATTTTTGAATATATTGGTAAAAAAAATAAAAAAACTAATTAAGCTAGACACAAAAGTTAGGGGAATAGGTGTTTTAAAAAGATTGTTTGAAAGGTTAAAAGTGTAAGCAACTATTCCGCTAAAAGAAAAGTAAAAAAAAGCCATCCCATACTCATTTAATAACTCGTTTAGATAACTAAAATTAAATATATAGAAATACAGTATTGTAAAAAATATCAAAAAAAGAAAGGCTTTTAAAGGTTTTAAAAAGTAAATTACAGGTGCAATAAATACATAAAATTGTTCTTCTATGCCTATAGACCATAATATTTCAATAATACCTCCAGGGCCATATTTTGCTAAAATGTTAGGAAAAAAAGTAAGGCCTAATGCTAAAGCTAAGAAGATATTGTATTCAGAGGTATGTGTAAAACCAAAAAGAGGAGCTATTAAATGATAAAATGTTAATCCTATAAAAAAAACAAGATAGTATAACGGTAAAATTCTTAAAGCTCTTCTTACAAAGAAATTTTTTAAATGAATTGTACCTTTGCTTTTTTCAATAAATAAATTTCTAATGATTAAAAAACCACTTAGTGAAAAGAAAAAATAGACAGCTTCTGTACCTTTATTTAAAATAGGTAAGGCATCATAATAAGGCAAACCTCTATTTTTACAATAGGAAGGAATATGAAAAACAACCACAATTGAAGCTAAAAAGAAACGAATAGAGGTTAAATTAGGTAATTTTTTCATTTGATAATAATAAGAGTTACTTAGGTAAGTAGAAGTATCAATTGTTGTGGTTTTGTGCTGTTAATAGTCTATTTTTTTAGAATTTACAATACTTTATGGATTGTATAAATTCAATTTTGCATTCCATTTAATATCTTCAAAAATTTCTTTATCGGCTAAAGTAAATAATAGCAATTCTAACTCAAATGGTTTTGAATTTACCCCACAAATTGTTAAATGATTTTGTTTGATAAAGTTACAATATTTATGATGCCTCTTGATGATTATAAAATATTTTTTTATTGCTTATATATTCAGATAAGTGAGAAAGATTTAAAATTGTATTCATGTCAAAATCAGAAATTATTTTATTTCTTCCAGTAGGAATGGGGAAATACGGTACTTTAAAAATTTTTTGATTTTCAGAAGTTAATATAAGCCAATTCAAACTATAAATTACCTTAGAGTCATAAATTACAAACTCATTTGGATTTATAAATGAAGCAACTTTAGAAAGAGATGAAATTGTGCTAAAAGTATCTAAAGTGAGTTTTGTAGTTAAAATTTGGTTTTTAAATTTACTAAGTTTAGCTATATTTTGTCCCGTTTTTTTAAAACCTCTTATACCTCCCCAATTGTTGATTATCCAAAAATCTAAGTCATTATTTTTTTTGTTTTCATTATACTTTTTATATAGAATTTCTTTTAGAAGAATGTTTTTTTTTTTTAAGAATTTTCACCTTTTGATAATCGCTCTTTTTCTGAAAAATTAAAAATCTCATCAGTAATATCAAATCTACTTGACTCAAACCTTTCTGAAAGGTTTATTTTAGAATTATATTGTTTTAATTTTTTGATGACATTTTTCATCTTTAGCTTATTCTCTTACTTCTTTTCTTTACTTATAATTCATACACCAACAACCCACTTCTAAACTTCGGTTCGATATAGGTGGATTTTGGAGGCATAATCAGATTATTGTCGGCTAATAATTTTATTTCACTAATATCAGATGGATACAACATAAAACCTACTTCAAACTCGCCCTCATCAATTAATTCTTTCATGTGTAAAATGGCTTGTTTTCCAGGAATGTAATCAATACGTTCATCATTGCGAAGGTCGCCAATACCTAAAATAGGTTGAAGGACATAATCGTATAAAATTTGCGCATCTAGGTTTTTTAAAATTTGATTAGTTCCATTTTCATTACTATTTCCATTTCTCATATATTCTAAAGCATAAAAACGACCATCCAAATACATCCCAAATTCATATTTGCGTTGGGGTTGGTATAACTCACTTTTTTTATCTTTAATGATGAAATTTTCTGCCAAAAGCTTAATAAATCCTTCCTTAGTATGTCCGTTGAGGTCGTGAATTACACGATTAAATTCATAAATTTTTACATTACTTTCCGCAATTAAAAAACTCATAAAATAATTCAAATTTGGATTGCCTGTTGCTTTGTCTTGCTCATACAACATTTCTGCCGATGCTGAACGATGGTGCCCGTCGGCTATGTATAGATTAGGGATCGACTCGAAATGTTCTATTAATAGGTTAATTTCCATTTCGGTATCAATTTTCCAAAGGATGTGTTTTTCTTTATTAGTGGTTGAAAATTCGTAAATAGGTTTGTTTTTTTTATGGATAGCAATAAAATTGTTGATTTCAGTACTATCAGGATAGGTAATCAATACAGGTTCAGTATTAAATCCTGTTTGATGTAAATATTCTTTAAATAATTCTACACGATATTGCAGGGTGTCTTCATGTTTTTTGATACGATTGTTTTGATAATCCTCTATAGAAGTACCCGCAACAATACCTGTAAAAGAATTTGATTTTGTTTGGATTTCATAAAGGTAAAAAACAGGTTTATCTTCCTGAATGAAAATATTTTCCTTTTTAAAATCGTTGTATTTATGAGTTACCCCTCTAAAACGTTTATCGGCTGTAATTTTTTGCGAATGTGTATAGGCAGGATTAATAATATGCAAGAAAGAATAAGGATTAAAATCCAACCAAGCGGCTAATTCAGCTGCGGAATATTCATCATAGGTTCTACACGTCACTAGCGCTACTTTATCATGTGTGGGGCGAACTGCTTTAAAAGGGATTATTTTTGCCATTTTTTCTTGAATGAAAAGTGATAAGTAAAAAGTAATTAGTTCTTTAACGACTTTTTACTTATCACTAAACACTTTTTACTTTTTACTAAATTGAGATGAAACTTTCTCTGCTTTTTTACTTTCTGAGTAATCATAGAAACCTTCCCCAGATTTCACTCCTAATTTACCTGCCATAACCATATTGACCAATAAAGGACATGGAGCATATTTCGGGTTTTTGAAACCATCGTACATGACGTTTAAGATAGACAAACATACATCAAGACCAATAAAATCGGCTAATTGTAAAGGTCCCATTGGGTGTGCCATACCTAATTTCATAACTGTGTCAATTTCATACACACCACCTACACCGTTGTATAAAGTTTCGATAGCTTCGTTAATCATAGGCATTAAGATACGATTCGCTACAAATCCAGGATAATCGTTTACTTCGGTAGGTATTTTACCTAATTTAACCGATAAATCCATGATGATTTTAGTTACTTCGTCAGATGTGTTGTAACCACGAATAATTTCAACTAATTTCATGATAGGCACTGGATTCATAAAGTGCATACCTATCACACGTTCAGGATGTACTACGTTGGCCGCAATTTGTGTAATAGAAATAGAAGAAGTGTTTGTTGCTAAAATGGTGTTATGGTCGCAAACTTCGCTTAGTTGCTTGAAAATATTGAATTTTAACTGAACATTTTCAGTGGCTGCTTCTACAACTAAATCGCATCCTACTACACCGTCTTTAATATCAGTATAAGTGATGATATTACCAATGGTTTTGTGCTTGTCTTCTTCTGTAATAGAACCTTTAGAAACCATACGGTCTAGGTTGTTAGCAATAGTAGCCATCCCTTTTTCTAAAGATTTTTCAGAAATATCAATTAATTTTACGGTAAATCCACTTTGTGCAAACGTATGAGCAATTCCGTTGCCCATAGTACCCGCGCCTATAACTGCAATTGTTTTCATTGTATGATGCCCCTATTTCTTAAATAATTTTTCCTACTAGGGGTGCGTAGGGATTAATGGTTTGGTTTATTATTGAATTCTTTTTTTATTTCATTTAACAACTGCTCTTCCGAAGGTAAAATCAACTCATATTGACTAGCAAGTATTGTTTTGTTTTCTTCGGGTAAAGAAAATTTTACGACGGCATTGTTTTTATCGGCACACAAAAGTACACCAATTGTTGGTTTTTCATGAGGTAATTTTTCTACTCGGTCAAAATAGTTGACATACATTTGCAGTTGCCCTAGGTCTTCGTGGGTAAGTTTGTGTGTCTTGATTTCGAAGATGACAAAACTCTGCAACATACGATTATAGAAAACTAAATCCACAAAAAAATCATCGCCTTCTAAATGAATTCTTTTTTGTCGCGCCACAAATGAAAAACCGTTGCCTAATTCCAATAAGAAATCTTGAAGATGTGTAATAATGGCTTGTTCTAAATCTTTCTCATAATAAGCACTTTCTCTTTTTAATCCTAAAAACTCTAGTACCATGGGGTCTTTGATAATTTCATTAGGATGGGTAGGAAGTACTTCGTTGCGAGCTACGGCCAATACACTTTCTTTGTCATTACTTAAGAGTAGCCGTTCGTACAATTGGCTATTGATTTGACGCTCCATTTGTCTTACAGACCAATTGTCTTTAGCAGTTTCGGCTATGTAATATTCTCTTTTGTCTTCATTATCAATGCGAATTAGCGTTCGATAATGCGTCCAACTCAATTGTGTACGCAGTGAGTCCACAATTGGGAAAGTTCTGTAAAATTGACGATAGCGATGTAGTTCCCTATACGAAAACCCGCTTCCAAACTCAGGTTGTAATTGTTCCGAAAGATATTTTATCAAATATTCTCCGTAATCAGCTCTATCTTTTCCTTGTTGTTCTTCGTTGAAAATCCGCTCGCCAATGTGCCAATATAATAAAGTGCGCTGATAATCTACAGCCTTTATGGCTGAGGTTCGCGCATTTGATATTAAAGATTTAATATCGGTTATTATTGTTGGATTGGAGAGCATTATATTTATTAGAATCTATATGTAATTAATTTTGTTTCAATCAAATTGACTGGATTGTTAGGGTTTTTAACTTTTATGTTTTCAATTTTGATATTATTAGAATTTTCTACCTTACTTCTACTTTCAATAGGAAATGAAATATATTTATCATTTGGAATAAATGCAAAACATTGGAAGTTAGATTCTTTTTTGTATTCATAATAATCTTTAAAAACTTTGAATGGAGGCTGTAATAACCACATACCTCTAATTCTTAAATTAGTTATTTTTAGAGGGTCGACAAAGTTTAATCTTCCAATTTCGTTCGTTACTGAAAAATGTAAATTTTGGTTTTCTTCAAGACTTTTAGCTAGTTCATTTTTAATTGATAGATAAATTTCTTCATCAGCTGAATAGATTGAGCCATAAACAAACCAAAGTGAAGATAGTTTTTTTGTACCGTTAGGTATATGACCAATAGTATAGATGAAATCTTTCTCATCCCATATTTCACAGTTTTTGCAATGTTTATTTATTAGTGGACTAGAAGAGTATAATTTAGATTTTGGATGAGAACTATTTAATTGTAATTCAGAAGTTAAAGATTCGACTTTTTTTATTTCCAGTGCGTCTCCATTTTTTATCATCAAATCAGGAGGGTTGTTTTTAGAGCCTTCGTATGAAAAAAATGCAGAATATTTTTCAGATAGTATTCTATTATTATCTTCATTAAATGTATTGGCAAATGAATCTTTAATAAAAGATTCAAGCCCTTCCCCCATATTATTTGCTTTATTATTTCCGAAAATAATCTCATCAATGCTTAGGTCTTGAATTAATGAGATGTTATAAATAGCATCTAAAATATTAGTCATTTAGTATAGATAATGTTTGTTTAGTTAGAAAGAGATTTTCTATTAAAATTTCATTTTTTATGATTTGTTCCTTTATACTTTCTGCTAGGTGAAAAGCTAAGTTAACAGGAACAGCATTACCAATCATCTTATAACCTGCAGAAATAGAATTATAATGAAATATAAAATTATCTGGAAATGTTTGAATTCTGGCACATTCTCTTACGCTTAATCTTCTATATAGATGTTCTTTTCCTGGTTCAAATATTCTTATATTTTGTTCTATAAATTTCATTTTAGGCGCTTGTGGATGGATTGGTGCATGTCTTCCACCAGCTTGAATTGTAAATGATTGTTCATCCCAAGACCTTACACGATTACGAGACATAAATATAGTTGAAAAATCACCAGTCATATATTCATGATTTGGATATTTACAATCGCAACTATTGGTTTTATTTCCTTGTTTAGCAGGAATTGCAGTGTCTTTTAAATCGAATATAGCGTTTTCTAGAGTGCATTTTTTAAAATAAGATTTCGGAAAAATAAATTTAAATTTTAAATCCTTTCTTATTCCAATAAAAAAAACTCTCTTTCTATCTTGAGGTACATCATAATCAGATGCATTTAGCATTTCAAAAGATAATTCATAACCAATACCAGCGTTTCTAAACAATTCTTGAATATTTTTAAGTGCTTCTGAATGTCTTCCTAAAAGCATTCCGCTTACATTCTCTGCTAAGAAAAATTTAGGTTGTTTAGCTTCTAATATCCTTATAAAATCGAAAAAAAGTTGACCTCTTTTGTCGTTGATACCTTTTAAAGCACCTGCCTCGCTCCAACTTTGACATGGTGGTCCTCCGATAATTCCGTCACAATCAGGAACTTCGTCGGCAGGGATATTTACTATACTTCTTCTATCTAGTTTTGTATGTGGATGATTTTTTTCGTAAGTTTCCCATATTTCTTTATCGTATTCATTTGCCCAAATTACATTAAAACCTGCTTTTTGAAATCCTAAATCCAAACCTCCGGCACCAGCAAAAAAAGAAACTATTTTCATTTTTTTATAAGTTTTTGAATTAACTACTCTTTGAGTAATAAATTTATTTTAAAAATTTTGAACATTGAATAAGTATTACTTTTCAATACACTCAATAATCTGATACGCCACACGTAAGGCTTCCGTGCCATCTTCAAGTGTAACCACAGGTGTTGCATCTTGATTAATAGCATCGGCAAAAGACTCTAATTCATCTAAAATGGCATTATTTGGATGAATACCTGGGTTGTCAAAATAAATTTGTTTTTTTACCCCTTCAGCATTTTGAAGTATCATGTCAAAATCACCTGGTGTTTCTGGAGCATCTTTCATGCGAACTACTTCACATACTTTGTCTAAATAATCCACCGAGATATAAGCATCTTTTTGGAAAAATCGTGATTTGCGCATGTTTTTCATAGAGATGCGACTGGATGTGATGTTAGCCACGCAACCGTTTTCAAATTCAATACGAGCGTTGGTAATATCGGGCGAATCAGAAATAACCGCTACGCTACTGGCGTTAATCGACTTTACTTTTGATTTTACAACGCTTAAAATCGCATCTATATCGTGAATCATCAAGTCTAAAACCACAGGGACATCTGTACCGCGAGGGTTAAATTCAGCCAAACGATGAGTTTCTATAAACATCGGGTTGCTGATTTTGTCCTTAACCGCCATAAAAGCTGGATTAAAACGCTCCACGTGTCCTACTTGCCCTTTTACGTTGTGTTTTTTTGCTAGAGCCATAATGGCTTCAGCTTCCGCGACGGTTTTAGCTATTGGTTTTTCAATAAAAATATGTTTACCCGCTTCGATAGCTTGTTGGGCACATTCAAAATGTTGTAGGGTAGGAGTAACAATGTCTACTACATCTACTGCCTTGATTAATTCAGTAATGGTGTCAAATTTTTTATAACCAAACTCGGTCGCTACTTTGTTAGCATTGTCTTCATAAGGGTCGAAGAAGCCTATTAGTTCGTATTTTTTAGATTGATTAAGTAATCGTAAATGTATTTTTCCAAGGTGACCTGCACCTAAAACGCCTACTTTTAGCATAATTAAGAATTTGAACAAATGTAAATCTTTTATTCGATTTATTCAAAAATCAATGCAAATCTAAGTTGTAAAAAGCACCTTTGTTTTTACGACTTTCCAGCGAATGTTTTACAATTAAATAAGCGGTAGTATTAATGTTTCGTAATTCACAAATTTGAGGCGAAAGGGTTACTTTTTTAAACAAATTCTCAGTGTCTTCGTATAAGTAATTCAAGTGATCCAAAGCCCGCTCTAAACGTTGGTTTGAACGTACAATGCCTACTAGATCGTTCATAATATTCTGAACCGACTTTTTGTTATGTGAAATAAGAATTAGTTCTTTGGGTTCTACAGTTCCTTTGGAGTTCCATTGCGGTATTTTAGGAAAAAACGCTTTTAAACTGTTGCTATTTTTTATAATATCTTTTGCAATGATATGTCCGAAAACCAAAGCTTCTAAAAGCGAGTTAGAGGCGAGTCTATTAGCTCCGTGAAGACCTGTTTTTGCTACTTCTCCATTAGCATATAAATTAGGAATAGACGTTTGTCCTAGCTTATTTACCTTTACACCACCACACATATAGTGCATAGCCGGTAGTACAGGTATGTAGTTTTTAGAAATATCTATACCTATGCTTTGACATTTTTCAACAATATTAGGGAAATGATTATAGAAATCCTCTTGATTTAAATGAGTACAATCTAGATACACACATTCGTTTCCTGAGGTGTTAATTTCCATGTTGATAGCGCGGGATACAATGTCACGAGAGGCTAGTTCGGCTCTTTGATCATAACGAAGCATAAAGCGTTCGCCAGATTGATTGCGTAAATAAGCCCCAAAGCCTCGTACGGCTTCAGATATTAAGAAGGCAGGGCTCTTACCTGGTTCATACAACGCTGTAGGATGAAATTGTATGTATTGCATGTCTTCAATAACGGCTTTGGCTCTAAATGCCATACCTATTCCATCACCTGTTGCAATGATAGGATTTGTAGTTGTGGCATAAGTTTGTCCTGATCCTCCTGTGGCTAAAATGGTTTTATGGGCTAAATAAGTGTGAATGGCGTTTGTTTTTTCGTTTAAAATGTAGGCACCATAGCAGTGAATGTCTTTTTGTCCTATTTCTATTTTTATATTTGTAAAATGATGTTCGGTAATTAATTCGATAGCAAAATGGTGGGGGATAAATTCAATATTTGACAAGTTTTCAATTTGCCTTAATAATGTTATTTGAATTTCATATCCTGTTATGTCTTTATGGTGTAAAATTCTATTGGCAGAATGACCTCCTTCTTTACCTAAATCATATTGATTGTTTCTGTTTAAATCAAATTCGGCTCCCCATTGTATTAGTTCTTGTAAGCGAGTAGGGGCATTTTCTATTACAAGTTTTACGGTATTTAAATCGTTTTCGTAATCGCCTGCTTTTAAAGTATCTTCTATATGACTCTCAAAAGTGTCTTTTTCGTCCCAAACAGCTGCTATACCGCCTTGTGCATACTTAGTATTCGACTCTTCTTTATTATCTTTAGTAACTACAGTTATTTTTTTATTGGGTAACGCTTTTGCTAACTTAATAGCTGTGGAGAGACCTGCTACTCCTGAACCTAAAATTAAAAAATCGGTTTTAAAAATACTCATTATTTAGAAATTTCTAACATGGCATTAATTGATTTTACGGCTTTTTTTCGTAAAATTTCATCTATTTCTATGTTTGGTAATTCATACTTCATACATAAATAGAGCTTTTCTAGGGTGTTTAGTTTCATAAAAGCACATTCGCTACAATTACAATTCGCTTCATTAGCAGGAGCGGCAATAAACGTTTTGTTGGGAACTTCTTGTTTCATTTTATGAAGAATGCCTACTTCGGTAGCCACAATAAATGTATGGGCATTAGATGTTTTAACGTAATTTAATAAACCAGCAGTAGAGCCAATGTATTTTGCTACTTTTAATACATGAGCTTGTGATTCAGGATGAGCAATAATTTCTGCCTCTGGATTTTCTTTATATAATTCTAAAATTTTGCCAATAGAAAAAGCTTCGTGTACTAAACAAGCGCCATCCCAAAGGAGCATATCGCGTCCTGTTTTTTTTATTAAATAAGCTCCTAAATTTTTATCGGGGGCAAAAATTATAGGCTTATCAAGAGGGATGGCGTTAATTATTTTTTCAGCATTTGATGAGGTACATACAATATCTGTTAAAGCTTTAATGCTTGCCGAAGTGTTTACATAGGAAATCACAATGTGATTAGGGTGTTGTTTTACAAACGGCTCAAAATCAGCAGTAGGACAAGAATCAGCTAAAGAACAGCCTGCTTTTAAATCGGGTAAAACTACTTTTTTGGTAGGATTTAAAATTTTAGCTGTTTCAGCCATGAAATGAACTCCAGCAAAAACAATTAAATCAGCTGTTGTTTCCGCTGCTTGTTGCGCTAATGCAAGACTATCTCCTACAAAATCAGCTATATCTTGAATTTCTGGGCGTTGATAATAATGGGCTAAAATGACAGCATTTTTTTCTTTGCGTAATGTGTTGATTTCTTCGATATAATTAATATCTTGTTTTCCTAGTTTTAAATAACCATTATCAATTAAATTTTTTTTGGCAATTTCTAAATCGTTCATACCTAAAAAGTTTGGACAAAGCTAGGGAGTAGATTAAAATAAAAATATGATAATTGTTAGTTTTATCAGAAAAAGAGGTTTTGTTAAGTGTGATTTTTGTCTTAATTTTACCCAAGAATTATGAGAGATTTACCCAAACATCAAGGACTTAGAAATCAGTTAGTAAGCCTTTTGGAACAAAAAGGAATTACTGATAAAAATGTATTAGAGGCTATTAGGAAAATTCCAAGACATTTGTTTTTGAATTCTAGTTTTGAAGATTTTGCTTATCAAGATAAGGCCTTTCCTATTGGGGCAGGTCAAACTATTTCGCAACCTTATACTGTAGCTTTTCAATCAGAACTTTTACGGGTAAAAAAACATGATAAAATATTAGAAATAGGTACAGGGAGTGGTTATCAAACTGCTGTGTTGTGTGCTATGGGGGCTAAAGTATATTCCGTAGAAAGGCAAAATGAATTGTATAGAACAACTTCTTTGTTGTTGCCTAAATTAGGAATATTGCCTAAGCATTTAACATTTGGCGATGGTTATAAGGGATTGCCTAATTTTGCTCCTTTTGATGGAATTATAGTTACGGCAGGGGCTCCATATATCCCTCAGCCTCTGATGGCGCAATTAAAAATTGGAGGGAGGTTAATCATACCTGTAGGAGAAAATGTTCAAATTATGACTATGCTAATTCGTAAAAATGAAACCCAGTTTGAAAAGCATGAATTTGGAGATTTTAGATTTGTACCACTTTTAGAGGATAAAAATTAAGCCTATAAATTATTTATAGGCTTTTTTAATTCTGTCTAAATCACGCTTGTTATCACGGTCTTTTATGGTTTCTCGTTTGTCATAATTCTTCTTACCTCTACATAAGGCAATATCTAATTTTGCGAGGCCTTTTTCACTCGTAAATAAGCGCAAAGGAATAATGGTTAAGCCTTTGTTTTGAACATCCTTTAAAAGTCCTCTTAATTCTTTTTTGTTTAAAAGAAGTTTTCGTTCGCTTTTAGCTCTATGGTTATAATGCGTTCCAAAAGCATATTCTTCTATCGTAGAATTAATAACAAATAACTCACTTCCATTAAACTCACAAAAGCTTTCAGCAATTGAAGCTTTTCCTAATCGGATGGATTTAATTTCAGTACCGGTTAATACTATTCCAGCCGTGTACTTGTCAATTATTTCGTAATCAAACCTGGCTCTTTTGTTTAGTATGTTGACTGTTTTTTGCATAGGATTGCAAATTTATAAAAATTATTATGGATTAAAATTAATTTATAAGAATGAGTAATTAGTTTTTTTAATTTTTTAATTATTATATTCGTAATTCAAACCAAAAAAAAATACTAAAAATGAAAAAAAAGTTAATTAAAATTTGTTTTTTATCTGTTATAGCTTTTACTTCTTGTGTTAATGATGATTCTTCCTCTCAAGAAGAGAATGTTGTAATTGCTGAAAATCAAAAAGAACCTTTGTCAAATAAAGAAATAAATGATAAGCTTCTTTTCCGTGTAAAAACGGGCGAACAGTTTAACTGGAATATGGCTACGGCACATGAAGTTTGGAGTGCAATTCAAAATGGAAACAAAATTTGTACTATAGGTTTTGGAAATAATAAAAATGAATTTGATAGAAAAAAAACAACAAATCAAGCAGAACTACAAAATCAATTGCTTAAAATTATAGCTAAGTATGAAGAAAAAGAAATAGGAAAAATATTACTAAAAGAAGATCCTTACCTTAATCTTGTAGATGTTTATATTGAAAAACAAGAAACCATCATAGCCCTAAAAAGATTGGGGTACGTACGTTATGTTGAACCAGGAGATTTTAGAATAGAACCAGGATCAGATCCTACAAGTAAAGATTCTTCATCTTCGTCTGGATGTGGGCTAGAAAGCGAAACAATTAGTTCAGGAGATTTTACAACAATTACACCTAATGCCAAAGTTCCTTGGGCATTTTATAATCACAATATACCTTCTGCATGGGGACACTCTACAGGTAGAGGAATTACGTTAGCTATTGTAGATACAGGAGCTTCTACTGTTAATTCATTACTAAATGCAAATTTTAACAATGGCGATTCTTCAGGAAGAACAATTCAAAAATATGGCGTTTATGTAGATTCTATTTGGCCTTGGTCCACAGGATATGACGGAGCAAACGATAAATGTGGGCATGGTACAAGTATGTCCTCCGTGGCGGCCTCTCCTAGAAATGATAAAGGACAGCCCGTAGGAGTAGCATATAACTGTAACTTAATTACCTATAGAGCTGCTTCAAATGTTGTACTAGACGGTTACCAAGAGTTAGAAGCTGTTAAAAAAGCGTTTACAGATTTAGGAAACAACTCTTCTGTTCGTGTTATATCTATGTCAATGGGAAATATTATTTCTTCCAGTAAAATTGAAGACGGTATAAAATATGCTTATAGTAAAGGAAAATTAATTTTTTGTGCAGCTGGAACCTCTACCAATTTTACCTCATCAGTTGGGGTTATCTTTCCAGCATGGATGCCTGAAACCGTTGCTGTTACTGGTTTAAGAGAGGCAAATGGTTATGAAGCATGTGATATTTGTCATACAGGAAATAAAGTTGAATTTGCTATTATGATGCAAAGAAGCAATACAGGAAATAAAATACCTGTAAATAGTTATTATGAAGGGCAAAGTGATTATGTAGGAGGTTCTTCTGTAGCTACGGCAACAACAGCTGGTATAGCAACCTTAATATGGGCTAAAAATCCTACTTGGACGAGAGATCAGGTTTTAAATAAGTTACGCCAATCTTCTGAATTTTATGGTAAGAAACATCCTGAATTTGGTTATGGTATGCCAGATGCTTTGAAAGCAGTTCAATAATAAATAGTACTTATCAAAGAGGTTGTCCGAAAAGGGAGCAATCTTTCGTTTCGACCAAAGGGAGGCTCGAATGAAGTGAGCAGGTGGAGCAAATCACATAACGCTGATAACGTCACTTCGACGATAGGAAAAGTGACAGGCTAGACGTTGTGTTTTGACTTTTCAGACACCCTCTTTGTTTGTATAAGTATTAATAAAATTGGTTCTCCTAAAAGTAAAAACAGTAACTTCGCAAGTTCTATTTTTATTGTAAGAAAATGGCAAAAATTATTATACTCACTCCAATGGAGATTGAAAAGAAGAAAGTAGAAACGGCATTATCGCAATTCTCTAACTTAACACATTCTTATCACATTGTTGTTTCTGGAATAGGGAGAGAAAGTACCGCAAAGACCCTAATGAATTTACCAGCCCATGATCTTTGTGTATTAATGGGCTTTGCAGCGATAGTAGGAAAAGAAAGCGAACTGCCTCCTTATCTAGCTCTGGGGAAACCTATCGAAATTACTAATGCCTCTTTGTATGGATACGAAGGAGGATTGTTTGAAAATGGAAAACCCATAGCGGTCAATCCTCAAACAAATTTACCGTGTTTGCATTCACTAACTTCAGATAAATTTGTTAGAACGACTAATCTAGCCGTTCAAACAGTGGTAAATATGGAGGATTACACTTTTATGTATTTAAAAAAGCCGCAGGATTTTATCATTCGAATTATCTCAGATTTTTTACCTCACGAAACCGAAATCGATTTTTTTGAAGAAGTAAAAGGAATACAATTTCTAGAAGCTGTAATAGAATTAGAAAAAATATGATAGTTACCTAAGGTCAAAATCATCAGGTAAAATCAAATATATATTTTCTCATTAAAATTGAAAAGGCTCGTTTTTTATCCTAATAAAGGAGTATAAAAAACGAACCTTTTGTTATGTTTTAGAAAGCAGAAAATTAATTGCTCGATGTTTTATCGTTTCGCAGCTTACTGTTTTTCTTGCCGTAAAAGAAATAAATTAATATGCCTATTGCCAGCCATGCAAAGAGCCTAATCCAAGTACCTAGAGGTAAAGAAAACATCATTAACAAACAAGTAGCTATACCTAAAATAGGCACAAGAGGAACTAACGGCGTCTTAAATGGTCTAGGTAAATTAGGTTCTTTTTTTCGTAAGATTAAAATACCTATACATACCATTACAAAAGCCAATAAAGTACCTATACTAGTCATTTCACCCACCACATGAATAGGAACTAATCCAGCAAACAAACTAATAAATACACATAACAAGATGTTTGATTTATAAGGAGTATGAAACTTAGGGTGCAATTGCGAAAACACCTTGGGTAACAAACCATCATTACTCATAGCATAAAAAACGCGTGATTGTCCTAATAAGTCGACTAAAATAACAGAAGTATATCCAATTAGAATAGCCATAATTACGGCAGTAGCTAGCCATATATAAGGCGTTTTAGCAATGGCAATAGCCACAGGTGCGGCACTGTTTTTAAATTCTGTATAGTGGGCTAATCCAGTCATTACATAACCAAAAGCAATGAATAAAAGCGTACATACAATTAATGACCCTAAAATCCCAATTGGCATATTTTTTTGTGGGTTTTTAGTTTCTTGAGCCATCGTAGCAACGATGTCAAAACCTATAAAAACAAAGAAAATGACCCCAGCACCACGAAGTATTCCAGAAACACCAAATTCTCCAAAAGTCCCCGTATTAGCAGGGATAAACGGACTGTAGTTTGCTGGATTTATATATTGCCAACCTAAGCCAATAAATAACAATACGACACCTACTTTAAGGGTTACAACAATAGCGTTAAATACCGCAGATCCTTTGGTTCCTCTGATAATAACAGCTGTAATCAATGCAATGATTAATACGGCCGGAAGGTTAATAAAACCGCGAACAATTTCTCCATTTTGTCCTGTTGCAGTTTCAAATGGTGACATAATTAATTGGGGCGGGAGGTATATCCCAAATTTCTCTAAAAATTTGACCAAATATTGAGACCAACTAATACCTACTGTAGCTGCGCCTACAGAATATTCTAAGATCAAATCCCAACCAATTATCCAAGCAAATAACTCTCCTATGGTAGCATAAGCGTAAGTATAAGCACTACCAGAAACAGGCACCATCGAAGCAAATTCAGCATAACATAAGGCACTAAAAGCGCAACCTACCGCGGCAACAATAAAGGATAGGATAACTGCGGGGCCTGTATTGTTAGCTGCGGCAATTCCAGTTAAAGAAAATAGACCAGCACCAATAATAACACCTATTCCAATCATGATTAAATTGAAACCACCTAAGCTTCTTTTCAAACTATGGGTTCCCGTTGTGGCAGCCTCTTTTTGTAAGGCTTCTATAGATTTTTTTAGCATAAAAGTATATTTATAACAGCCCTTTGGACTGGATTTTTTTAAAACGAGGCAAAGGTAAGCCAACTAATTTTGAGTGCTTTAGAAACCAACTGATGAATATTCTGGAGTAAAGTGCTATAGGTTAGTGTTTTTCTTATGACTCGCTCATTAGTTGATAATAAGTTTGTAAATACCCCGCAACGTAATTTTTTTTACTAAAATGATGGTATGAACAAGATCAAAAAAATCAATACAATTGTATAGACTTCTTTAGACTGAATAAAAATTTTAAAAATCATTTGGAAATTAAAAAAAATAATTACAAAATTTGCGTCAGAAAATTAGTAACAATTAAAAACGAAGAAAAAATGTTTGTATTCAATGTAACACTTTTAGGTTATCAATCAGCGGGAGCTGGTGTAACTGCGCTTCGTGGTTTTACTTTAAGTTAGATTCAAAAAACTTCACTATATGTTAAAACCCGAAGACCTTTAGTTTCGGGTTTTTTTATGCCTTAAAATTTCCCGATAACTTCAAAGTTTGATTTCAACCAAGTGCTCTAGCATTTGGAAGAGCAGTCTATTATTCAAAATTTAAATTTATGGGAAATAAATTATCAGGGAGAGACCTAATCAAGATAGGGTTCCCTAAAAATAATGCCATCAATATAACCTTAGGGCAAATTAACAGATATCGCAAAAGAGAAAAAAAAGAAAGTATACTCACCGAAGCCAAAGAGGTTTTACTACACCCTGAAAAGTTCAAAAGTCATGGAACTTGGGGCAAAGTAGCCGAGGGATTAGTGAATCCAGTACAAGTAAAGTTCAACGAATTACGGAACACACGAGCGCCATTTTCGATTTTTGGTGAAAACGAAATCGAAGAGCAAGCCAAGTTTCAATTGTATGATGCTTTGAAATTACCTGTTGCTGTACAAGGAGCCTTGATGCCAGATGCACATTCTGGTTACGGATTGCCTATAGGCGGTGTGTTAGCCACAGATAATGCAGTGATACCGTATGGGGTAGGAGTAGATATAGGTTGCCGAATGAGCTTGTCTATATTCGATTTACCCGCTTCGTATCTCAAAGGAAAAGAACATCAATGGCGAAAAATGCTGTTGGATAACACCAAGTTTGGAATGTACGAAACACACAAAATCAAATCCGATCACGAAGTGTTTTCTCATCCTGCTTTTTCAAATATTCCTTTGGTAAAACAATTGTTAGATAAAGCATACAAGCAATTGGGTACTTCGGGTGGAGGAAACCATTTTGTCGAAATAGGAATCGTAAAAATCGACACCCCTATGAACGAATGGAAATTAGACGTAGGCGAATATGTAGCGGTTTTATCGCACAGTGGTTCCAGAGGTTTGGGGGCCAATATCGCAAAACATTATACCTATTTGGCTACTAAACAATGTCCGTTACCTAAAAATGTACAGCATTTGGCTTGGTTAGATATGAACACACACGACGGACAAGAATACTGGATGGCAATGAATTTAGCGGGCGAATATGCTAAGGCATGTCACGAAGATATTCACAAACGTATTGCGAAAGCCATCGGGAAACGAGTGTTAGTAACCATCGAAAACCATCACAATTTTGCTTGGAAAGAAATGGTAAACGGACAAGAATGTATTGTACATCGCAAAGGCGCAACACCTGCAGCCAAGGGCGAACTAGGAATTATTCCGGGTTCGATGACAGCACCTGGTTTTATTGTACGAGGCAAAGGAAATGAAAGTAGCCTGAATTCTGCTTCGCACGGTGCAGGACGATTGCATTCTAGAGCCAAGTGTAAAGTCAAGTTCACCCAAAGCGATATCAAAAAAGTTTTAAAAGACAAGGAAGTCGATTTGATTGGTGGTAGTATCGATGAAGCACCTATGGCGTATAAAGACATCCATAAAGTAATGGCGCTTCAAGAAGAATTAGTAGAAGTATTGGGAACATTCACCCCAAAATTTGTGAGAATGGATAAATAAGCTTTGTTATGGAAAGGTTTGAGGATAAAAATATAAGATTAGGTAAATTCAATGATTTCATTGATGTCGTTTGTCCAAATTGCAATCAGAAAGCAGCTGTAAAAATCAAGAATGAATTAGAATCTTGTCCTAATTGTGGAAAACACAATTGCGAAAGCAAAAGGGTTTTTGAATGTAAACATTGTTATTACAGTTTCTCTAAAAAGAAAACAATTTTTGAGCCCTACGCTAAGGTATATTGTTCAAATTGTTCTGAAAAGTACGAAGTAAAAGGAGTTCAAACGACTAAACAGGTAAGCGAAATAAAAGTTAAATGTCCACATTGTAATCATAGCGAAACTGTGAAAGCAAAACTTAAAGAAGTAGAGTTTGAATTTAAATTCGATATTGAAGGAGTAAGAGACCCTTTTTATAATTGCAGCTTATGGTACCAACAAGAATTTAAACAGAATGTTTTTTGGGCTTTAAATAATGATCACATTAATTACTTAGAAAGATATATTGAGGCTGATTTAAGAGAGCGCAACTCAAAATACAATGGAGGTCAAACGTTAGTAGCGCGATTACCAAAGTTTGTCAAAGAAGCAAAGAATAGAGACAAACTTTTAAAAATTATAGAAAAATGGAAACAAAAATAAAATCAAATCAAGTCTCTAATAGCCCCTCCTTTGGAGGGGTTGGAGAGGCTATCATACAAATCACCTCAGGAAGAGGACCAGCCGAATGCGATTGGGTAGTGGCGCAAGTGCTCAAAAGAGTATTAGTCGAAGCCGAAGAAATGAAGCTGAAAGTGGAAGTAATTAATAGAGAGCCTGGACCCGAAAACGGTACCGTAGTTTCGGCATTAGTAGCGATAAAAGGTGTCAATACCAACGAATTTGTGCGTAGTTGGGTGGGTACCATTCAATGGATTGGGAAAAGTACGTTTCGAAAGTTTCACAAACGTAAAAATTGGTTTATCGGAATTTTTGAAGTGCCTCCAATCCTCTTGCCTACGTTTTCAGAAAAAGATTTTCAATATCAAGCAATGCGCAGTTCAGGAGCAGGGGGACAACACGTAAACAAAGTGAGTTCTGCCATTCGTGCCACACATCTTCCTACTGGAATAAGTGTAGTGAGTATGGATTCTCGTTCGCAGCACCAAAATAAAAAATTGGCAACCGAACGATTACTAGCCAAACTGAAAGAGACGCAGTACGACCAACTCCAACAGCAAGTGCAAAACCAGTGGACCAATCAAATGGCAGTGCAAAGAGGAAACCCAATTCGCACTTTTGAAGGTTCCGATTTTAAAAAAGAAAAGAAAAGTAAAAACAACAAAAAAGAACGACAAGAAGGAAAGAAGATGATAAACGATAGTTTATATGATTAGTAGTATCACCTATCATCGAACATCCATCACCCAACAAATTCAAAAAAAATGCAATCAATAGATAAATATGTAGTACAAGCCTTGGATAATTATCCCTATTGACTTGAAGGAACCTTAGAGTCATTAGGATATGCCTTGGTGTATGATAACAAAAACGCTATGGCATTAGGATTGTACGGACGCTTGTATGCCGAACAAATGCAAGATTATGAATCGGCAAAACAATATTATGCAGAAGCTTTGGCTGCTGATATTCACGCTTTGGAGATATATCCACATTATGCTGAGGTTTTATTATTGAATGAAGATTACGAAGAAGCGGCAAAGCTAATCGATTTCTCATTGACAATAAAAGGAATTAACAAAGTTTAAATGTGGATAAAGAAAATCCAATTGCTAGAAAGGCAATAGAAAATTAAAGCCGCTTTGAAAATGATTAAAGAAGTAAAATTAATTTCCTTTACCAACGATTCTTATGAAATTGACCAAATAGAAAAACGTTTGAAAAATAAAAAAGAATTGCTCAAACTTAAAAAGTCGAAGAAAAAGAAAGCAGAGAAGAAGAAAAGTAAGAAGTGATTAGTTATAATAGTTAATATTTAATCTGACAGTTACCAATTAAAGCATTAATTTTAATGGAAGTTTTAATAATGGGCTTTCCTCGGGTAGAGTGGTGCAAAAATATGGCGTCTATGTAGATTCTATTTGGCCTTGGTCTTCGGGCTATGATGGCGCTAACGATAAATGTGGGCACGGTACCAGTATGGCATCTGTGGCTGCTGCACCTCGTAACGACAAAGGGCAACCTGTGGGAGTGGCCTATAATTGTAATTTGGTAACCTATCGCGCGGCTTCAAATGTGGTGCTAGACGGCTACCATGAATTAGAAGGCGTAAAAACAGCCTATATTAATTTGGCTAATAATGTTAATGTTCGCGTGATTTCCATGTCGATGGGGAATATTATCTCCTCAGGAAAAATTGAAGATGCGATTAAATATGCTTATAGTAAAGGGAAACTAATGTTTTGTGCTGCGGGAACCTCTACGAGTTTTACCACTTTTGCGGGGGTTATATTTCCTGCTTGGATGCCTGAAGTGGTTGCTGTAACAGGAATTAAAGATGCCAGTACCTACCAAGCCTGAGATGTATGTCATACAGGAAGTAAAGTAGAATTTACCATTATGATGCAACGAGTAACCAGCGGAAATAAAATTCCGGTGAACAGTTATTATGATGGACAAGGCGATTATTCTGGAGGATCCTCAGTGGCTACGGCTACGACTTCAGGGATTGCTACTTTAGTTTGGGCTAAAAATCCTAGTTGGACCCGCGACCAAGTTTTACAAAAACTGCGTCAGTCCGCTCAGTTTTATACCAATCGCCATTCTGAATTTGGCTATGGGATGCCCGATGCTTTGAAAGCGATGCAATAAAATAGGAACTGCCCGTGAGGGCAGTTTTTTTGTGGAGAGCTTTTCATTTATATTGATAGAAAGGTAAAAAAACACTAAAAAAAGTGCTGTTTTTCAATACAATGTCATAGTTTATCACAATGCTTTTTTTTTAAAAGTTCGTTAATTTAGAGTCTACTTTATATCTTAATAATATTTTTTGTCAAGATTTGATTAGCAATTTCTGTATAAATATCAGGAGTGTTTTCAGGGGTTTCAATTGAGACTATTAGAGAATATCGTAACTGAGAGTCATATTTCTTTTGTTTCTCTAATTGTTTCCACCAGCCTGAAGCAAGGGGAAATATTGCTAGTTTATTACAAACTGCTATATCGGCTGCTGAACCATTCCAAAAATTACTATGTATGGATCCTTTGAAAACTGTATCAGCACCTAAAAACCACCTTTTTTCTTGTTTTTTTTCATAATCAACTTCAGATAATTTTTCAACCCCTTGTTCATCTTTTAGATTTTTAATATTAATTTTGTTGGTTCTAACTTTAAAATTTTCAAAAGTTTCGGTTGGATTAATAAGTGAAAATTTTAATGCTGTGGATTGATATGAATATTTAGTTGAATATCCTTTGTCTCCAGGATTAGGTTCGATATAATATGAAAGAGTAACTCTCAAAGTTACATTTGTTTCTCCAAGATTTGCTAATATTTCTGATGGCCATGGAAATTCATAATAATGTATTTCATTTGTTTTTACAGTACCATCAATTTTATAAGGTGTAATTACTTCTTCAGAAATAAATGTCAGGTAGTTAGATTTACATTCTATCGCTTTTTTTAAATTAGGTATTCCATAGCCAACTATTCTTAATAATTTCTTTTTATCTCCGACTTTAGTAATGTCAATTTTAAATTGATTTATTAACTCTTCAGTCCAAGATGAAGAGTGAATCATTAATGCTCTTAATGTTTCAGGCCAAGCATTGGGATAAATATTTCTTAACTTTGCTAAAAAGTTTGATGCAGTTGCAGTTGCTGCACTTGTAGCATTAAAAGTAGTAAAAGCGTTTACAATTCCCATAGTCGAGGTAGTCAAAATTTCTAAGTCTTCATGTCTTTCAATGTTTCCATCCTCACGTTTTTTTAAGTTTCCTCCTTCAAAAACAACTTCTGGTTTTATAGGCCAAAAAGATTCCCATGAACTAGAAGTTCTACTAAAAGGTGACAATTCGAACTTTTTTGCTACTGTGTTAGTATTAGGTAATATTTTTTGAGTAAATGCACCAATAGTTATTGCATTCCATGATTGTGCTGGGCTTTCTACAGAAAGATTTAGATTACTTTCGGGATAACTAAGTAATTCAATATCTTCTCGAACATTCCCTGCACTGATAACAAAAATTTTTTTATCATTTTCAAAATCACCAAAGATAATTTTATCCAAATAAGCTGACCAAGTTGAAGGTTTTCCAAAATCATTTTGATTTTTACCTGTAACTGCCATACAAAAGATCCTTTTATAATCAGGATTATTAATCACTGATATGTTAATAGCGTTTTGGGTAATAAAATGGCATTTGTTTAATTCAGTTGTTTCTCCATCTGGTGGTAGAATTTTAACTGATTCTAATCGGTGGTTTACTTGTAAAGGATTGTTGTATTCTAATATTTTATTTAAATTATCATATAGAGCAATACCTGCCATAGCAGTGCCATGTCCATTATGACCAGCATCATTTATACCCCAGTTAGAATCAGCAGTTAGACAGTCGTTTCTATTTATTGCATTTTTTAATAACTTATGACCAATATTGACTCCTGAGTCTAATATTGTAATGTAATTATTTGATTGATTAAATGTTATATTGTTTATTGCTGATTCAATCCAATTCTCTCTGTTAATTATTGTTTGATCTAACCAAAAACTATTTAATTCTTCAGCTCTACGAACTTCTGCAATATATCCGAACGACATTGATAATTCAACTAGTTGTTGGTAATTTAATTTCGTATAAACTATTATTCTTTCTGGAAAAAAAGTAAATTCTTCGGAAATAGTGATGTTAAAAAAATCAGAAATACCTTTCAGAGTTTGAAACTTTTTATCTATTTCAGATTTATCTATGGCTAACCATAATTCACACCAAACAGCTTCTTCTTTCGGTATATAATCATTTGAGCTATTCCAGATAAAATCTATATTAGTTCTTTGAATTTTATCTATTTTTTCGACAAGTTTTTGGCTAACAGGAAGACCTTTTTTTGTGTCTTCAAAAATATACTTTTGTATTTTTCCAATTAACTTTTCTTTTTTATTGTCAGGGATGTAAATAGTAGCTATTTGTAATTTGTTTTCCTGATTGCTTTTAACATTTAGTAATTTGGCTCCATCAGAACTCAAAGAACTTAATTCTAATAATTGTTTTTCAGCACCAATAAATGTAATGTATTCACCATCTTTAACAGGTAAACTTTTCTTTGTTCTATCGACAACCTCTTGAATATGTGTGTTCCAAATCTCATTTAAAGATGAAAGTAAAAAATTTCCGTGAACTTTACGATCTCTTTGAGGTAATATTGTTTTAATCGGCGGACTTGGAGGCGTGGTGTAAGCTTGTGAAGAGTGAACATTTTTTACAAAAAGATGTGGTTTGAAATCTTCGTTCATTTTTTATCTATATCAAATGATTAGTTTTTCGGTCTTTTATCATCTGAACCAATAATTTTTGTGTTATTGTATTTTTATCGGTTAAAATAATTTCTTTCAAAGCGTCATTACAAGCATTTGTTATTTCAGCATGACTTAATCCGTATGCAACTTCAATTAGCGATTTAAGAGAATAGTCTCCAAGAAATTTATGTAGTTTTAGTTTTATTAATTCTTCTATGTCTTCTTTATTTGGTAAAGAATATGTTATGATGTCATCAAAACGTCTAAATAACGCAGAATCTAATATTTTTATATTGTTAGTAGCTCCAAAAATTATACTTTCTGATGAGTCTTGTTCGATAAATTGAAGAAATGAATTTAATATTCTTCGCATTTCTCCTACTTCGTTGTCTCTTCCTCTTTCTGCTCCAATGGCATCAAATTCATCAAACAAATAAACTCCTCTATTTGAAATCATCATGTCGAAAATCTGTCTCAATTTAGAGGCAGTTTCTCCCATGTATTTAGTCATTAATTTGTCCATCATCACTACGTATAATGGTAATTTCAACTCTCCTGAAATGGCTGAAGCTGTGGCGGTTTTACCTGTTCCTGGCAAACCTGATAGTAAAACTTTTCTACGGTTTTGCAAACCAAATTTTAATATTTTATCTCTTTCTCTATACTCTCTAATTATCCTATTCAATTTATTTGAAACTTCATTTGAAAGTATTAATTCATTTAATTTGTTCTCAGGATAATATACTAATACTAAGTCGCTTAAATCAGGATTGATTTTGATGATTTTAAAACCATCTGTTTTTGATTTATCGACTAAATCTTTTATTTCTTTTGCAATAGCCATATGTCCTTGCCGTGCTTCATGAGCTGCCATTTGAAGGGCAATAGAAGTAAACCTTTCATTGTCATTTTTATAATGAGAAAGTAATAAAGATTTTATTTGTTCAGCTGTTGCCATAAAACAAATTTATATTTTTTTAATAATTATTCCGCTATTAAAACCTCCAATATTGTAATTGCCGCATCACTAATTTTAGTTCCAGGACCAAAAACAGCCACAGCACCTGCCTCAAATAAGAATTCATAATCCTGTGCAGGAATTACTCCACCTACAATGACCATAATATCTTCGCGACCGTATTTTTTCAATTCTTCAATTACTTGAGGGACTAAGGTTTTGTGTCCTGCCGCTAAAGAAGAAACGCCTAAAATGTGTACGTCGTTTTCTACCGCTTGTTTGGCTGCTTCTTGCGGGGTTTGAAATAGTGGTCCAATGTCTACGTCAAAACCTACATCGGCGTACCCTGTGGCGACTACTTTAGCACCACGGTCGTGTCCGTCTTGCCCCATTTTAGCAATCATAATACGCGGTCGACGTCCTTCTTGTTTGGCAAAGGCATCTGCGAGTTGACGGGCTTTTTCAAAGCTTTCGTCATTTTTTATTTCTTTACTATACACCCCACTAAAACTTCTAATTTGTGCTTTGTATCTTCCAAAAACGCTTTCTAAAGCGTCGCTTATTTCTCCTAAAGTCGCTCGGTTACGTGCGGCAGCTACAGCTAAATCTAATAAGTTGCCGTTTCCTGTTTGTGCACACTCCGTCAGTTTGGCTAAACAGTCAGTTACTTTTGCCGTATCGCGAGTGGCTTTTATTTGTTCCAAACGCTCGATTTGTTGCTTACGAACGGTTTGGTTATCGACCTCTAAAATATGTAACGGGTCTTCTTTTTCCAGTCGGTATTTGTTAACCCCCACAATAATGTCTTGCCCGCTGTCAATACGCGCTTGTTTACGCGCTGCAGCTTCTTCAATACGAAGTTTCGGGATACCTGCTTCAATAGCTTTGGTCATGCCACCTAGTGCTTCCACTTCCTCAATCAAAGTCCACGCTTTTTCAGCGATTTCAGCCGTTAGACTTTCTACATAATAACTTCCCGCCCAAGGGTCTACCGTTTTGCAAATTTTGGTTTCTTCTTGCAAGTAAATTTGGGTATTACGGGCAATACGTGCCGAGAAATCGGTAGGTAATGCAATAGCTTCGTCTAAGGCATTGGTATGTAACGATTGGGTGCCTCCAAAGGCAGCCGCAGCCGCTTCAATAGCCGTTCGAGCCACATTGTTAAAAGGGTCTTGTTCGGTTAAACTCCAGCCTGAGGTTTGACAGTGCGTACGTAAAGCAAGTGATTTTTCGTCTTTAGGTTCAAATTGTTTTAAGAGTTTTGCCCATAGCATACGACCAGCACGCATTTTGGCAATTTCCATAAAATGGTTCATTCCAATAGCCCAGAAAAACGAAAGGCGTGGAGCGAACTCATCAATATTCATTCCTGCGGCTAAGCCCGTGCGTATGTATTCTAGACCATCGGCTAAAGTATAAGCTAATTCAATATCTGCAGTAGCTCCCGCTTCTTGCATGTGGTAGCCTGAAATAGAAATCGAATTGAACTTTGGCATATTTTTACTGGTATAGTCAAAAATATCGGCAATGATTTTCATCGATGGGGTAGGTGGGTAAATGTAAGTATTACGAACCATAAATTCTTTTAGGATATCATTTTGAATGGTTCCTGAAAGTAGGTTAGTGGCTACGCCTTGTTCTTCGGCAGCCACTATATAAAACGCCATAATAGGTAAAACAGCACCATTCATGGTCATAGAAACCGACATTTCGCCCAATGGAATTTGGTCGAAAAGGACTTTCATATCCTCCACCGAGTCGATGGCTACACCAGCTTTTCCAACGTCTCCCACTACGCGCTCATGGTCTGAATCGTAGCCTCGATGCGTAGCCAAGTCAAATGCTACAGATAAACCTTTTTGCCCAGCGGCTAAGTTTCTTCTGTAAAAAGCATTACTTTCTTCGGCAGTAGAAAATCCTGCATACTGACGTATGGTCCACGGACGACGTACGTACATGGTAGCATACGGTCCGCGCAAGTTGGGAGCAAAACCTGCTCCAAATTCTAAATGTTCTAGTCCTTTTATATCTGATTCGGAATAGGTAGATTTTACCTCAATGCCTTCAGCAGTTGTAAATGAGCTATCAGCAGTAGGTTTTTCTTTTTCGGCTAATGGCTTTAACGTAATATTTTGTATGTTTTTTCTCATAATTATTATTCTTGAGATAAACGTTCTTGTTCTAGTTTTTCAGCCAAACGTTTTTCGATAATGGGTGTAATTAGTGTTTTTCTAACGTTTTGTTTTATAAATGGGTACAATTCTAAATCGTTTTTCATACGGTCATTTTTATTAGGGTATTTATTAGTTCCTAATAAAATTTCTTTCCCCTTGTTAAAAAAATCCTGTTCTTTTTCAGCGCTTTCTTTTATTTTTCGTTGGATTGTTCCCTCTATTAGTTGAGTGATGAATCCGCCACCATTTTCGATATCTTTGAATAAAGTTAAAGCTTTTTCCGCTAATTGTTGGGTTAATTCTTCTATGTAATAAGAACCGTCAGAAGGATTTTTTACTTTGTCAAAATAACTTTCATGTTTTAAGACCAATAATTGATTGCGTGAAATTCGATCTCCAAATTCATTGTCTTTATGATAAATAGCGTCATACGCTAAATTAGCAACTGCGTCAGCACCCCCTAAAATTGCACTCATACACTCAGTTGTGGTACGAAGCATATTGACATTGTAGTCATATAAAGTTTTGTTACGTTTGGTTGGTGTAGCCATAATATGGCAATCGGAAGTATAATTGTATTCTTTCGCTAGAGTATTGAATAATAGACGTAAGGCGCGGATTTTTGCAATTTCAAAGAAGTAATTGCTTCCAACTGCTACGTTGATTATGATGTTGGAAGTTAAGTTTTTAACTCTATTAAAATATTCATTGCAATGTGCTAAAGTGTAAGCTAATTGTTGAATAATGTTGGCTCCAGCATTTTGATATATTTCAGTATTAATACTTAAAGAGGTTTTAGACTGATTTAAAATTAAAAAATCGCTTTCTAAATTACTAAACCAATTGCCATCTTTTGTTAGTTGGCCAATCGGATCAATTTCTAAAAAGGTTGAAGGTCTAAGTGTTTGTACTTTTTTTATGAAATCGGGACTAAGAAAAAGAGGTTTTACATATACTTGAATTTCTTGTGGAATTGTATGTAGTAGTTTTTCTAAATCTAAGGATTCGTTTTCTAATGTAAAACGAATGCTTTCGGCTCCTCTTGACAAGGTTTCTTTGGCTCTATTGATAGATTTTTCTAAATCGTATACAAAAATATTTTGAACGATCTTAAAACTATTTTTGTTAGAAGTTATTTCTAAAGGCGTATTGGTTTCATCTATATGATAAAACGGCTTAACTTTTATTCCTTCAGGACTTTCCCAAACAAGTGTTTCGTTATAATCAGCGCCTTTTAGTTCATATTGAATTTGTTGCTTCCATTGTTTGGAAGTAACTGAGTTGAATTCATTGAATAGTTTTTCTTTCATGTTGTGTGTAAACAAACTATTTTTAGATGAAATAGTTGATTGATTTTTCACAAATTTAAAAAAATAACGTTTAAGAATAGAATCTTGCTTTAAAATGATTATAATTTGTTGTAAAAAAAGAAAAGGAGATAGTTTTAAAGCCATCCCCTTGTTGTTTTATCGAATTAAATTCAATTACCAAATGATTTTTTTGGTTTCGTAATCTCCGTTTGAATAAGTTACTCTGGTAATAATTACGTTATTTGTTTTAGGTACGTTTTTAGTAAAACTTTGAACATTAGGTACTGTTTGTTGTAAAAGGATTTTACCTTGTGCATCAGTTATTAAAATAGCACTAAATTCTTTGTTGGATTTTAGGTTAATTTGATCTTCTTCTGTTGCTATTATTAATTGATTTTCTATCTCCATTGATTTACGTAATACTTCTGTGTTTAAAGAAACAGTAGGCGTTACTAATTCTAAAGTATATTGATCTGTATTAAGTTTAGAGTAATCAATTGTTATATTCTCATTTTTACTAAAATTATGAGTTTGAATTAAATTGTTTTTTTGATCAAAAAGGTAGATTGTTATGTCTTCGTTTTCAAATCCTTTTCTATTGATAGTCCAAAGTCCTTCTTTGTTTTCGGTTACTAATTCTTTAGTAGCTACTTTTATAGAATTTTCTTTTGCATAAGCAACTTTGTACGTTTGATTGTTATGTTTCATTTCTACAATGTATGCGCCTTCTTTTAAATCCTCTAGTTTTTTGCTGATCATTTTATTACTAGCTGAATTTGCGTCAAAACCATAAATATTTGTGATTTCGAAGTTACCATTCTTGTTTTGAGTTGGGATAAGTGGGTGTAACTGGGATTTGTTAAATTCTATGATAGGTTCTTTAGAAGTTCTGTCTGAATACATAGCGTTCCAATTGAGTAAGCCTCCTGTTCTATGCCAGTTGAATTTAGCAATAGAAGCTATTAGCCAAGGGAAAACACCTCCTGCATGTCCTAAAGGGCCTAAGTTGGTAGCGTTAATTTTGTATTTAGATAAATCAAAAAGTGAATAATAGTTTCTTTGTACTTTTTCTGTTTTTAAAGCATTTTGAAAAGGTATTTCAGCATCTGCAGTAGTGTATGACATCGTTGTAGGTGTTGTGTTATGAAAATCATATACATCACTTTTTTTTAAGAAATCTCTTAAAGGATTACTAGGACCAGATGCGGTTTTAATATATTCTTTAGTGAATAGAGTTTTCCATTTTAGAGGCCCCCAATCAAGTCCTCCTTCTTCCTTAAGAACGTGTTTTTTGTAAGTTTCTTGAAACTCTGGAGAAATCATTTCTGTAAAGCTTTTCTGATATTGTTTGTATCCTAAACTGTGTGCACCGTTTACGATATAAGCAATAAAAGCAGATGAAGGGTAATCTTCATTAGCTAGTACGCGATCTTCATAAGTCGTTTTAGATAAATCGTATGGACCTGCTCCAGCATATACTTGTTTGAAGTTAAAACGTTTGTATTTTTCTGTATTGTATTTTAATACAGCCATAGTCGAGTGACCTCCTTGGGAGTAACCAGATAGGAAATATTCGTTATATCTTTTTACTCCTTTTTGGTTCAAGAATGTATCTGCTGCTGTAAGCATATCTATACTAGCAGAAGCTTCTGTTTTTGCATCAGCATATGGGTGTACGCCTTCTGAATCACCTAGTCCTAGGTAATCAGGTGATACAACATAGTAGCCATTAAGTGCATATAGCATATCAAGAATAAATCCGCCTTCACGGGTGCTTTTAAGATTAGAAGGAACATTTGCTCTTTTGTCTGCTGTAGGGTGTTCTAATAAAACGGTTGAAAGAGGATAATCAACTTTAGGGAACATTACTAGACCATGTGCCTTTACAAGTTTGTCGTGGTGGTCTGTAGTCCAGTAAGTTAGTTTGTATCCTTCTAAGCCTTTAACAAGAAATTGAAAAAGTTTAGCTACACCTGTGGGTAATTTAATGTTTCCAAAACCAGCCATTCTTTGAAGTACTTGGTGGGCAGAATCGTCCATTTTTTTTTCAACACTAATCAAATCACCTGGTTGCTGGGCAAAGGTTGATAGTGAAATAAATAATGATAATACGAGTAAAGTTTTTCTCATAAAAAAAAAGATTAAATTATTGTTAATAAAAACGCAAATTTAATCTTTTTTCAAAATACTGTGATGGTATTTTTTGTTTTGATGTTTTTTACTCTAATGTATCGTTTTCAAATTCTATAATATATATATCTTCGTTTTCACGTTTCATATAGTATTTTTCACGAGCATATTTTTCAATTTCATTGGAACTTTTTAACTTTTTGATTTGTTCAAGGTCTTTTGAAATTTCCTCTTTGTAATATTTTTTATTATCTTCTAGTTCTTCAATTTCTTTGTTTAAGACTTGATGATCTAAATAAGAATAGTTGTCTAGAAAAAGCATCCAGATTAAAAAGAAAGCACTGACTAAAAAGTATTTGTTACTGATTATTTTAAACCAATATTTTCTTTTTAAGAAGTTTTTTAAAGATTGAAACATATTCTAATACAAATTCTTTTGATAATAAATAAAAAAGCAAATTTAAGAAATCCGTTGATTAATAACAGCTCTTACTACATCAATGGCAACCGTGTTGTATTTGTCATTTGGTATAATGATGTCAGCAAAAGCTTTAGTAGGTTCTATAAATTGTTCGTGCATTGGTTTTAGTGTGGTTTGATAACGATTTAGAACTTCTTCCATATCTCGACCTCTTTCAGCAATGTCGCGTTTTAATCGTCTGATTAATCGTTCGTCTGAATCTGCATGAACAAAAATTTTAATATCAAACATATCTCGGAGTTCAGGGTTGGTTAGGATTAAAATACCTTCAACAATCATTACTTTTCGGGGTAAGGTATGAATGGTGTCTCCAGTGCGATTATGTTTAACAAACGAATATACCGGTTGATCGATTGCTTTTCCTTCTTTAAGATCTTTTAGGTGTTCGACTAACAAAGTAAAGTCAATTGAACGAGGGTGGTCAAAATTAATTTTTGTTCTTTCTTCTAAGCTTAAATCGCTTGTTTCTTTGTAATAATGATCTTGTGAAATAATACCTACCTCTGTTTCAGGTAGTTCATTCATGATTTGATGAACTACAGTTGTTTTTCCTGAGCCTGTGCCGCCTGCAATACCTATAATTAACATACTTTTTTGGAATTTTAAAATGCAAAAGTAGTTTTTTTTGAAGTTCTATCAAATTTAGTTAGTAGAGATAATAAAAAAAACCTTTCGATAAAGAAAGGTTTTTGTCGGGGTGGCAGGATTCGAACCTGCGACCTCCTGGTCCCAAACCAGGCGCGATGACCGGGCTACGCTACACCCCGTGGTGTTCTTGGGTTTATAAGCTTTCGTCGGGGTGGCAGGATTCGAACCTGCGACCTCCTGGTCCCAAACCAGGCGCGATGACCGGGCTACGCTACACCCCGAAAGCGGGTGCAAATATAAAGATATTTGTTTGTAATATGCAAGTGTTTTTTAGAATATTTATTGTTTAGGATTGATTTTTTTAGTAAAATGGTTGAATATTGGTTTTTTGTGTTTAGATGAATCGTTTTAAGGTTGAAATTGTTGTTTTGAATTATATTTATGATTTGTATATGAAAGAGTTTTATACAACAAAATAAAAGAGGTTTGGAAAAAGTAAAAAAAAGAACTTCTTTTTTACTTTTTTAGAAGGGTTAAAGAAAAATAGAGGGATTGGGTTTTATTGAGTTTCTCTTTTTTAAGTTTGTTGTAGAAAAAGAATGGGTTTGATCGTTTATAACCACTTCAAAAAACTCCGTTCTTTGAAGTGGTATTGTTAACTTATATTCCTTTTATAATATTTATAAAATCATTTGTGGTTAAAGAGGCTCCTCCTATTAAACCTCCATCAACGTCAGGTTGAGAAAAAATTTCTTTGGCATTTTCTGGTTTAACGCTTCCTCCGTATAAAATGGAAACATTTTCTGCAATCTCATTTCCGTAACGTTCTAGAATTGTTTGTCGGATGAATTTATGCATTTCTTGTGCTTGTTCAGGAGAAGCTGTTTCTCCTGTGCCAATGGCCCAAACGGGTTCGTAAGCTAAAATTATATTTTTCCAATCAGAAGCATTTAAATGGAATAGAGCGTCTTTTAATTGGTATTCTACTATATTAAAATGTTGTGTGTTTTGACGGTGTTTTAATTCTTCCCCAAAGCAGAAAATAATTTTCATTTCGTGCTTTAGTGCTGTGTTTACTTTATTGGCTAATAAAGCATCGGTTTCATGAAAATAAGCACGACGTTCAGAATGTCCTAAAATAACGGTTTGAATCCCAATATTTGTTAGCATATCAGCGGATATTTCTCCCGTAAAAGCACCGCCTTCTGCTTGGTGCATATTTTGAGCAACAACTTCTATAGAAGTCCCTTTAGTTTGTTCTACAGCTTGAGTTAAGTTAATAAAAGTAGGGGCTATGATGATTTTAGCGTCTGTTTTTGGAAGATTTATAATTAAGTCCGCTATCAATTCTTGTGTTTGTTTAGCATTTTTATTCATTTTCCAATTACCAGCTACTATTTTTTGTCTCATATTATAAATAATTAGGATTTAAGAGTGCAAAGATATGTCTTTTAACAAGTTAAAATATCTTTTAATTCGATATGATTTTGTTTGTTTACAAAGTTTTTAAAAGGGTGTTTATTTTTTCAGTATCTTTTTCGATGGCTCTGAATAGAACCACTTTCCCTTTTTTATCTAAAATAATGTATCTGGGTATCCAGTCTAAATTTACTGATTTTCCGAAATTGCCTTTCATGGTTTCTCCTACATACAAATGGTCTCCTATTAGTTCGTGTTTTTCAATTCCTATTTTCCACGTTTCTGGAGTTTTGTCAAAAGAAATGAAAACAAATTTAGTATCTGGATTTTCTATTTGTAATTTTTTTAGGTTGGGCATATTTTTAATGCAATCGCCACACCACGAAGCCCAAAATTCTAGAACAATACTTTTTTCTGTATTTTGAGATATTATTTCTTTTAATGTAATTTTTTGACCGTTAATGTCAGTCAAAGAATAATTTAAGGTTTCATTATTGAGTTGTGTATCCTGTGCTTTTGAGCATGAGATGTTAAGTATTATTGTGAGTATTAATGTTATTATTTTTTTCATTTTATTTTAATTGAGTAAAGGGTTTATTAATTAATTCTTGATAATTCTTAGGATTGAATTGATTTTCATTAATGCCAAAATAATATTTGTATTCATGTCCATTCCATAAGTATTTTACACCAGGAGTATCTTTTCCCGTTCCCAATAATTTCCAGAAGGGAATGATTTCAATTATTTTGTAAGGGTATTCAGCACCTGTTTCTTGAAAGAAATCGGGTATTTTTTCGGGTTCTTCGTTCATAAAAAGAACTAGTATTTCAGGAAAATTTTTATTTGTACGTTTTAACTCTGTTAGTTCTTTTGCTGCTTGACGGCAATGATCACAACCAGGAACAAAGAAGCATAAGGTTTTACGGCCATTATCAATGTTAGAAAAGAACTGGGCGTAACCTGATTTCTTTTTGGAAGGTTCATTAATTGTTTTTTCTTCTTTTATTTTTTCTAATGGTTGTTTTATGGAGTCTTTAATGACTGTTTTTTGTATAACAGAATCTTTTTGAATCATTGAAGAATCAATGTTAGTTGTGTTTGTCGAATCTATCGTGATCTCGGTTGGTAAGTCTAATTCACTTGCTGATTTGATAGGAGCTAATATGAAAATTATAAGGATAGAGATTAATGTAATTAGATTTATTGGCCAAATTTTATGGATTTCTGTATTGTCTTTTGGTAACATAAAAAGAATTAAGCCAAGAAGGATAATAGCAACTACGTTTTTGATGATGGCTTCTATGGGAGTCATAGGTATTAATTCTCCAAAACAACCGCAGTTGCCTGAATTACCACCATTAATGAACGTTTCGTAAGATAAATGAATTACAAAAACAATAAGTAGCGTAATGGTTGCAGGGATGATTATTTTTTTTAGATAGTTATTTTGTAGAATGAGTATCCCTAACGCCATTTCGATACCTATTAAAATTCTTGAAAACCAAGGGGCTATACTTTCAGAAAATCCTAAAGGATACAATTGTTTTACTTCAAAAGTTGAGATTGCAAAATAGGGGGACGGGTACATTTTTGCAATAGCTGATATGATGAACAGCAATGCTATTATGATTCGGAATAGGATCGTTAGGTTTTTTTTCATTTTTTTTCATTTTTAAAACATATAAGCTCTATAGATTTAGGTCTTATGTGATTGAAATTATTTTATGTTTTCTAATAAAATTAGGGCAAAAACGGAATAATTAATCATGTCTTGGTAATTCGCGTCAATGCCTTCACTTACTAAAGTTTTTCCTTTGTTATCTTCGATTTGTTTTACTCGTAAAATTTTTTGTAAAATAAGATCGGTTAATGAACTTACTCGCATATCGCGCCAAGCTTCGCCATAATCATGGTTTTTAGCTTCCATAAGCTGTTTGGTAATTAGTATTTTTTCGTCATATAATTTTATGGCTTCCTCTACATTTAGATCGGGTTGTGTTGCAACCCCTTTATCTAACTGGATCAGAGCCATGATGGAGTAGTTTATGATACCTATAAATTCAGAAGTTTCGTCCTCGTTTATTTTTTTTACTTCGTTTTCTTGTAAGGAACGGATGCGTTGAGCTTTTATGAAAATTTGATCTGTCAGAGAAGGTAAGCGTAAAATGCGCCAAGCACTGCCATAATCTTTCATTTTTTTAGTGTATAAATCACGACAGTTGTTTATTATTGTATCGTATTGTTGAGATGTATTACTCATTTGTATGTTATATTTGCGTCAAATTTTTTCAAAAATAGGGATTTTTAAATAAAATGCTGTTAATAAAATGCAAATGGCTACGATAAACTGTAAAGGAAAACTGGTTGATTTAAGGAAGCCCAAAGTAATGGGAATTTTAAATATAACGCCTGATTCTTTTTATGATGGAGGAAAGTTAAAAACGGATCTTTTCGTTTTAGAACAAGCTGAAAAAATGGTACTTGATGGTGCTTTTTTTTTAGATGTAGGAGGGCAATCAACAAGACCTAATGCTCCGTTTTTGTCCGCAGATGAAGAATTGGGTAGGATAGAGGAAATCGTTTTGCTTTTGATAGCTAAGTTTCCAGATGTATTAGTGTCTATTGATACCTTTCATAGTAAAGTAGCTGATGAGTGTTTGCAAATAGGGGCTTCTTTGATTAATGATATTTCAGCCGGTGGATTAGATGCGAATATGTTTCGTGTTATTGCTAAACATAATGTGCCATTTGTTATGATGCATTTGAAAGGGACTCCTAAGACAATGCAGCAAATGGTGGATTATGATGATTTGCTTAAGGAAATTTTGTTTTATTTTTCGGAAAAAATAGCAAAGGCAAGGAGTTATGGTATTAACGATTTGATTCTTGATCCTGGTTTTGGGTTTTCTAAAACCTTCGAGCAAAATTTTGAATTATTATCTAAAATGGAACTTCTATCTATAGCTGAATTACCTATTCTTGTAGGGATGTCTAGAAAATCAATGATTTATAAAACATTAGATCTTACAGCACAAGAAGCATTAAATGGGACTACTGTTTTAAATACGATTGCAATAACTAAAGGGGCTTCTATTTTGCGGGTACATGATGTGAAGGAAGCGGTGGAGGCTATTAGACTTTGTGAAATGATATGAGGCAATGGAAATAAAAAAAGGATGTTCAAGAATGAATATAGAATATGAACATCCTTTTTTCGTGTAGGTATTTTGAACCTTTTTGGATAAAATTTCTTATATCCGATTTTTTTTCTAAAGGGAATATTGTTAAGAAAGGCTTTTCTTAGTTACAATATTTTAATAATTCTTTTTCTTGAGTGCCTGATTTTTTTAAATCGTTGCATACTGAATCGGTTTTCCCTAATTCAATATTAGCCTTAGCTCTATAATAATTTAATAAATTTTCTTTTGGACCAATAGCTAAACCTTTAGTGCAAATTTCAACACATTCTGAATATTGTTTGTTTTCAAAATAGGCTTGTGTTAAGTAAAAATAAGGTGATTTATGCTCTTTATTAGATGAAATTAATTTGTTTAGCATCTCTATAGCATCAGGGTATTTTTTAGAATTTAATTTTTCTAGTGCTTTAGAAAAAAGCGTATTTTCTTCAGGTGTAAAAGGATTATCAACTATTTCTTCATTTTGAGCAAATGTGATAAGACTTGATAATAAAGTAATAAAGAAGATTATTTTTTTCATATTAGTAGGTTTTAAAAATCAAATTTAATCAAATTTAATCACTTGGTTATTTGTTTTAGAAAAAAGTTTTATGATTCAATAACTGCTGTTGTAAATAATTGTGCTATTTGTGGGATGGTGTCTGGAGCGACAGGGCGACCATCTTTTATAGCTACACCTGTTACTTTAGCAGACACCATTAGTTTGTTGTCGGATAGGCGAATGATGTTTTGATGGAAGATTACTTTTAGATTTCCTTCTTTTTCAGCACGTACTTCTACTTTAAAATGGTCTCGGCTAATAAGTGAATTTTTAAAATTGATTTCAATGCTTTTTACGACTAATAAGATATTTTTTTGAGCAAATTCAACAAAGTCTACTCCATGGTGGTGTAAAAACTGATGTCGAGCGTGCTCGAGGTAATTTTGATAAACGGAATTGTTCACGATTCCTTGTACGTCTAATTCGTAATTGCGAACAGACATTTCAATAAAAAAATTTTCCATTGTAGATTTATTTGATATGATTAATAAATTGTGCTTCGTATAATTTTCGATAGGCTCCTTTTTCCTTTTTTAATAAAGAGGTATGGGTGCCTTCTTCTATGACTATTCCTTTGTCTAGCACTATGATTCTATCTGCATTTATAATTGTTGCTAAACGATGCGCAATAATAATAGAAGTTCTATTTTTTGTTAAAGTTTCTGTGGCTTTTTGGATCTTTTCTTCTAAATAAGTATCTATAGAAGAAGTGGCTTCATCTAAGATTAGGATGCTAGGATTACTTAAGTAGGCTCTTAAAAAAGCAATTAACTGTCTTTGACCTGATGAAAGTGATGCTCCACGTTCTTTTACATCATATTCATAGTTATTGGGTAGAGCCATGATAAAATCATGTGCCCCAATGGCTTTGGCCGCTTTTATTACCTGATCCTTAGTTATAAAAGGATTTTTTAAAGTTATATTATGGTAGATGCTGTCTGCAAATAAGAACACATCTTGGAGAACAATAGCTATTTGAGTTCTTAAACTTTCTATGGTGAAATCTTTTATGTTTTGATTGTCTATAGAAATAGATCCTGATTGAATATCGTAAAATCTATTGAGTAAATTAATAATGGTTGTTTTGCCAGCTCCAGTGGCTCCTACTATGGCAACGGTTTGACCAGGGTTTAAACTTAAATTAAGATTCTTGAGTATATATTCATCAGATTTATAACCAAAAGATACGTTTTTGAACTCTATTTTGCCTATAAATTTAGGAGCTTTAATACTTCCATTGTTTTCTATTTCTTCTTTAAAATCAAGAACTTCAAATACTCGTTGAGCAGCAATCATCCCCATTTGCATTTCATTAAATTTATCGGCTATTTGTCTTAAAGGGGTAAAGAAGATAGTGATGTACATAGTATAGGCAAAAAGATGGCCTACATTGGTAAACGGATCGTGTTGTAATAACAAAATACAGCCAAACCAAATGATTAGACTTAAGGTTAAATAGGTTATAATGTCAGCAATTGGAAAGAAAATAGAGTTGTACCAAACGTTTTTTACCCAAGCTTTACGATGTAAATGGTTTATTTTTTTAAAATTTTTATATTCAATTTCTTCTCGTGTGAAAAGTTGAACGATTTTCATTCCTGTTAGTCGTTCCTGAATAAAAGTGTTCATGTTAGCAATTTGAGTTCGAACATCTTCAAACGCGCTTTTCATTTTTATCTGAAATATCCGAATAGCATATAGGAGTATTGGCATGGTAGCTACGACAATCAGAGTTAGTTTCCAATTCATGTATAGCATGAAAAAGAAGATAGTAGTCATTTTCATTAAATCACTCATAATCATGAATAATCCTTGACTAAAAATACGGGCTATGGATTCTATGTCTGAGACGGAACGGGTGATTAGTTTTCCTACAGGCTCTTTGTCAAAATATTGTATTTTAAAACAGCTTAAGTGGTTAAATAATTTTATACGAATATCCTTGACTATATCTTGTCCGAGTACGTTTGCCCAATAGACAAAGTAAAATTGGGCTAATACTTCAAGTACTAATGTCAAGGCCATGATGCCTAGCATAACTAAAAAACCTGTTAGTTTTTTAGGAATTACGTAAAGATCTATAATGTTTTGTAACAAGTAGGGGCGGAGTGCAGCAAAAATAGATAACAGAACAGCCCATAAAATAACGCTGTAATATCGCCATTTGTAGGGTTTTGTATAAGTGAGTATTCTTTTGAATAATGTACTATCAAATGCTTTCATTTATGTAAGGGTAGGTTACTTTGCTTAAAAATAATCCTTGTGCAGGAACCGAAAAACCTGCTTTTTTTCGGTCTTTACTTTCAATAATAGATACTAGATCTTCTTTTGTGATTTTATGGGTACCAATGTTTACCATAGTTCCCACAATAGCTCTTACCATATTCCGTAAGAAACGATCGGCAGTGATGGTGAAAACTAAATTTTGGTTTTCTTTACGCCAGTAGGCTTCTGTTATTTTGCAGTTAAAAGTGTGTACGTCTGTATGTGTTTTTGAAAAGCACTCGAAGTCTATGTATTCAAAAAGAATTTTACAGGCTTCATTCATCGTGTTTATATCTAAAATATGATGATTATACCAAGCAAGTTCTGTATTGAAGGCATTTTTTTGAGTACTGATGTAATAATGGTAGGTTCTAGAAGTAGCGTCAAAACGAGCATGCGCTTCATCATGTACTGGAATAATACGAAATAGAGCAATATCTTTTGGTAAAAAGGAATTAGCTCTTTGTTTTAGTTTTGCTAGATCTAGTTCTTTTTGAGTATCAAAATGCCCATACATTTGTGAAGCATGTACTCCTGTATCAGTTCTACCAGCACCTACAATTTCTATACTTTCTTGTAAAAGTGTAGAAAATACTTTATTTAAAGTTTCTTGTACTGAAATGGCATTGGGTTGGTATTGCCAACCATGATAATGGGTGCCTTTATATGCAAATTCAATAAAATATCTCAAGGTGTAAAAATTTGTGAGCAAAGATAAAAGAAATGAAACAGATTTTGAATAATATGATAGGACTATAAGATCTAAAAAAAGCAGTGTATTACCTCACTGCTTTTTTAGATCTTATTAGGCTGTTTTAAAATCGTCTACCATGAGCGCGATTTTCTCCTTGTTCGTAACTTCTTTCGTTATTTTTATATTCTTGTTGATCTCTATAATAATCACGGTTTTCTACTCTGTTTTCGTAACGATCTTCATTTTTTCTGTAGTATTGGTTATCTCTATTTACGTAAGCGATGTGATTTCCTCTTCGTGAATAAGCAGGGCCATAATATTCGCTATGATAGTTTCGGTAATTATTTTTCCAATGGCTTTTTCTGTGATCATTAAAAGAAGTCCAAGGGCAGTTTCCTCTATAATCTATGATGACTCTAGGTGCCCTTTGAATATCATATCCTCTACAATAGTCTGGTAGATGACTTGATCGACACCAGCCTCTTGGTCCTGAATAAATGTACACTTGGTTAAAGTTATCATAGTAACATTCTAGTTCAGGTAAGTATACATATTGTACTCTTTCTTCTGAATAATTTGCACACCTGTTGGGATGTTGTTCGCCTATATTTAAACTTACTGAAACTTGTGCCAAAGTTTGAAAGTTTAGTATCATTAAAAAGGCTCCGATTATAAATGATAGTTTTTTCATATTCTATGGTTTTGTTGCTATTGTTAATTTCTTAGTAAAGTATCCAATTACTATGCCAAAAAAATATGAAGAATGAATCATTTAAAAATTCACTAAATATTGATAGACTTTTTCTGTTGGTAACCCCACTACGTTGGTATAAGAACCTTCGATTTTTGAAATACCAATTAAACCTATCCAGTCTTGAATGCCGTAACTTCCCGCTTTGTCAAAAGGTTTGTAGTTTTTTAAGTAATAATGTATTGTTTGGTCTGTTAGTACTCCAAATGTTACTTTTGTGATTTCATTAATAAGGTCTTCTTTTTCTGTGGTTTTAAAACAAACAGAGGTAATGACTTCATGAGTGCTATCAGATAAACTTTTAAGCATTGCAAATGCGTTGTCATAGTCTGTAGGTTTTCCTAAAGCTTTGTTGTTATGCCACACTAAGGTGTCGCTTGTAATAAGCAATTCGTGGGTTTGTAATTCACCATCAAAAGCAGAAGCTTTTAGCTTTGCTAAGTAATCGGTAATCTCTAAAAATTTTAATGTTTCGGGATAATTTTCTTCAATTTCTTTTAGTTTAATACTGAAATCAATATCAAAATCTTTGAAAAATTGTTGACGACGAGGCGAGCCAGAGGCTAGTATTATCTGATGTTTTTTAAATTTAGTGCGTAGCATAATAATTCATGTTTAAACCAATAACTCCTATGGAAAGACTGCCTAATACTATGATTAGTTTTAAAACACTACTCAGATGTCTATAGTCCTTTTGAGATTGAGCATTCCATACTTTTATAGCAAAATACAAAAGGGGACCAACAATAAAGAAGAGAATATATAAAGTAGCGTATAGTAATTCAAAAAGGTTACTATATACATAAGATAAAATCAAAGTAATAGGTATGAAAGTCAGACCAAAAACAAGTTTTAAAGTTCTGTTAGTTCCTAAAATAATGGGTAAAGTACGGATATCTTCGCTATAATCGCCTTTTATATCTTCAATGTCTTTTATAATTTCTCGTAAGAAATTAATCATAAACGCCATTATTGAAAAATCAATTAATACGGAAAACAAAAAGAGTAAATGTCCTTTATCCCCCAAGGGAAGTACAGGGAAGAGTGTAAATAAGCCAATAATAATAACGCTAAAGGCTAATAATAGAGAGACAATGATGTTTTTAACGAGTACTATTTTTTTTAGATTGGTAGCATATAAATATAATAGAGAGGCACATAGAATGAAGACAATTACAAAGTTAGGGTGCTTAATTACGTGTGATAAATAATAGCCTATAAGAACCCCTACGGAAGTGAAAGCTGTATAGAGGTTGTAGGCAACCGATTCGTCAATGGTATTGCCTATAAGGTTTTTGTTGGGTTTGTTAATAGCATCAGTACCTTGATCAAATAGATCATTTATAATATAACCACCTGCTGTAATAAAAAGAGTAGCGAGAACTAGAAGTATATATTGCCAATTGGGAATAGCTAAAAGAGTAGGTTGAAGTTTTAAAAAACCAAAATAACAGACTAATTGCATTAATGCAATTAGTAGTAAGTTTTTGTATCGGATTAGATGTAGGAATTTCATGTTTTTTAAAATTTATATTGAATGTTTAAAAAAACTTTCCATCAAAATAGGTATTCCATTTTTCTTGGACTTTCATAACTTGTTCAATGACATCTCTAACGGCTCCTTTACCTCCATTTATATGTGAAATATACTTAGAAATTGTTTTTATTTCGGGACTTGCATCTTGTGGACAAGTAGGAAGGCCTACTAATTGCATAACCTGATAATCAGGAATATCATCGCCCATATATAATACGTTTTGGGGATGGATGTTATAAATGTCGCAATATTCTTTAAATGTTTCGACTTTGTTAGATGATCCAAGATAGATGTCTGTTATACCCAAGTTTCGTAATCGGATTCGAACCCCTTCATTACTTCCTCCGGAAATAACACATACATTGTAGCCGCTTTCTATGGCTGCTTTTATAGCAAATCCGTCACGTATGTTCATTTCGCGTAGCATTTCACCTGTAGGCGTTACGTGTACAGTTCCATCGGTTAGAACGCCATCTACATCCAATACAAATGTATTGATTAGGTTCATTATTTCTTTATAACTTTTAGACATTGTCAATAATAGATTTTGTTAGCAATTTATAGATTTCTTTATGGGTATCGTTTTGTAAAAAATAAAGGTGCTCATTAATTGTAATGGAGTCTTTTCTTTTTGCAGGGCCAGTTTGTGCATCTTTGGGATTAAGTTGTTTTATTTTATTAGCAGTTTCTTCTATAAGGGGATGAAGGATTTCAAAAGGAACTTCGTGCTCTGTACAAATTTCATGTCCGATTTGATATAGGTGATTTACAAAATTGCAAACAAAAACGGCTGATACGTGTAATGATTTTCGTTGATCTGAATTTATTTTAAGTACTTGATTACTAATTGATTGTGCTATTTTTTCTAGTAATAAATAATCTTGATCGGATTCTGCTTCAATACAAATAGGAATTTTATTGAAGTTAATGGCTTTGTTTTTAGAAAAGGTTTGCAATGGATAAAAAACACCTTTTCTTGAGGTTGCAGGTAGCGCTTGTATGTTGACGGTTCCTGATGTGTGAATAATTAATTTATTTTGAAAAGGAATTTTTTCTGCTAATGAGGGTATTGCTGCGTCAGTTACAGATAGTATATAAACATCGGCTTCTTTTAATTCCTCTAAAGTATGAACTATATTTTCTTTTTTAAAATTAGGTATTTCAATGGTAGTGTTTCTTGTATACACTTGAGATATTTTTACCTCTTCTGTTCGTTGAAAAGCATTTATAAGATGAGAGGCTACATTTCCTGAGCCTAAAATTACTACTGTTGTCATAAGGCGAAGTTACTAAAAAAGAATTTTTACCCAAAATTTTCAGGCACAATGCGTAGGTAAGCACTTTTTAATAAAAAAAAGTTAATATATTTTTAATAGAATCGATAAACGAAAAGAAAAAAGTTTTATTTTGCAAATATTCAATTTGTAAATTAATATTTTATGAGAAAGTTATTAAGCTTATCCCTATTTTTTATTTGTTCTTACTCTGGTTTTAGCCAGATAAAAGTAATTCCTACGACTCCTATAGAGCGTTTAGGAAGGGTAGGGAACAATAGTATATATGTGCATAAAGAAGGAAATATTTATACCTTTTTTTATAAAGATATAGAAAATCCAGAAGAATCGCCTATACGTAATTTTTCTTTTAAAAATTTAGAGAATGATTATGAGAATCTTTTTAAAATTATAGTAGATGGTTTTAGTGCTTCACCTATATATGATATTAAATTAGAATTACCAAATGATTTTATTTGGTTGCATTATGCTAAGTCTACCGCTAAGACAACCGTACAGTTTATGACTACTAATAAAGCCACAGCTACTACAGGTATTTCAGAAGCAATGACGTTAGATGACGTTAAAAAATTATTTGAGAAATCTTAATTTTTTTGAAAAATTATTTGTATGACGAGATCTTTTATCATAAGGTCTCGTTTTTTATTTATAAAAAAATCTTAAAAAAAACAAAGATAAAAGTATTAACGGAACAAAATAAGTATTTTTGTACAGCTTAAAAATTTGAATTTCCCAATCATGGATAAAAAGATCTTTTCCTTTCTATTTTCAACTCGATTGATGGCTATTTTATTTCTAGTTTTTGCAGCGGCTATGGCGGCAGGAACTTTTATAGAAGATGCGTATAATACAGATACTGCACGTATTATTATTTATAATGCTTGGTGGTTTGAGGTGATAATGGTATTTTTTGTTATCAATTTCTTAGGAAATATAAAACGGTATGAATTATATAAAAAAGAAAAATGGGCAACCCTTATGCTTCACCTTTCCTTTTTGTTTATTATACTAGGAGCTTTTATTACCCGTTATATTAGTTATGAAGGGATAATGCCTATTCGAGAAGGAGCTACTGAAAATCAATTTTATTCAGATCGTACCTATTTGACTTATTTTGTGGATGGTATGCACCAAAATGAGTTTAAAAGAAGAGTTTTTGAAAAACCTCTATTAGTATCAGCCGCTGTTAATAATCATTTTGTTGATGAAGAACAATTTGATAAAATTCCATTCAAAGTAGAGTTGGTAGATTTTATAATGGGGGCAAAGGAAACTGTAAAAGAAGATCCAAAAGGTAAATTGTATCTTAAAATGGTAGAAGCAGGAGGAGGACAGCGTCATGAGCATTATCTAAAAGAAGGAGAAGTTGTCAGCATACACAATATTTTGTTTTCACTCAATCAACATACTAAAGGAGCTGTTAATATTACAATTAATGATAAGGAATCCACAATCGAATCGCCTTTTGATGGTAATTTTATGAGAATGGCAGATCAGTTAAAAGGAGTTGTTGTAAAAAACAATAAATCAGCTTTGATGTATCGTTCCTTATATAACGTGGGGGGTGCGCAATTTGTGTTTCCTGAAACGGCAATAAAAGGAGTAAAAGAGTATCAGTCTAATGGAAACTATAAAGACAAAGAAAGCAATGATGCTTTGATCCTTAAAATAACAAATGAAGGAAAGGAAAAAAGGATAACGTTATTAGGACAAAAAGGAAGTCCTGGCGAGCCAGTGGCCTTTAAACAAGGAGGTTTAGAGTATACTTTTCAGTACGGTAGTAAAATTTATGAATTACCATTTAAAGTGCGTTTAAATAAATTTATTGCTTCTAAATATCCAGGTACCGAAAAAAGTTATTCCGCTTTTGAAAGCCAAGTAAGCATATTAGACGAAAAACCATTTGATGCACGTATTTATATGAATCATATTTTAGATCATAAAGGATACCGTTTTTTTCAATCAGGATTTGACCCTGATGAAAAAGGAACAAAATTATCCGTAAATCATGATTTTTGGGGAACTTGGATGACTTATCTAGGCTATACCTTATTATATATAGGATTAATAGCGATATTGTTTTTTGGAGATACTCGTTTTAATGATCTTAAAAAGAAATTAGAAAAAGTGCGTAATAAGAAGGCTAATATGATAACTATTGTTATTTTATTTTTTGCACTCTCTTTAAATGCTCAAAAAAAACAGGCACACGCAATTCCTACAGAACAGCAGATTGATTCTATACTAAATCGTTATAAAGTACCTGAAGAGCAAGCAGCCAAATTTGGTCGATTAGTAATTCAGGATCAAGGAGGACGTATGAAGCCAATTAATACTTTTTCATCCGAATTATTACGGAAAGTCAGTAAAAAAGATACCTATAAAGAAATGAACTCTGACCAGGTTTTCTTGTCTATGACACAATTTCCACAAGTTTGGTATGAGATTCCTATTATTTTTATGCAAAAAGACAACGATAGTATTCATAAGCTATTAGGTATTGAAAACAAAGCTAAATATGCCAAACTAATTGATTTTTTTGACGAAAGAGGGAATTATAAATTATCTGAACAATTAGATAAAGCGTATAAAGCAACAGTTCCTAATCAATTTGAAAAAGATTTTATAGAAGCAGATAAAAAAGTAAACTTATTATATTCGGCTATTTCAGGACAAATTTTAAAGATATTTCCAGTACCCGCTGATAAAAATAATAAATGGGTTAGCTTTTTAGAAATTAGTCATTCTACAGGAACTTCATTAGATACAATTAAAAACGTTTTGCCTTTTTATTTGAACTCTTTGGATAAAGCAACGGCTTCTAAAGACTATACATTAGCTAATAGTTTGATAACAGGATTAGAAAAATATCAAAAAAAATACGGATCAACCGTAAGACCTTCGGATAAAAAAATTGATGCAGAAATATTATATAATAAATATGATGTTTTCAAAAAATTGTACTCATGGTATATGTTAGCGGGACTATTAATGTTTGCTTTTGTAATTATGCAAATATTTAATAAGACAAAATGGGTTCATTTTTCAGTTAAAACTTTTCATGTTCTTTTGGGAGTGTTTTTTTTAATCCATACATTAGGGCTTGTTGCCAGATGGTATATTTCAGGACATGCTCCTTGGAGTAACGCGTATGAATCTATGATTTATGTAGGATGGTCTATTATGTTATTTGGGTTATTCTTTGGAAGAAAGTCTGATTTAACAGTAGCTTCGACAGCTTTTGTGGCTTCTATGATCTTATGGGTGGCACATCAGAGTTGGTTAGACCCTCAGATAGCTAATCTTCAACCCGTATTAAACTCGTATTGGTTAATGATTCACGTAGCAGTCATTGTGGGAAGCTATGGCCCCTTTGCTTTGGGTGCCATTTTAGGATTAGTAGCTATGTTCTTGATGTTATTTACCAACAAAAAGAATCAAAAAGTAATGGACTTAAATATAAAAGAAATTACTTATATTAACGAAATGGCATTGACAGTAGGTTTAGTTATGTTAACAATAGGTAACTTTTTAGGAGGGCAATGGGCAAATGAAAGTTGGGGACGCTATTGGGGCTGGGATCCAAAAGAAACATGGGCCTTAATTAGTATCATGGTTTATGGCTTTGTTATTCACATGCGTTTTGTACCTGCTTTAAGAGGAAAATTTATTTATAATTTCTTTAGCGTTTTAGCTTTTGCATCTGTATTAATGACCTATTTTGGAGTTAATTTTCATTTAAGTGGACTTCATTCGTATGCTACAGGAGAACGACAAAATGTGGAAATCTATATAAAAGTTCTTGTAGGCTTTTTATTGTTTTCAATCGTAGTATATTATAAAATTTTAAAATCTAAAAAAAATGAGTAGAATTATTGCAACTGTATGTATGCTTTTTTGCGCCATAACATGGGCCCAGAAAAGCCAGCCGAGTGATGAATATGTAAATACAATTTACCAATTTAAAGTAAAAGATATAAACGGGAAAGAGTTTGATCTAGCGCAATTAAAAGGTAAAAAGATAATGATTGTAAATACAGCCTCAGAATGTGGATTAACGCCACAGTACGCTCAATTAGAAGAGTTATATAAAACTTTTAAAGAAAAAAACTTTGTCGTTGTAGGGTTTCCTGCCAATAATTTTGGAGAACAAGAACCAGGAAATAATGAACAAATTGCTACTTTCTGTAAGAAGAACTATGGTGTTTCTTTTCCTGTAATGGAAAAGATATCAGTAAAAGGGGCTGATATACACCCTCTTTATTTGTTCTTAACTCAAAAAAAGCTAAATGGAGTATTAGATAGCGACGTGAAATGGAATTTTCAAAAATATCTGATTGATGAAAAAGGAAAATTAGTTCAGATGATAATGCCTAAAACATTACCTAACTCAGATGAAGTTATTAATTGGATAAAATCATAAAGAAAGTATCTTAACAACTGAAGAATCAATAGTATGTGATTTGTTTCATCTGTTTCCTTTATTTTTTCCCTTTGGTCAGCCAAGGTAAGGAAACTAAACGAAGTTAATGGCAAGATTGTCGACTTTTTTGATAACTTTATTCTTGAATTGTTATTTTTACATAAAAAATAGAGGTGTAGTTTTAACTTTTTTTTAAATTAGCTACATCCAAAAACAGCCAAATTAAAATAAGACTAAAAAATGAAAAAAGAAGTTTTATTATTAATGTCAATACTTGTATTTTCGTGTAAAAACCAAGAGGAGACTTTAAAAAATGATGATTCAGCAAAAGAAGCTTTTAAAGGGTTAGAAGAAGTTGTTATTGAAAAAAATTTAGAAGGGCAGACTATTTATCAATACCAAGTTGTAGATATAAATGGAAAGACTTTTGATTTCTCAAAATTAAGAGGAAAAAAAATCCTGATTGTTAATACAGCTACTGATTGCGGATTTACGGATCAGTTAGAGGCCTTACAACAAATCTATGCTAAGTACAAAAGAAAAGGCTTAGAAATTGTTGCATTTCCTTCTAATGATTTTGGAAATTCTGAGCCTTTAGAAAATTCTGAGATTAATGCTTTTTGTAAAACCAAATACGGTGTAACTTTTCCAATAATGGGAAAAGTGAATTTAAAAGGAAATAATAGACACCCTGTCTACCAATTTTTGATGAGTAAAAACAAGAATGGTTTAAAGGATAATGTTTTGCATTGGAATTTTCAAAAGTATTTAATTAATGAAAGTGGTCACGTTGATCAAGTTTTAGGACCTCATATAACACCCGACAATCCAGTTGTTTTAGAGTGGATTAAATCATAAAAATAAATGCGCTATATTAATTTAATTGATTAGCGCATTTATTTTTTTCCATAATTCATTGTCAAAACCAGATAAAGAAAAATTAGGACTATTAGGAGTACTAGATTCCCCCATTCTTATAACGACCATTTTTTTACTAGGAACGATATATATTCTTTGATCAGCAGCTCCCATAGCAGTATACATATCAGAGGGTGCGTTTGGAATTAATGAGCCTGCAAATACATTTTGTGAATTAGGCAGCATAAAAGAATCTTTTCCATTTAACCACCAAAAATACCCATAGGCTTGATTTATATTTTGAGAAGTTGAAATACTTTCATTAAAAAAAGCTTCATTTAGTATTTGTTCATTATTCCATTTTCCTTTATTGAGTGCTAGCAGGCCAAATCGTGCCATACTTCGGGTAGTGCTATAATAAATCCTATAAATAGGTCCCAAATACCACGAGCCATCCATTCCAATCTTATTCTTTAGTTTCAAATTATAATAATCTTCAAAAGGAGAGTTACTAGCATTTGCTATCACATCCATTTGTTTTTGAAAAATGTTATGATAAGCCCATCTATTACCAGCATCTGATTTATAGATAAGATCAGAAGGACTTGTTTTTTCTCCTTGTTCGTCATCAATACCTGAAGTCATCGTTAGGAGGTGTTTACACGTAATTAAATTTTCTTTTTCAATAGGAGTAGTAGTCCATCCTATTCCTAGGTACTTAGATACTTTATCGTTTATATTTAGTATTCCTTCTTGTTGTGCAATTCCTGTAAGAGTAGAGATAAGGGTTTTTCCTGCGCTATTCCATTGCCATACTTGAGATATTGAATGACCACTAAAATATTCTTCTACCACAATACGACCGTTAACTAAAATCATAAATGATTTAGTATTGGTTTCCTTTAAATACATTTTTAATGGTTCAAAAGCAGTAGAATTCCAGTTAATACTATTCCTGTTTTTTGTTTCCCAAGTACCTAAAGAGTTAGGAGGGAAATACATTTCTTCCGTTGTGGTGCTATTTTGAATGTTTTTTTCGGATTCGCAACTGATTATTCCTAAAAATATTAATAGGAATAAGTTAGCTATTAGAATATTTTTTTTCATAAACTCCTTTAAATTTTTATAAGTAATGAAATAAAAATAAGATTTTAGATCAATTCATTAATTTGATCAATACTAGAATCTTTATGGTTGTGATATACATTAAAATGAAATTCATTTAGTTTTTTAAGTAGTGAAAGTAAATTCTTTTTTTCTTCCTCGTCTAATTTCGCTGAAAGTATTCTTGCTATTTGAGTTACATCTTCTACCGATTCGTTGAAAAAAGATTTTCCTTTTTGAGTGACTCGTAATCGCGTAATGCGTTTGTCTTTTTTGTCAGGAAATTCTTCTAATAAAAGATTTTTTACGAGGCGTTTTATTATTTCAATACCAGTTTGTTTTTCGTGGGCATTTCGTTCAATTAACTGCATTTTTGTCAAGGATTCTTCATCTATGATGCGATACAAATAAGTAAATTCCTCGTTTGCTAATTGAGGGAAATCTTTTAATCCTCTACGAATCATTTGTTTGGAAAAACGACCTAATAAAATGACTTGTTTAGCAATTTCGTTTTCAATATCAAATACCGTCTTTTTTTTCTTTTTGAACAAAGCTGTAGGATTAGTGTTTTGATAAGCTTTTTCGTTCATCCATAACCTAAAGTCTTCAACACTTGCATTTGCTTTAATAGGTACTTCTTGTTCGAACTCTTTGACCTGTAGTAATAGTTGTATGAAAAAATCAGTATTCATGTTAATTACAGTTTTATATTACTCATTCCGCCGTCTATGCTAATAATTTGTCCTGTTATCCAAGAGGAGAAATCGGAGAGCAAAAATACGATCATTTTTGCAATATCATTAGGATCGCCAATGTTCTGTAATGGATGTCTTTTTGCAGCGGCTTCTATTTTTTCAGGAGTAGATAGTAATGAAGCGGATAGTTTTGTTGTAGTTAGCGATGGAGCTATTGCATTAATGCGGATATTATGTTGAGCAAATTCAGCGGCTAAACTCCGAACCAATCCTTCAATTGCACTTTTACTAGTTGCAATAGAAGCATGAAAAGGCATGCCTATTTTTGCTGCTACACTACTAAAAAGGACTATACTGGCAGAATTGGATTTTTTTAAACGAGGTAATAATTGTTGAATTATTTTAACAGCACCTAATACATTTATTTCAAAATCTGCTCTAAAATCTTCTTCTGTAAAACGATGAAAAGGTTTTAAGTTAATGCTTCCTGGAGCATAAACAATTCCATCAATAATTTCCGGAAATACAATATCATCTAATTGATCAGTTATGATGTTTTTTTTATAAAACGGAATGTCTAAAGAATCAAACTCTGTAGAATACGTTTTTGAAATTCCTATGATATGATCAGTATTATGTAATGCTTTTAGGGTAGCAAGTCCTATACCACTTCCACAACCTATGACAACTATATTTTTCATTTTTTTCATGTTTATAAAATTCCTTGGTTAATCCTAAAATATTCTAGAGAATGACGCTATCTAACTCTTTTTGTAATCAAAAAGTTTCACCAAACAAGGGCATTAAACCCAGATTGTGCATTAGTAGTTTATGACAGATAAAAAAGACTTTGAATTTAAAAAAGAAATCCTTTTTTTGCTTTCAATGCAGTCAAACCACATCTGCGGGAAAAAGCCTTGTATTTTTATCTTCGTTACTCTTTTCTTTTTTATCACAACGGCTAGATTCAAAAAATACGGTACTATTGATCCTAGTCTTTTTTTATTAAATGGTCAATCATCCCATTAAATACAAAAACATGAAACGGAGAGACAGCATACCAATAAATTCGACCAAGAACTCCTTTAGGTCTAAAAACAGCTCGTTGATACAATTTGTTTTTCTTGATAGAAAATTCCAACCAAGCTTCGCCAGGCAACTTCATTTCTGCGAATAATAATAAACGTTTTTGTTGTTTATCAGCTAAAATAACTCGCCAAAAATCCAAAGAATCACCTGATTGAATTTCATTTTGATGTGTTCTGCCACGACGCAATCCTACTCCTCCAAAAAATTTATCTACAATCCCTCTTAGTTCCCACATCCAGTTAAAAGCGTACCACCCGTTTTTTCCTCCTATAGACCAGATTTTTTCCAATGTTAATTTTTCATCAATTATATTTCTTACTCGTAAATCTTTAAAACAACCATAGGAAGGAACTTGTATATAATCATGTAATTGATTCTGAAAAAAACCACTACTCATAGCATCTTTCCAACTAGAAATAACAGCATTTTGCTCTATTTTTTGAAAGGCTAAAGCAACGGATTCTTCATAAGGAATAGGAGTAATGTTTAGCAACTCATTTATAGTACTTGGTTTTCCTATGACTTCAACCTTTAAGCTATCAACTAAAGCTTTAGCTAAATTGAATGAAATAGAAGTAACAAAATACAACCAATAAGAAGATAATTTTGGAGTCAAGATGGGTAGGGTAAAAATAGATCGTTTTAAGTTTCTAACAGCTCCAAATTTTAACAACATCTGTTTGTAAGTAAGTATTTCTGGACCAAAAATATCAAATGACTTATTATATGTTGCTTTTACTAAAATAGTTTTGGTAAGATAATTTAAAACATCTCTTATTGCTATAGATTGAGTTTTTGTATTGAGCCATTTAGGAGTTATCATAAGAGGCAATTTTTCCACAATATCACGTATAATTTCAAAAGAAGCACTACCACTTCCAACGATGATGCCTGCTCTAAAAGTTGTTAGAGCATATTTTTGTGATTGTAAGGTTTTTTCAACACATAGCCTAGATTGTAAATGTTTTGATAAAGTATTATTGTTTACAATGCCACTTAAATATATAACTTGTATGCAATTTGTTTTTTCAATCAATGTTTTAAAGTTTTCAGCACAAATTTTTTCCATCTTTTCAAAATCTCCTCCAGAGGCAGACATAGAATGGATTAAATAGTAAGCAACATCAATATCCTGTGGTAACTGAATTGTTTCAATATTTAAAAAATCTATTTTTATAAAAGTAATGTTAGGATGGTTTTCATAGATATAAGGGGTTCGGTTAAAATCGCGAACGCAGCATACCAATTTATGATTTGCTTCTAACAACAAGGGGATTAAACGTTGTGCTATATATCCTGTAGTTCCTGTAATTAATATCTTCATCTGTAAACATTTTAAAAGTTATTGGTTTTCTTTGAGATAAATCAATGGTGAATGTCTTTTTATGAATTAATAAAATGTTTTTTTAATCCGTTTAAAAACAAAAGAACAACTGCGTGTTAATTATGTAAAAAAATGTTCTTAAGTAGGAAAATTACCTTATCTTTATGTAAATAACTGTATTTTAGTTTAATAACTTATTAGGTTGATTCAAATTTAGTAAAATATTTTTCTATTTACAATAAAATAGTATAAATTTGTACTAATTAAATTTTTCGAAATGAAAAAAGCAGTTATCATAGGTTCAGGATTTTCATCATTAACAGCAGCCTGTTATATGGCAAAGGCGGGCTATAGTGTACAAGTTGTTGAAAAAAATGAACAGCTAGGAGGGAGAGCTTCCATGATGGAAATTGACGGTTTTAAATTTGATATGGGGCCCAGTTGGTACTGGATGCCCGATGTGTTTGAACGATTTTTTGCTGATTTTGGAAAAAAAGTAGAAGATTATTACTCGCTAGAAAAATTAACCCCTGCTTATCGAGTGTTTTTTGGCGAAAAGGATTCTATAGATATTGATGACAGCCTTGAAAAAATTGTAGACACATTTGAACATATAGAACAAGGAAGCGGAAAAATATTAAAACAATTTATAAAAAAAGCACACGATAATTATCAAATAGCTATTCACGACCTAGTATACAATCCAGGAAGGTCAATAACGGAATTAATTTCAATACAAACAGCTAAAAGATTACATTTATTTACTACAACCATAGCAAAGCAAGTACGCAGTAGAATAAAAGATACTAAACTGCGCAGTATTTTAGAATTTCCTGTTTTATTTTTAGGAGCTAAGCCTAGCAAGACTCCTGCTTTTTATAACTTTATGAACTATGCCGATTTTGGTTTAGGAACCTGGTACCCTAAAGGAGGTTTTAATGCTGTAGCATTAGGTATCGTACAGTTAGCTAAAGAACTGGGTGTTGTTTTTCATATAAATGAAGAAGTTCTATCTATTGAAAATATAAAACATAAAGTAACTAAAATACGTACCACAAATAAAGAGTTTGAAGCGGATGTATTTATTTCAGGTGCAGATTATGCGCATACCGAAAGTTTATTAAACAAAAATAGAAATTACACTCCTAATTATTGGTCAAATAAAACATTTGCCCCAAGTTCTTTTTTGTACTATGTGGCATTTAATAAAAAAGTAAAACATTTGTTACACCATAATTTATTTTTTGATACCGATTTTGAACAACACGCAACAGAAATTTACGATACTTTTGAATACCCTAAAAAACCTTTATTTTATGCTAATTTTTCAAGTATAACAGATGATACCTTGGCTCCAGAAGGAAAAGAAATTGGGTTTTTCTTAATACCCGTAGCAGTGGACCTAAATGATAACCCAGCCATACATGAAAAATATTTTGATATCATTTTAGAAAGAATCAAAAAATGCACCGGCGAAGATTTAAAGGAAGCTATAATCTTTAAAAAATCTTTTGGAGTAAATGATTTTAAACAACGCTATCATTCTTGTAAAGGCAATGCCTATGGACTGGCTAATACGCTATTACAAACCTCTGTTTTACGCCCTCGTATAAATAATAAAAAACTCAAAAATTTTTTCTATACAGGGCAACTTACCGTTCCAGGACCAGGAGTACCTCCTGCCTTAATTTCGGGTAAAGTAGTAACTGATTATATTCTAAAAAAACAATTATAAATTTCTAAACTTTAGACTATGAATAACGAGCAACTTTTTGATCATATTTCAGGGCTTACTTCAAAAATGGTAACCCAAAAATATAGCACTTCTTTTTCATGGGCATCTAAATTGTTTAAACCTGAAATAAGACAGCATATTTATAACATTTACGGATTTGTTCGTTTTGCTGATGAAATTGTAGATACCTTTCATCAATACGATAAAGCTAAATTAATGATGCTTTTTGAAAACGAGTACCGTGCCTCTATTGAAAATGGTATTTCGCTTAATCCTATTATTAATTCGTTTTGTAAAACCCAGCGCGAAAAGAATATTCCACAACATTTAGTAGATTCTTTTTTGCATTCTATGAAAATGGATTTAGAAGAAATACAAAATCTAAACGATCAAAAATACAACGAATATATTTACGGAAGTGCAGAAGTAGTAGGATTAATGTGTTTAAAAGTATTTTTAAATGGAAATGTTCTTGAATATGAACAATTAAAACCTTATGCACAAAGTTTAGGAGCTGCTTTTCAAAAAATTAATTTTTTAAGAGATATTAGTGCTGATTTTAACGATTTAGGGCGAACTTATTTTCCTCAGGTTAATTTTAAATGTTTTTCTACGCATGAAAAACTAAATATTGAAAATGACATTGAAAATGATTTTCAAAACGCTTTAATAGGCATAAAACTATTGCCTATTTCTTCTAAAATAGCCGTTTATATGGCTTATAAGTATTACTTAAGCCTATTTAAAAAAATTAAGAAGTGTAAACCCGAAGTTTTAATTACTCAAAGAATTAGGGTTTCTAATATAAGAAAAGTTTGCCTTTTTGGCGAAATGATGGTATTTAAAAATCTAAATTTAATTAAATAAAATATCTTATAATAACAGTTATAAAAAAAACATGCAAATCATTTATTATATACTTATTACGCTACTTGTTTTTGTAGCAATGGAAGGTGTTACTTGGCTTACACATAAATACGTTATGCACGGTTTAGGCTGGTATTTTCATGAAGACCACCATCAACCCGGATATCCTCATGTTTTCGAAAAAAATGATTTCTTTTTTATAGTATTTGCCACCCCAAGCATTTTATTGTTCTTTTTTGGAGCAAACAACGGGATAAATACACTTTTTTTTATAGGATTAGGCATCTTTTTTTACGGATTAGCCTATTTTTTAATCCATGATGTTCTTATTCATAGACGATTCAAATGGTTTGAAAACACAAATAATTGGTATTTACGAGGGCTAAGAAAAGCCCATAAAGTACACCACAAACACCTAGGTAAAGCAGATGGCGAATGTTTTGGAATGTTGTTTGTACCCATTAAATATTTTAAAGAAGCTAGAAAATTGAATACAAAACATTAAAATCGTGGAAAAATACTACTACTTCATATTAGATATAACCAGTTTTGCCCTTCCTTTTCTATTTAGTTTTGAGAAGAAATGGATGCACTTTATTCGTTTTTGGAAACCTTATTTTCTATCCATTATTGTCGTAGGGTTGTTTTTTATTGCTTGGGATATTTATTTTGCCTATCAAGAAATTTGGGGTTTTAATAACACCTACTTAATGGGTATTCGCTTTTTGAAATTACCCATAGAAGAATGGTTGTTTTTCTTGCTAATACCCTATGCTAGTAACTTTATACATTATGCCATGTGTTATTTTTTTCCTTATATTAAATTGACTAAAGAAGCAACCCAAAGCATAAGTGTTTGTTTATTCATTATTAGCGTATTATTACTTTTTTTTAATTTAGAAAAAAGATACACCGCTTCAAGCTTAGGTCTTTTTGCATTAATTATGTTCTTACAAAGCGTATATCAATGGCGTTATGCTCGTCAGTTTTATATAAGTTTTGTTATTATTTACATTCCTTTTTTTTTAGTTAATTCAGCACTTACAGGAATGTTTACCCCGCAAGCTGTTGTTTATTACAACAATACCGAAAACTTAAATATTCAAATAGGGACCATGCCTTTAGAAGACAGTTTTTATTGTTTTACAATGCTTTATAGTAGCGTACTCCTGTTTGAATATCTTAGAGAAAAATGGAACTATACTACTCAATTATCCTATAAAAATTAAAAAAGATGAATATTAGCATAAAAAAACAATCAGGTATTTATACCCTAACTTCTAAGCAAATACTACCTATTAGTTTAGATGAAGCATGGCATTTTTTTACCTTGCCCAAAAATCTTGATAAAATTACGCCTAAGGATATGGATTTTCGTATTACTAATAACCCCAGTAATACTACCTATGCGGGGCAAATTATTACCTACAAAATAGGTGTTTTCCCTTTTTTAAAAAATAATTGGATAACCGAAATTACACATTTAGAGCACCAAAAATTTTTTGTAGATGAACAACGTTTTGGTCCCTATACTATGTGGCATCATGAACATCATTTTGAAAAAACACCACAAGGAAACGTATTAATGACCGATATTGTTAATTTTAAACTACCCTTAGGGCTGCTAGGTAATTTAATTGCAGGATGGTGGGTGTCTAATAAAGTGCGTTTTATTTTCGAGAGTCGATACCGTATTTTAGCTAACATGTTTCAATAATTAATTAAAAATGACAATTTTTTGGTACAGAAGAGATTTACGAGTAGAGGACAACGCAGCCTTATACTTTGCTTTGCAAGAAAACCAGAGCGTATTACCTATTTTTATTTTTGATACTACTATTTTAAATCAATTAGAAAAAACGGATGCTCGGGTTTCGTTTATTCATGAACAGTTACAATATATTAACAGGCAGCTTAAAGCAGTAAACAAATCTTTAGCTATCTTTTATGGCAATCCGGTAGAAATTTTTTCAGAACTTATAACAAAGCATAAAATTGAAAATGTTTATACAAATCATGATTATGAACCAGCCGCCCGAAAACGAGATAAAGCCATTAATGAACTACTAAAATCACACCAAGTAGCCTTTAAAACGTGTAAGGATCAAGTTATTTTTGAAAAAACAGAAATATTAAAAAACAATCAAACACCTTATGTGGTTTATACACCCTATTCTAAAAAATGGAAAGAAAACTTAAATACAATACAATTACCATATTACCCCTCTGAAAAATTAATACATAAAATAATACCACATAATTACCCTTTTTTAAGTTTAAAGGACATTAGTTTTAAGCCTACTACTATTGTGTTCCCTAAATATAATATTTCAGATGCGTTGATAACCCATTACGAAGCCACTCGTAATTATCCCAGTTTACCAGGAACCTCATTATTAAGCATTCATTTGCGTTTTGGAACTTTAAGCATACGAAAATTAGTAGAATATGTGCGCACCTTTGAAAACCCAACGTTTCTAAACGAACTGATTTGGAGAGAATTTTTTATGCAAATTTTGTGGCATTTTCCTCATACAGTTCACAAGAGTTTCAAGGATAAATATGATCATATACCATGGGAAAATAATGAGCTTTTTTTTCAAAAATGGTGTCAAGGACAAACAGGTTATCCTTTTGTAGATGCAGGTATGCGAGAGCTTAATGCAACAGGGCACATGCACAACCGTGTACGAATGATTGTGGCTAGTTTTTTATGCAAACATTTATTAATAGACTGGCGTTGGGGTGAGGCTTATTTTGCTACAAAATTATTAGATTATGAGCAATCAAGTAATGTAGGCAACTGGCAATGGGCTGCTGGGAGTGGGGTAGATGCAGCACCTTACTTTAGGATTTTTAACCCAACCGAGCAGATTAAAAAGTTTGACCCCAATTTACAATACATCAAAAAATGGATTCCAGAGTTAGAAACCCCTCAGTATCCTAAACCTATGGTAGATCATAAAATAGCTCGTGAAAGATGCTTAACTACCTATAAAACGATAGTAGGTTAAACCTGTTTCTTATGCTTATTGTTGATAAAAAAACAGAAAAAAAAGACTCTTTTTTTTAAAAAAATCCTGTAAAATAGTTTTATTATAGTTTAATACTCCTTACTTTAGACCACATATTAATAGGGACAAATATGAGGTTAGCGTGTAATATTCTGTTTGTTTTTTTAGTTATTTCATGTACTAAAAAAATAGAATTAAAAGAATTGAATAAGTTAAATGGTTATTGGCAAATAGAAAAAGTAGAAGTCGTTGAAGGTGAGGATAAAAAATATGTAATAAATGAAAATTATGATTATTTTGAATTCACAGAAAAGCAAGGATTTCATAAAAAAGTACGTTGGCAACCTACAGGTAAATTTTTAATTAACGATTTACAAGAAACAATAAAAGGAATAGAAAAAGAAGGTGAGATTTATTTAGAATTTAGTTCCAAATTTGGAAAACACAAGGATAAATTGCTAAAAATTACAGACCAAGAAATGATTTTAGAAGCAGAAAATGGAAATGAAAATTATTACGCAAAAGTAATGGAAGATGGCAAAACGATTAAATAATGACAGCCCAATAGGGGACATACTAAAACAGATTATTCAAACAAACAAATTAGAGAAAGGGCTAAATCAAATTTCGGTAGTTGATGCTTGGAAAAATTTAATGGGAAATGGCGTGAATTATTACACACAAGGAGTTCTATTAAAAGGTTCTGTTTTATATGTTGAATTAACATCTGCCGTTTTAAGAGAAGAATTAAGTTATGGAAAAGATAAAATTATAAAAATGATAAACGAAGAGTTAGGAGGAGAAATTGTAAAAGACGTTGTTTTACGGTAATTTCTTGAAGTTATCCAAAAATAACTAGAGTTATATATAATGTTTAAAATAAAAAATAAGCTTATTGATTAGATAATTACAAATAGATGTGTATGAATTTTTTAAAACCAAATGCTAGATTGGCATTACTACTAGTAATGCAAATGTCCGTTTTAAGTTGTAACAACGAAGACGTTGTGACCAATGAATCCCCAAAAGAGAGTCAAGCTCTTAATGACAAAGGGATTTATGCTGGTCCTAAAACAGAATTAAAAATTAGTAGAAGAATCCTTTCTCCATCATCAAATGAAAGAGGCTATTCAAGCTGTAAAACGATTGAAGAACGCTATGATAAGACATTTGAAAATTTTTCAAAATTAGGAGGAGGAGCTCATTTGCTGTGGCCAGGAAACATTGTGCAAGGAGGAACTATTGTATCAGGAAATCTAGCGTCTATTCCTATTGATGGAACAGGAAGAAATTCAATTGAAGTAAAAGTAGATGCTTTTTCAGCAAGTTCATCAAAACCTTCAAGCATGAATGTAGAAAATCCAACGGCAGGAAAAGTACAAGGAGCCTTAGAAAAAATACTAGATGGATACTATGAATCAGGAACAAAGTTTCCTGCTAATTATGCTGTTGAAATTCAGAGAACCTACGATAGCAAGCAATTACAAGTAGCCGTAGGGGTTGGTTATACAGGACCGGCAGCAGGTTTGTCAGCGAGTTTGGGAATAAACTTTAAGAAAAACAAGACTTATTACGCTGTTACGCTTAAACAAAAATTCTTTAATGTATCAGTATTAGCAAAACCAGGACTTCAAGGCGATTTTGGTTGGATAAAAAAAGAGTATCCAAGATCTGAATTTGATAAATATATAGGAGAAAAAAATCCAGCTGCCTATATATCATCTGTAACCTATGGTAGATTATATACTTTAGTTTACGAATCCGATGAAAGTTCTTTTGAAATGGAACAAGCTTTAAACTTTGCTTATAAAAATCCAGCTGCAAACATAACAGCCGAGCAAAAGTTAAGATATGCCAGTACATTTCAAAATACAAAAGTATATGCAAAACAGTTAGGAGGTAGCGCAACTGGTGGATTAGATTCAGCATTTGGGGCTTTTGCAGGAAATTTTGAAAAAGTAAGAGACTTTGTGGTGAATGGAGCAGAGGTTTCTAAACAAAACCCAGGATACCCAATAGAATATACTGCTGTAAATATTGAATCAAACCTTGATGTTACTATTAATGTTAATGGAGTATCAAACTACTCAGAATGTGAAGAAACTTTATACACAGCGAAGACTTATGATGAAGCTAAAAAAGCAGTGGATAAACTAAAATCAGATTACGGTATAGCTAATTGTGCCAAAATTATCATATTCAATAATACAGATAGAGAAATTGTATTAAAAAATTATACTCCTTGGTATGGTAGTTATTTTTACAATACACCACCAACCTCTATTCCAGTAAAAAAATACGGATATGTTTTAGCAGTTCATAAAACAGGAGCGTCAACAGGTACATTTAACCAAATAGCATATACTATAGATGATAAAACAGTAAGTTTTGGAACCTATGCACCTTGGGATCAGTTTAGAACCAATAATGTTTTAGTTGATTTTAAAGAAATAACAGAATCAGAGTTATACAATAATAGTGTACGTCCTTCTATTGAAAAACTACAAGGTCCTTTTAGAGTAAGAGGTACTATTGCAACAGGAGATGCTCCTTATGTGAATTTTGAAGTTAATGGAAAAGGAAATAGTTATATAAATTAATAAGTATTTAATTTAGAGAGGCTGTCTGAAAAGTCAAAACTTAACGTTTAATCGGTTGTTTTAATGACAGGAGAAATTACATTATCATTCTTATGTAATTCTCTCTTTTGATGGAAATGATAAGATTATGACCTCTTCAGACAGCCTTTTTTTATTTCCGAAATAAGAGGAAAATAAGGTTTAATAGTCAAAAATAATATCATTTAAACTTAAAATATACTAGATTAAAAAGTAAAATTCTCGATACGTTTTTTTTCATTTTAAAAACAACTTGAACAGACGGTTGAGTATATAATTGAAATCATCGTTCGTTCGAGCACGAAGCGCATCGATAACCAACACTAATTTTTGTTGTTTTTGTAGATATCCTATTTTTAAAAAGAAAATTCAAAGTTTAAATGGTGTAATTTGTGAAATAGCTGTTAAGTATTGTAAAATATGGTTTAATAGTCAAAAAGGGTTGGTAAAAATACTGTAAAGCATTCTAAAATATGATATTCCGAAGGGTTTATTGAAATTTGTTTCAATAAACTTTTTTTATTTATGAAAACTTCAAAAAAAGAGATATCCAACTTGGAAAAGCCTCAATACGATAAAGTGGGGAATAAGAGAAAATAAGCAACGATTTAAGTGTAATGATTGTGGTCAATTATTTACTTCAAATAATAAATCAGTTTCAGATTCTAATAAAGAGATTTGGTTTAAAAACTGGATAATCGGTAAAGATATTTTTGATAAAATTTCACTTGAATCTGGTTACAGTAAAAGTACTTTACAACGTTATTTTTCTAAAATGTTATCTAAAGCTCCTGTTTTAGAGTTTAGTTCCACTGATGATTTTTATTTTATGATTGATGGGACTTATCTTCCTAATGATATTTGCTTAGTAGTTTATAGAAATTTTCATTTAAAATCTACTCAACTTTATAGAATAACTGATAACGAAAATTATGAAGAAGTTGCAGAAGATTTACAAAATTTATTAAATCTAGGGATTACTATAAAATATATTACTTCTGATGGTGATAAATCTGTATTAAAAGCGATACAAAGAATTTGCCCTGACATAGCTTTTCAAAGGTGTTTAGTACATATTTAAGAATGTGTAAAATTTGGCTCACCGCTAATCCAAAACACAAATCAGGCTTTGAATTAAAGCAAATTGTAATTAAAATCCATCAGATTTAATTCTCAACACAAAAGACAATTATGGTTAATAGAGCTTATAGATTGGGAAGAAAAAAGAGACTATCTTAATGAAAGATCATATAAAATCGAAAGTAAAAAATATTGGTATACTCATAAAATGGTTAGAAGATCATTTACTGTAATTAAAAAAGCATTATCACATATCTTTACCTATCTTAAAGATGATAAAATACCAAATTCAACTAATGCTCTTGAATCATTTTTTGGACATTTGAAAGGGAATCTAAATATTCATAGAGGATTAAGTATAAAAAACAAAAAGAACTTTTTAAGATGGTATTTATACGATACTATAAAAATCAAATGCAAAAATAGGTTTTTTTAGCCATATTTGATTACCGATAATTAAAAAAGGATAGATTAAAACCTATCCTTTAATTATCGTATAATCATCAAACTTATTGCTGGTTGGTTGCTCCTCAGCAGAGCCAACTTCCTCTTGAATTTGATGTTGTAATATAAGCAATTTAAAATCAAAAATTACCAACCATTTTTGACCACATTACCATAAAAAAGCTGTATAAAAAAAGAATATTTAACATTCAGATGCTCTTCTTCTATTGTTGAAGGCATTATGACCTCTCTGTTTTTTAGATAGTCCAAACAACGCAATTACTTCCTTTTTGTATACCGCTTTTTTATCAATAACCTGCTATTTTTTAGACAGGCTCTCCATATAAATCAAACTCGCTTGCATCAATAATAGTAATAGTTGCAAACTCTCCTGTTTTTAAGTAGAACTTAGAAGCATCTATCAATACCTCATTATCTACATCTGGGCTATCAAATTCTGTTCTTCCTACAAAATAAGCCCCTTCTTTACGATCTATAATACATTTAAAAGTTTGTCCTATTTTTTCTTGATTTAATTCCCATGAAATTTGAGCCTGAATTTCCATAATTTCATTAGCACGTGCTTGTTTTACTTCATCTGGCACATCATCTTCCAATTCAAACGCCGTTGTATTTTCTTCATGTGAATAGGCAAAACAACCCAAACGCTCAAATCGCATTTCTTCAACCCAATTTTTAAGTATCTGGAAATCTTCTTCTGTTTCGCCTGGATATCCCACAATAAGTGTTGTACGGATGGTCATGTTAGGAACTAATTTTCTAAAATCATTTATCAACTGGGTTGTCTTTTCATACGTAGTACCTCGACGCATTGATTTTAAAATTTTATCTGAAATATGCTGTAAAGGGATATCTAAATAGTTACAAATTTTAGGCTCTCTCTTCATTAAATCCAATACATCCATAGGAAACCCTGTAGGAAAAGCATAATGCAAACGAATCCATTCTATACCTTCTACTTTTGCTAAGTTTTCTAGTAATTCTGCTAAATTTCTTTTTTTATATAAATCCAATCCATAGTAAGTCAGATCTTGAGCAATTAAAATTAATTCTTTTACACCGTCCTTGGCTAAATTTTCAGCTTCTTTGACTAATTTTTCTATAGGTTGCGATATATGTTTTCCTCTCATAATAGGAATAGCACAAAAACTACAAGGACGATCACATCCTTCTGCTATTTTTAAAAACGCATAATTTTTAGGTGTAGTCGTTAAACGTTCACCTAATAATTCATGTTTATAATCAGCCCCTAAAGCTTTTAAAAGCAAAGGCAAATCTGTCGTTCCAAAATACTGATCTACGTCTGGAATTTCATTTTCTAAATCGGGACGGTATCTTTCCGATAAACATCCTGTAACGAAAATTTTATCAATCAAACCTTGTTCTTTCTTATCTACATATTCTAATATTGTATTAACCGATTCTTCTTTAGCATTATTAATAAAACCACAAGTATTAATTACTACAATATTCCCTTCTTGTTCATGTGCTACGTCTTTGCCACTAGCTTTTAGTTGCCCCATTAAGACTTCGCTATCATATACATTCTTAGAACAACCTAAGGTAATTACATTGATTTTATTTTTTTTTAACGACTTGGTTCTCATGACTGTAAAAAATTGGAGTGCAAAATTACGATAAAATTTTGAAAGATAAGACACTCTAATTCAAAAACACCTATTACTTTAAAGCAAAACCTCTTGTTAGTCTTTATAAACAAGAGGTTTTATATTTTTTATTTAATTTACTTATAACTCAAATGAAAGTGTTAGGGTTGCATTATTATTTCTTCTAGAATAACTAACAAAATCAGGAATTCCTTCAAAAATCAACTCTTTATAATTTCTTTTTGAAGTAGAAAAAGCAAAATCTAATTTTGTCCCTCCCCAATTATAGCCAAAACCTCCTGAAAAACCAACTAAGTCGCCCATTAAACTTTTATCTTTATAAGGGGACTCTTCATATCTATACCCTCCACGTAAACTCCATTGTTTTATTTTTTTCTCAACACCTACTTTAAACTCATTAGATGTTCTAAACAAATTTGAAAATATATTATTAGAATTATTTTCATTTGGATTATTAAATTGGTTAATAGGCTTAAAAATAATCGAAGAATAATCTTTTACACTGTAATCAAAACTAATAAACCCTTGTTTACCAAAAACATACCCCCCCACTAAAACTCCATTTACTAGGCGTAACGACTGTATAGGGCGCAAAAATAATGGTTGTTCTCGGATCTACTTTGTTAACAACAGGACTATAAGTCGTACTTCCTCCTACCGGCTTGACAACTACTCCCGAAGTAGAAATTCTTTGTATTAGTTGATCTTCTAAAACCATCCAAGTAGGCGATTCATACGTAAGTCCTAGTCTCAACCCTGCAACGGGTTTGTAAATAGCCCCTACTTGAAATGAAAACCCCGAACCTTTTGTTGTTAATTCATTATAAAATAACACCTCATTGATCGTAGCACCTTTTGAATAATATGCTTTGTCATTTTTTTCTGTAAATGTTTTTTGTTGTGTATAATCAGAAAAATGTGCGTTTAAATTAAGACCTAACATCCATTTTTTATCATATTCGGTAGAAAAATTAAAAGCTAATTTACCGTTATATCCTGTATTACTTATGTAACTTTGTTGCGTATATTTCTTACCATCAGAAGCATGTGAAACATTAGCATAAAACACATTATTCACCGTATCATAATCTAATAATTGAGACCTATAACCTAGAGCTACTTGGTTTTGAGTAAAGCCCATTTGATCATAATTTAAACCTGCAATATCAGAAAAGCGCATCCCTCTTGCATGGTTTAAAAAATATTTATCAATAGAATTTATTGGATTTTCACCTAATACAGCTACAGTATTTTTAAAATTTGCTTGATCATCATAATTCAACGCTAAAGCAAATTTGTTCCAATCGGAATACTTATTGTTATTTTCAAAAACAAAAACCCCTCCAATTTGATTAAAAGTCAAATTACCCGTATTGGTATTTGTATTTGTTTCAAAATATTGAGTTCTAATACCATTGTATCTATTATTCAGGGTAAAAGCAAATTGATTATTTGCAAATACGACAGAACTAGCTGGATTTATACTTATCGCTGACAAATCTCCTCCCAAAGCACCGAAAGCACCGCTTAGGGCTCTAAATCGAGCGGTTCCATTCATATCTATTATGGAATATTGCAGAGCTTCTTTTACTCCTTGTGCATTACTATTCAAAAAACTTATAAGAATAATAAATACTAAATAAAACTTTTTCATTTTTTTACTTATAAAACCTTAAATATAAAGTAGCATTTAACAAATTTTGAATCTTAAACTATGGTTATCTACGCCCTCCATTATTATAAAATCTAGGTGAAGACTCATAGTTTCTAGGCGCTTCATAACTCCTTGGTGAAGATTCATAGTTTCTAGGTGCTTCATAACTCCTTGGTGAAGATTCATAGTTTCTAGGTGCTTCATAACTCCTTGGTGAAGATTCATAGTTTCTAGGTGCTTCATAACTCCTTGGTGAAGA